>NZ_JAVDUS010000015.1:0-239183 GCF_031456485.1 Bacillus sp. 3255
AATCGCCCTCGCAAACGGCAAATAGCGCCGCTGGTGTCCGTTAGAATCAGCAATCGGCGGAAACCAGCCGAATAAGCGACGCTGTGTCCGTTAGCTCCCGGCGCGGGCAGCCCGTGCTCTAACGCCACATCTACGCGCCGCTATTCGCCTGCTTTGAGGCGATACGCCCTCGCAATCGTCAAATTCAAGAAGTTGCGGCCATACCTGCTACTTCTTAATCAGCTTCAATTGAATCGCTTGCTCTTCCGTGAGGATGAATTCCTCTTTCGGCCAGATTTCCTCGTCTTTGTCGCGGCCGAACAGTCGAAGAATGTCCTTCCAGACGCCCTTCTCAATGGCTTCCGCTGCAGTGATCATGATCTTCATAGCAACCGCCTCCTTAAGTGCTTTCTATTAAGCTTAGTTCCTCCGTTTGCTTAATATGCTGCTCTCCCCAAGCACACATCGCATCCAGGATCGGCTTGAACGACCAGCCGTACGGCGTCAAGGAGTAGACCACCTTAGGCGGTACCTGGTCGTAGCTCGTACGCTTGACCATCCCGTCTTCCTCCAGCTCGCGGAGCTGCTGGGTCAACATTTTTTGCGTAATGTCGGGCATAAGCCGCTTTAATTCGCTTGTTCGTTTGTCACCTTTGTCCAAATGGCACAGGATAACGACCTTCCATTTTCCGCCGATCACCTCGAGCGTTGCTTCCACCGGTACGTTGTATGGCATCGGATAACCTCCCGTATAATTTTTATAGGTACTTAATAGTGCCTATAGTACTTATGAGTACCTATAGCACTTCATGGTATCTATGATACTTCAAAGTGCGTACTTATCAAAAAGTTTCTGTGATCCTATAATAGCACTCAGACAACAAATCATAAAGTGTTGCCGCCGGATCACATTCATATACAGGAGGTAATTATGAGTCAAACCATGACAACATCATCTTCAACCATAGAGCAAACAAGTAAGGTTCAATCTGGAAAATGGGCGCTGCTCGCGCTAGCCATCAGCGCATTCGGGATCGGAACGACAGAATTCGTTCCAGTCGGTCTGCTGGCATCAATTGCTGATGATTTGCACATCGGCATTACGCTGGCCGGGCTGCTCATTTCCGGTTACGCCATAGGAGTCGCGCTGGGCGCACCTATTTTGACGGCATTGACGAATCGGATGAACCGCAAGACGCTGCTGATGCTCTTAATGGTGATCTTCATCGTCGGCAATTCAGCGGCCGCGCTTTCCTCATCGTTCTCGCTGCTGTTGATTGCACGCTTCATCACCGCTTTCTCGCACGGCGTTTTCTTCTCCATCGGAGCCACGATCGCCGTTCAGCTCGTACCGCCTTCCAAGAAGGCCAGTGCGATCGCCCTTATGTTCACGGGACTAACGGTGGCAACCGTAACTGGGGTTCCACTGGGCACGTTCATCGGGCAAATGTTCGGATGGCGGGCGACATTCTGGGGAGTGGCCCTGCTAGGCGTCATCGCGGTTTTGGCCAGCGCCGCCTTGATCCCCAAAAATTTGAAGCAATCGCCTCCCGCCAAAATGTCCGATATGCTTCGTCTGGTAACGAATAGCCGCTTAGTGCTTGGCTATGCCATCACAGCGCTCGGGTATGGAGGCACGTTCGTCGCTTTTACTTATTTAACCCCGATATTGCAAGATGTAACAGGGTTGAGTCAGCATGTTATCTCCGTTGTGCTGCTGGTGTACGGGATCGCCGTGGCGATCGGCAATTCGGTCGGCGGCAAGTGGGCTAATGGCAATGCGCTGCGCGCATTATTCTGGATGTTTATCGGCCAGGCTGCGATCTTGATTATGCTGACTTTCATGCTGCCGTTCAAGACGGCCGGCTTGATTGGGGTCTTCCTGATGGGTCTGCTGGCCTTCATGAACGTGCCGGGCTTGCAGCTGAACATTGTACAGCTCGCCGAGAAATACGTGCCTTCGGCAGTCGATGTCGCTTCTGCACTGAACATCGCTGCGTTCAATATCGGTATCGCAGTAGGCTCTATTGTCGGAGGTGTGGTTGTCGACACCATCGGTCTCGGACATACGCCATGGATCGGCGGATTGATGGTTGTGGCTGCCGCACTTCTTACAGGCATTTCCGCCAAACTGGAACGAAAATAATGAAATGTAAAACCGTCACACGGGCTGTGGCGGTTTTTTCTCTATCATTCTTAAGAAATTTGTCATATTTTTAAATAGTTATTTGTAAATGTCATCCATTACTATAGGAATAGGGATGAACGTTTGCCGCGGCAGCATCCATTTCAGAGATGAGAGGTTAGAGCATGCAGAGATACAACATTCTCGTCGTGGACGATGAGCTCGAAATCCAGGACGCGATAGAGATCTATTTGAGAAACGAGAATATGAATATTTTCAAAGCCAATAACGGAAAGCAAGCCCTCCAAATGCTGGAGGAGCATGACATCCATCTGATGATTCTTGATGTTATGATGCCTCAAATGGATGGGATTCAAACGGCGTTTAAAGTGCGGGAGAGCCGGAATATTCCGATTCTGATGCTTTCGGCCAAGACGGAGGATACGGACAAAATCATAGGTTTGAACGTTGGCGCCGACGATTATATGGGAAAGCCGTTTAATCCGCTGGAGCTGGTGGCGCGGGTCAAATCGCAGCTGCGGAGATATATCCGTTTCGGAAATTATCAGCCGAGCGACAACGAGCTGGAGGTGCGCGGGCTGGTCTTGAACAAAGCGACTAAGAACGTATCCGTAGACGGCGAAGAAGTGCGCTTGACGGCAACGGAATATAAAATTCTTGAGCTGCTGTTGGAGAACAAAGGACGGGTTTTCTCAATTGAAGAGATTTATGAGAAAGTTTGGAAGGAAACCTGCTTCAATGCGGAGAACACCGTGGCCGTCCATGTGCGGCGAATTCGTGAGAAGATAGAAATCAATCCGCGGGAGCCAAAATATTTGAAGGTGGTATGGGGCATTGGTTACAAGATTGAGAAATAAATATGTGCGGGGGTTGTTGTGGGTTTCGTATATGTATGCGGCTGTTTTCGCCGTCTGCACAGCAGCCGACTTGCTGGTTCATAACGAGCTGTTGAGGAAAGAAGCTTATCTGCACAGCAAGGCGTTCAATGACGAGTTGGCGCTGCATTGGAATCTGATTCGTTACACGGTGGAAAATGCGAACTATCCGTCGCTTAAGGACGATGAGAAGATCGGCGATAAACGCATGGCAGCGTGGCAGGAGCAATACGCGGCGATGGAGCAGCGGGGAATCAACCGGGCACAAAGTCTGTATGAGGATCGCATTGCGGAAGCGAAGAACCGTGAAAAGCCGGAAGAAGTCAGACAGCTGGAAGAGCAACGGGACCGGCAGCTGGCGCAGATCCCCCTCGAAATTCCGAAATTGATGGAGATCCGAAAGGCGGAATATTTGGCGTACAAAAATAAAGAATGGAACGACGTGAAAGCCAGTCTCGCTGCGCGAAGCGGCGGCTTCCAGTATTACATACGTGACAAGAACGCCCATCGCACTTATACCAATTTGTCGAAGGAGCCCTCCGGCGCGGACGTGACGCAAGCTTTATTTGGATTAAAACTGCCGCAGGCGGATGCGAGCAGCCTGTTGCTGTCCGGGATCAATAAATATTTTCAGGCGAATGGTCTCGAAGGGTATCTGCTTATTCCGCGAACCGCCCCCGGCTTCAGCCAAATCCATGCCGATTATGCTTATTTGAACAACATCCGCGACCGGCTGCTTGTGGAGCTCGGCGTACTTGCTGTGAATCTGGCCGTTCTGGGACTGCTAACGTGGTATTTCGTAAGGGTACAGGAATTCCGCATCGTACGCGAGGAGCTATCTCTGACCTGGATCCGGCGTATGCCAGTCGATGTTCGTTTGTTGGCGGCTATCTTCATTATGGGCATCGGGCTGCTGCAGGTCGGCGGCAACTCGTTCTTTCAATTGCCGATCCGGTTCGGTCAATTCGTCGAATGGACTTGGCTGGTCATTACCGCGACACTGTTCATCTTGTTCGTTATCGACGCCATGCGCATGTCAGCCGGGAAGGGAGAGTGGCATGACCAGTGGAGCCGCAGCCTAGTCCGAAGAGCGTCCGCTCTGGTCGGGAGGCGGTTCATTAGCCAATCGGTTCTGTTCAAGGCCGGCTTCGTCGGCGGAGCGACGGTTCTATTAGGCGGATTTCTCATCATGGCTTTCATCGGAATGGCTGAAATAGACAGTGCGCCTGAACTTTTATTTTTCGGACTCCTCTATATCGTGCTCTACAGCGCTACGATCGTGCCGTACGTGTACCGAAGGTTGGTCCGGTTTCAGCGCATCATAACAACCGCCGAGCAGATGGCCTCAGGCCATATGACCGAGTCGATTCCCGAGAAGGGCCGAGGCCATCTGGCGCTCCTGGCAGGCCAATTGAACAATATGAAGGCCGGCTTCAAGCAGCTGCTCGATAAGGAAATGCGGAGCGAACGGCTGAAGACGGAGCTGATTACGAACGTTTCCCATGATCTCAAAACGCCGCTCACCTCCATCATCAATTATGTCGATCTGCTGAAACAGAAGGATTTGACGCCGGAGACCACAGAGCGCTATGTGGAGGTCCTGGACCGCAAGACGCAGAGGCTGAAGGTGCTCATTGACGATCTGTTCGAAGCTTCCAAAATGTCGAGCGGAGCTGTCGAGCTGCAAGTGGAAACCGTTAACGTTTCCTCCTTACTGAGCCAGGCTTTGGCCGAATTCAGCGATAAAATCGAAAGCTCCGCAGCCGGTTTCCGCATACATATTGAACATCCGCAGATTACCGCGGCTCTGGACGGACGTAAAACGTGGCGCATCTTTGAAAATTTGATTTCCAACGCATTGAAGTATGCGATGCCGCACACGAGAGTGCATCTGAACCTGCGCGAAGAGCAGGAGAACGTTATTTTCACGATCAAAAACGTGTCCGCGTACGAGCTCGATTTCGAGGCGGAGGAGCTGTTCGAGCGCTTCAAGCGCGGGGATCAGTCCCGCCATACGGAGGGCTCCGGATTGGGGTTATCCATTGCCAAAAGCATCGCCGAGCTGCAAGGCGGTGAGCTGCACATTGAGATGGACGGCGATTTGTTCAAAGTGACCGTGTTATTTCGGAAGACGAAGGTATGATTCGGTAAAAAACGGGTAAAGTATTCCATGAGTAAACTTGGAAAGGATAAACTTTGTGGATCAAACAACAACCTTATATGATAAACTTGGCGGAGAACAGGCCATTGGCAAAGTGGTGGACTATTTCTACGAACTCATTCTAGCGGATGATACGATCAATGACTTCTTCAAAAACACCGACATGGAGAAACAGCGCAAGCACCAAACGAAGTTCATTTCCTTCGCATTAGGCGGGCCGAATCAATATTCCGGGCTCTCCATGGCGAAGGCGCATACGGGGATGAATCTGCAGCCGGAGCATTTTCAGGCGGTTGCGGGGCATCTCGCGAATGCTCTTGCACATTTCGGTGTGCCGCAGTTAGACATTGATCAAGTGATTGGGCATGTGGCTGCGCTGAAGGATGATATTCTGTACAAATAGGCGAAGGGCTCCCGCCAAGTTAACACGACTTGGCGGGAGCCCTTTTGATTTTATTTATGAATCCAGATTAACCCGGCGGAATTATCTTTCGCTTCGCCGACGACATGGAACTTCAGGCCGTAGTTCGGGACAAGGCGTCCGGCATCCGGGATTAATTGATCCATATACACTTTGGAGTCTGAGAACTGCTCGACACCAGGCTGCGATTTGTAGGTATACTCGCCTCTCAATTCATTGTTCACATACCAGGATGGTGTTTTGTCCAAAGAGAAAGCGGCATCCGCAACTTGATAGCGGGTCGTTTGGGAGACGGAGTCCTGACCGTCCTTCTGGAATATCATGGCTTTCGGATGGGAATCGACGACCCCGAGGAACCCTTGGCCGGGATGGATGCCGACCCAGTTGTCGAGGTAGCTGTCATCCGCGTACCAGACGACGAGTCCTGTATTGTATTTGACACCGCGGCTGAATGCCAATGCTTTATCCGAACCCGCATAATTTCGCCACTCGAGGTAGTAATAGTGCTTCTTCATTTCCACTCCATTCGATTGGATGAAGCCGTTCAAGGCAAAGCCGGATGGGCCTTCCGCATCGTCGGAGAAGACGGTTTGGCCGTCTACCGTTAATTTGGCATTATCCATGGCGAATCCGTTCAGAGCCAGACCGCCGTCCGTGACATAATCGAAGTGCAGGGACACTTTGGAGCCGGCGAACGGCGTTAAGTCGTAGGACTTGTCGACCCAAGTCCCGTTCGTCGTTTCCGCTTTGGCATCGCCATTCGTATCCTCGTCGCCGATCACATCCAGCGTCACTTCCTGCCCTGTGTAAGTGACTGCTGTAACGGTAAGATAATCGTATTCGAATTCAACCTCGTATAAGGATTTAAAATCAAATGATGCCGTTTGGGCATGGGTCAAATCGAACTCAGGTGTAGAAAGCGTCGTGTGCAGATTATCGCCTTTCGTACTGTAATAGTAGCGCGAACCGAACGCCGGCTGTATGCCAGGCACCGCTTTATCCGGCAAATTCACCTTGACGATTCCCGGATTGTTGGATTTCGTCACGCTTTGATCGATGATCGCCGCAGTGCCCAGCTGATTAATGTCGGATGCGTTGATTTCCGTCACCTTCGCCCAATTACCGCCCATCGTCCTCTGGAAGAAATCTTTGTTCTGCGGGGAGAAGGAGGTCGGAGTCGTGCCTGCAATGTTCCCGTTCCAGCTGCCGCCGCTCATGATCGACCAGGATGCAACGGGCTCTCCTTGTCCGGTATATTGGGTGTCGTATTCATCCGGAAGTCCGAGATCGTGACCGAACTCGTGGGCGAATACGCCTACCGCTCCGTCTTCGGGCTGGATGGTGTAATCATAGGCCGCCATGCGGCCGCCCCAATAATCTACACCGGCCGTCGTGCCGGGCACCGGGTATACGCCGTTCAAGGTCCAACGATGGGACCAGATGGCATTGTCGCCCAAGGCGCCTCCGCCGGCTTCTTGTCCGGTTCCGGCGTGAATGATCATCAAGTGATCGACCAAACCGTCCGGTTCGTTCTGATTACCGTCGCCGTCGAGATCATAGAGATCGAACTTGTCGTAATCCGCCAGATTAAGCCCATTGGCAACAGCGGCATTGAGCGCATCCTTCACAAGATCGCGAGGGCCTAGCGGATTTAAGTTGTCGTGGCCCCCGGCCGGATTGTCGTCCCCGTATTGCGCAGCGCTGCCCGGCACCGTCAACCAGTCGGACACATAGCCGTCCACCGTATAGCTGCCGCCGGATTGTTCCTCATAATACTGCTTGAACGTTTGAATTTTGGAGCCGTCGAACAGTTTGAAATCCTTATCTCCGAACATCAAATTCTGGTAGTGCTCGCGGTTGAAATCCTTGGCATACATGAAGCCGGGCTCCTGCTTCACATTGTTATGCTTCAGATCCGCGAATTCCGCCAAAAGAACAAGCACCTTGTCTTCGCGCACGGGGCCGTTATAGCCGCTTTGCTTGGCCGACGGGATCGGGATGCCGTTACCGTTGCCTTTCTTCAGGTTATCGAGGCCTCGGTTCATTTGCGAGGAAAGCTGAGCTTTCTGCTTGGCTAGGAACGCCTTCGACTTTTGGTCGATTTCGTTGTGAAGCCTGCTTTGCGGATCCGTTTTCGGATTGGCAAGTTTATTATTTTTGATAGATAAATAGGATTTTACCGCTTTGGATATTTGTTCCGGAGTTGCTGCTTTGCTTAGGATCCCGCGGTCCATCAGTCCCTTGGCCAGTCTCTCGTCATTGACCACCATCGCGTCGATTGGCGGCGATTCGAGAGCTTCCAGCGATTCCGGGGTGCCGGCTTCCGCTCCGGCAGCGGCTGCTGCGGTGGCGAAGAGGCCTAGCGTTAAGCTTGTTGCGAACAGCACGTTAGTCATTTTCAAGATGCGTTTTGTCAAATAAGGCAACCTCCTACTAGTGGATTTAATTGACCGTTGTACAGTTAAATTAAATAATAGATTGCCAAATCTAGTAAGTGCTGCTAGACCTGCGCAGATAGGCCTACCACATATTTCCTCTTTCGACTTTTTGTGAGCGGAAAAGGAGGAATTTGTAGAATAAATAGAGGGAGAAGCGGATAATTTATCCAAAAGAGGTTTTTCAGGAGGCTATGATCATGTCAATCGAATCGACTAAGCCGGCACTGCCGCAGTTTCCCAAATCGCTGTGGCTAAGCACGGCCCATATAGACAGCTATCCCAAGCTGGACAAGGATTTGCAGGTGGACGTGACCGTCGTTGGAGCGGGTATAACGGGGATGACAACGGCTTATCTCCTCGCGACGAAGGGGCTCAAGGTCGCTCTGCTGGATGCAGGGCGGATTTATCACGGCACAACCGGCCATACGACGGCAAAAATCACGGCGCAGCACAATCTTGTGTACGATGAATTTATTTCTCACTTCGGAATGGAGAACGCCCGGCTTTATTACGAGGCGAATCACGAAGCGCTGCAGTGGGTCAAGCAGCTTGTCGCCGAACATCACATTGCGTGCCAGCTCAAGGAGGAGGATGCCTATATCTACACGGGCTCGGAGTCCGGCGTCAAGAAAATCATGGACGAGTGCAGCGCTTACGACAAGCTGGGTATTCCCGGCGGATTGGCCGAGCATGTGCCGCTTCCTTACGAGACACGTGCGGCTGTCGTCATGAGAAAGCAAGCGCAATTCGATCCCATACCATTCCTGAACCATCTGAAGGAACATTTCCTCCGGCTGGGCGGGCAATTGTTCGAACAAACGACCGTCACAGGCATGGAGAAGGGACCTCCGGCTGTCGTCAAAACAAGCGACGGCTTCCGCGTCACGAGCCCCTATGTCATTGTCTGCTCGCATTTCCCTTGTATCGACAAGGGCGGCTTCTACTTTGCACGGCTGCACGCGGAGCGCTCCTATGCACTCGCAGCCCGGACAGGGAAGAAGCTTGCCGGCGGCATGTACCTTAGCAGCGACAATCCGGCCCGCTCGCTCCGCACGGTGACGGCGAACGGCGAGGAGCTGCTGCTGATCGGCGGAGAAGGCCACAAAACGGGGCAAGGCATCTGCACGTTTCAATATTATGAGAAGCTCCGGGAGTTCGGAGCGGAACATTTTGATCTGCAGGAGGTCGTATACCATTGGTCGGCACAAGATTTGTTTACGCTCGACAAGCTGCCTTATATCGGCAAGGAGCTGAAAGATCAGCCTCATATTTTACTGGCTACAGGCTTTAAGAAATGGGGCATGACCACAAGCGTTGCGGCCGCTTTATTAAACGCCCGCTTGGTAACCGGTGAATCGAGCCCGTATGAGGAGCTGTTCTCGCCATCGCGTTTTCACGCAGATCCCGACATCAAGACGTTTGTCGTTCAAAATGCCGATGTCGCCAAGCATCTGATCGCAGGCAAAG
Organism: Bacillus sp. 3255; assembly: GCF_031456485.1. Taxonomy (NCBI): domain Bacteria; kingdom Bacillati; phylum Bacillota; class Bacilli; order Caryophanales; family Bacillaceae; genus Bacillus; species Bacillus sp. 3255. Next base: position 9,488 of record NZ_JAVDUS010000015.1, read on the forward strand.
TTGATATCGTTCACCGCAAGGCGGAGGAGCTTGCTCCCGATGAGGGAGCGGTTGTCCGTGTGAACGGGCGCAGAGCCGGCGCCTACCGGGATGCAGCCGGCGAGCTGCATGTCGTGGATACGACTTGCACGCACATGGGCTGCGAGGTCGAGTGGAATGAGGCGGAGCGGACGTGGGACTGTCCGTGTCACGGGTCGCGGTTTGCGTATAATGGCGACGTCATGGAAGGGCCGGCCAAGAAACCGCTCAGCCAAGTGAACATGGCGTCCGCGCAAAATAAATAACGATGTGCCTCCATATTTTCGGTATAATAGGTGCAGGAAGTGGACTTATGCCTATTTATGGAGGACTGATATGAACGTTGTCAAGAAAGTAACCTGGCTGGAGTTATTTTACGATTTACTGTTTGTTGCGGCGGTTTCCAAATCCACCCATGTGCTGCTGCATGCGGATCACGGGACGATTCATCTGGAATATCTCGTCAAATTCGTGCTGATTTTTATCCCGATCTGGTGGGCATGGGTTGGACAAACACTGTTCAATAACCGGTATGGCGAGGATGTTTTCGCCCATCGTATTTATATGATTTTGCAGCTGTTCTTCGTGCTGATCATGACCTTTAGCTTATCAACCGATTTCGATCGCTACTATGTGCCGTTTTTCATAGGGTATATCGGATCAAGAGTGCTTACCGCACTGCAATACTTAGCTGTTCAAAAGGGAGAAACCTCCCACCGGGCCGCGACCGCACGGTACCTGGGAAGCCGGTTCTGGATCGGTATCGTAATCTCGAGCGCTTCGCTTTTCTTCGATTCGTGGGTCCGGTATTTAATTCTTTACGCGGGCATTGCCGTTGATGTGCTTCTGCCTGTCATCGGAAGACGCATTCTGGTACATACACCCATCAACACGCATCATTTGTTGGAACGCTTCGCCTTGTTCACGCTGATTTTGCTTGGCGAGTCCGTGGTCAGTACGTTGGCCGTTCTGCAGTCGAGCAATGGGTCATGGTCTTCCGTTGTGTTCGCGGCTCTGGCATTCGTGGTCGTGATTGCGATTTGGTGGCAGTATTTTGAAAATATCGAGAGGAAAGTGGACAAGGGGCTGCAAACAGCGGGCCAAACGATCATCTATGGGCATTTGTTCGTTTATTTATCGCTAAGCACCGTAGCAGCGTCCATTCAGCTCTTATTTATGGAGCAGTTGTCCTACAGATTTATACTGGGCATGGTGTTTCTCTCCGTGCTGCTATATTTCGCGTCGACGACAGCCATATTCCACCGTTACAGGCATAAACATTTACAGCTGAAGCCTGCTCATTTGTTTCTTTTTCTTGGCGTATGGGGCGCGTTCCTGCTGTTTGATTGGTTTGTCGTTGTCCCCAGCTATATCATTCTCGGTGAAGTGGCCGTTTTCTTCATGCTGTACGCGCGAATAGCGACTCGCTGAACGCTTGATGGCAGTGTCATGACAAGGGAGGCTGTTGTGAAATGATTTCTTATCCGAACTTATCGCAAAGTAAATTGCTGGAGCGTTTGTCCCGTCCCGATCCAGGCCGTCAACTCCGCATGGTGCTGGACACGGATACCTTCAATGAAATTGATGACCAATTCGCGGTCGTCTATGCGTTGAAATCGCCGGAAAAGCTGCGGATCGAAGCATTCTATGCGGCGCCGTTCCATAATGAATTGTCAGAGGGACCCGAGGACGGCATGGAGAAAAGCTACCAAGAGCTGTTGAAGATCGCTGCGCTTCTACCGGAGATGTCAGGCATTCCGGTTTACCGGGGGTCGACAGCTTATTTGGCGGGGCCGGAAGCTCCGCAGAAGAGCGCTGCGGCCTTGAATCTCGTGGAACGGGCGATGGCTTCGCCTGACGATGACCCGCTCTATGTCGTAGCTATCGGCGCTATCACGAATGTGGCATCCGCCATATTGTTGGAGCCCCGCATCATCGAGAAAATCGTCGTCGTCTGGCTGGGCGGGCATTCGCTGCAGTGGCCGGATACGAGGGAGTTCAACCTGGCGCAGGACTTGCATGCTTCTCGAACCGTGCTGAATTGCGGCGTTCCGCTCGTGCTGATTCCTTGCATGGGTGTCACCTCACACCTGCTGACTACACTGCCGGAAGTACGCGAGTTCGTGAAGGACAAGGGAGAGATCGGCAACTATTTGTATGAAACGTACGAAGGTTGTGCCGATGACCATTTCGCTTATTCCCGCGTCATCTGGGATATCGCTACGATCGCCTACCTGATCGATGAAAGCTGGCTGCCCAATGAGCTGGTGCACAGTCCCATTTTATCGGAGGATTTCCGGTACAGCTTCGACGCTTCCCGGCATTTTATCCGCTATGTCCATTTCGTCCGGCGGGACCGGGTGTTTAAGGATTTGTTTCAAAAGCTGGCGAGGTGAAACCTCAACCAGGAGCAGCAGGCGCTGCCGCATGAAGCGCGATGCTTCGTTGATCGGCAGCGCGCTAAGACAGACGCGGATCATCGGCAGCCCGGCCGGTGCTGCGCGTTGTTGCTCCGACGCATGAAGGGGGGCGTGGCGTGGCTTCGTCCTGTAGGCGGGGGCGTAGCTTCGTCATCTATATGATTTTTCGAATACAAAAAGAGATAACCGGCCAGAAGCATATGATTTTTCATATAGAATCGAGCGAGTAGGGACTGACACCTGACAATTTTGAGTTTCCATGTGAACCAGCTGCGAAGCACAACGCGCGACTGGCACTGAGCGTTATAGCGCTGTCTTCTCGCCAGTAAGAAAGTAACAATCCCCGATTATTCACCTCACATCTGCCATTGCAGAGCGTAACTTCACCAAACACCAACGACACTATCACCACCCAAGTAGCTAATCTCCCAATGTTACACAAAAAACAACAATTGCAGCTTCCCGCAGCCCGGAACACAGTAGAACAGCCAGAACGCAGTAGGACAGGCCAATTGCAGATACCACAGAAGTCCCATATGGAGCACAAAGCCCCGAGGTCGGCCCCCCCTAGATAGCAGTCGCTCCCCTCAGATCCCTCCCTAGCCGGAGCGGAGTAGAACAGCCGGAAAACAGTAGGACAGACCAATTGCAGATACCACAGAAAGTCCCATAAGAAGCACAGAGCCCCGGAGTCGGTCCCCCCTAGATACTAATCGCTCTCCTCAAATCTCTCCCCAGCCCGGAACGGAGTACAGCCGAAACGCAGTAGGACAGGCCAATTGCAGATACCACAGAAAGTCCCATATGGAGCACAAAGCCCCGGAGTCGGTCCCCCTAGATAGCAATCGCTCCCCTCAGATCCCGCCCGCAACCCGGATTCAGTAAACCACCGTATTAGTCACTTAAGGGGGCAGCAGCATAGGTAGCGCGAGTGTAACTACCGCTCTCGATTTGTGTCGGATTATCTAGTATATACGCGGTTTCTTGAGGGTTGTTCGCATCAATACCACAACAACACATATGTAAGCGCTTAAGATTTTGTTGACATCTGAGGGATTGTGGGTAATATATAGCTATAGGCTTCATGAAGCCACATTGGAAGCGTTTAACTTTGTGGGGTTCTAAACTTCTGTTGTGGGATCCGTCATCCATGATGTGGAGTTGATCCGTATGTGGCATTAGGTGTCTAACCATTTTATTAGGGGGAATGAAACCGTATGAAGAGAGCAAACAAGTCCATGTTGGTTCTAATGAGTACAGCGCTTACAACCGGGATCGTGTTGACGGCATGCAGCTCGAACCAAAGCCAAAGCCCGAGCGCAAGCGCAGGCGCAACGACGGCAGCTCCGGCTGCGAGTACAGCCGCAGAGAAACCGAAGGGCAAAGTGACATTGGATTTCTGGACGCACTGGGGTTCAACGACACGCCGTCCGATCATTGAGAAGATTATTAGCGATTTCAATGCATCTCAAGACCGCATCACGGTGAAACACACTTTCCTGCCATACGGAGACGGTTGGACGAAAGAGCTTGCGGCCATCGCAGCAGGCAATCCGCCTGATGTTATCATTCACGATATTTCGCAAGTCGCACAGCGCGCAAGCAAAAAGCAAGTCACGAACCTAACGCCTTACCTGGCCAAGGATAATATTCAAGACCGCTTCTTCCCGAACTTATATAATGCTATGAAATACAAAGACGAAGTATATGCGCTGCCATTCGTAACGGACACACGCGTATTGTTCTACAACAAAGCGATATTCAAGGAAGCGGGACTGGATTCGGAGAAGCCGCCGAAAACTTGGGCTGAACTCGAAGAGTACGCCAAGAAAATCGATAAGATCAACAATGGCAAAATCGAGCGCTTAGGTTATCACCCGCGTTTGGCAGGCGGTCAGGATATTTTCCTGAACAATGCCGATGGCGGCAGACCTTGGTTGGATGACAAAGGCATTTATATCAACTCGCCGAACCGCATCGCCGCTCTGGAATGGTATAACAGCTGGGATGCCCGCCTAGGCAAAAAAGAAGTCGATGCCTTCAAAGCAAGCTTCGGCAGCAAAACGAACGATCCGCTGATCGCCGGCAAGCTGGCAATGAAAATCGATGCGGGCACGTTCTGGACACAAATTCGCGACTTTGCCCCTAAGAAAGAGGATTTCGGCATCGCGCCAATACCTGAGTTCAAAGAGGGAAGCGGCAACTGGAGCATCGGCGGCGGCTTTACGATCGAAATCCCGTACGGTGCCAAGCATCCCGAAGAAAGCTGGGAGTTCATGAAGTATATGACGGATGTGGATGCGCAGAAGTATTGGGCTCAGTTCAATTTTGATAACGTTTCCAATATTAAAGCGTCCAATGATCCGGAATTGATTAAGGATCCCGTATACAAATTCACAGTCGATAACTTGAAATCCACTGTACTTGCACCGGTTCCCGTCGCAGCGCCTGATTTCTTAAATCTGGTGAACCCGCAGATCGATGAAGCGATCCTGGGCAAGCAGTCTGCCAAGGATGCGCTCGACAAAGCGCAGAAAGCGGTCGAGGACCTCGTCAAGTCAAATACGAAATAGGCTGAAGTCACAAGGGTGGAGCAGGTAGGATTACTTCTCCGCCCTTTCCTTATAGCTGAAGACTACGTTTAGGAGGGACAACTGTGAATCCCCAATTGATGGAAGAGAAGGCTGCCCAGCCAAGAAAAAGAAAATGGTCGCTGGAGAAAAGGGAAGCGCTTGAGGGCTACGGCTTCGTGGCTCCGTGGTTTATCGGATTTCTGATTTTTACGGCAGGGCCTCTATTGTTCTCTTTGTACGCCAGCTTTACGAACTATGACATTACCTCCCGTATGGACTTTATCGGGCTTGATAACTATAAACGCATGTTCACGGAGGATCCGCTGTTCTGGAAATCGCTCCGAAATACCCTGTACTACGTAGCCCTTGCCGTACCTTTATCCACGATGGGCTCGGTGGTTCTGGCTGTTCTGCTCAATGTGAAAATCCCCGGTATGCGCTGGTTCCGGACGATCTACTATCTCCCGACCGTCTTGTCCGGTGTAGCTGTTTATATGCTTTGGATGATGCTGCTCAATCCGGATTCCGGTCTCGTTAACACGGTGCTCGGTTGGGTTGGCATCGAAGGCCCGTCCTGGCTGACGGATCCGGCATGGACGAAGAATGCGATCATTATGATGAAAATGTGGGCGGTCGGCGGAGGCATGCTGCTGTTTCTGGCAGCGCTGCAGGGCGTGTCCGATCATCTGTACGAAGCCGCCGAGATCGACGGCGCTTCCAGCCTTCGCAAGCTGTGGCACATCACGGTGCCGATGATCACGCCGGTCATTTTCTTCGATGTCATTACAAGTTTGATCAGCGGATTCCAAATTTTCCAGGAAGGCTATGTAATGGCCGACGATCCTGGGGCACCGGGCTCCCCGGCGAACTCGCTTTTATTTTTCAACCTGCACATGTTCTTGAAAGCTTTCAAAATTTTCGATATGGGATACGCCATGGCGATGGCTTGGTTCCTGTTCGTTATCGCCATTATCGTGACGATCATTAACATGGTGATGTCCAAGTACTGGGTTCACTATGAAGGAGGAGATTCCCGATGACGGTTGCCGCAGCAGCTCCCAAAAAATCTTACTACCAGAGCCGCAGAACGAAGCAGAGAATATCGAAATGGGTAGTAACGCTCATCTTGATTGCAGGCAGCTTGTCCTTCCTCATGCCGTTCTGGTGGATGATTCAAACTTCCTTGAAATCGCTTACGGAAGTTGTTACGTATCCTCCGACCTGGTTTCCGAAGAAATTCGAATGGTCCAACTATAGAGAAGCCTGGCAAGCGGGCAACTTCGCCAAATATTCGGCGAACTCGCTGCTCATCGCCTTAGTTGCGGTATGCGCCCATGTCATTTCGAACTCATTCATCGCTTACGGCTTCGCAAAGATCAAGTTTCCCGGCAAAGGGCTGCTGTTCTCCATCATTTTAGGGACGATGATCATCCCGGGCTTCGTGACGCTAATTCCTCAGTATATTTTGTTCTCGAAATTGCACTGGGTCGGGACTTATTTGCCGCTTGTCGTTCCAGGCTTTTTCGGAAGCGCGTTTCACATATTTTTGATTCGCCAATTTTATTTGGGCATCCCGAATGATTTGGTTGAAGCTGCCAAAATTGACGGCGCCAACCACCTCTACATCTGGCGCTCCATTATGCTCCCGCTTGCCAAGCCTGCGCTTGCGACGGTCGCCATCGGGACTTTCACCGGAGCATGGAACGATTTCCTCGGACCGCTGTTGTATGTGAACGATGAGTCCAAATACACGCTGCAGCTCGGCCTGCAGGCTTTCAAGGTCAGCTCGGGCGTGAGCCAATGGCATTTGCTGATGGCGGGCTCGGTGATGGTGATGATTCCGGTTATTGCGATTTTCTTTATATTCCAGAGATATTTCATTGAAGGCATGAACATTAGCGCGGGCACCAAGGGTTAACGCGACAAACAACCGAGTTAAGGAGAGATAACGATGACAGCTGGATTAAGACCGAAAAATGTACTTACTTTGAAACAAGCCTTGGAGGTTGCCGAGAAATACGGCTTCGCGATCGGGTCGTTTTCCCCGAGATATACGCCTATGATTACCCCGGTGCTGCGGGCGGCGGAAAAGATGAAATCGCCTGCGATCGTGCAGATTTCGCATAAAGAATTGGTGCGTTACGGGATTACGCCGAAAGAGTTTGCGGATGAATTTTATGCCAAAGTGGCGGAGGAAGGCATCACGGTACCGCTCGTACTGCATCTTGATCATACGAAAGAGCTGGATACGATTGCAGAAGCGATTGCAGCCGGCTTCACGTCGGTCATGATCGACGCTTCCGAGAAAAACTTGGAGGATAATATCGCGATATCCAGAGAGGTTGCCGAATATGCGAAGGCCCGCGGCGTCTCCGTGGAAGCGGAGCTCGGCATGATCGGTACGACCGATTTCGTGGAGACGGATAAGGACGAAGAGCTGTACACCGATCCGCAGGAAGCCCGCCGCTTCGTGGAAGAAACGGGAATAGATGCGCTGGCGGTATCCTGCGGCACTGCGCACGGCGTGTACATGGTCCGGCAGCCGAAGATCGATGTTGAGCGGCTGCAGGCGATCCGCTCGCTCACGCCGGTCCATCTCGTGCTGCACGGCGGCTCCGGTGTGCCGGCTGAAATGATGGCCGGTGCGATTCGTCTTCCCGGCGGCGGCGTGAGCAAAGTGAACATTGCCACGGATCTCGAGCTTGCCTTCTTAGGGGCTATCGGCCGGGAGGAGCGGCTGACGAACGCCGAATGCCAAGCATTGGAAGCCTCGCAGCTGGAACAGGGCAGAAGCGCCGTAGAGAAGACGGTTATCGATAAAATGAGCCATTTCCTCAGCAGCAAAGATCAAGCGAAGCAATTCGCTTAAGCAAAACGGAGCGGGGTGGGCGGAGGTGAGGCAGCATGGCGCAAGCCGTTAAATTATTGGAACATTTCTATGCCGTCAGCGGTGACAAAATTACGCATCCGTGGGATGCGAGCGCCTATCTGATTACAGGAGACGAGCCGGTGCTGATTGATTGCGGCGGCGCGGACGGTTATCCGGCCTTGAAGCGCAATCTCGCAGAGCTCGGTCTGCAGCCGCGGCAAATCACGAAGGTGATCGCTACGCATGGCCACTGGGATCATGTATCCGGCTTCGCGCCGCTCGCCGAGGAAAGCGATGCGGAGCTGTGGATACATGAGAACGACAGGGAGCAGGTGGAGCAGGGCGACTATGACCGCACGGGGGCTTTCCTGTACGGCAAACCCTTTCCTCCCGTGAAGGTGCACCGCACGCTGGTCCATGGCGAGACGCTGGCGGCGGGCGGGTTCCGCCTTGAAGTCATTCACACCCCGGGGCATTCTCCGGGGAGTGTCTGCTTCCTGCTCACAGGCGGTGCGCACAAAGTGCTTGTTGCCGGCGATACGTTATGGGGCGGCTATCATGACAGGGTCAGATCCGATTTGGAAGCGTGGCAAGCTTCGCTCGATCTGCTGCTGACGCACGATTTCGAGCTGATGACCTTCGGCCATTTGCCGCCGACCCTCGTGTACGATGCCAAGAAGAAGGTAGCGGAAGCGCGCAAGCAGCTTGGCGTGTATTTCACCCCTTGGTTTAAACCGATGTACGAAACCTTTCAGTACTAATTCTTATTAATAGGTGAAAAGGCAGGTAGAGGCATGAAACAGAAAAAACTGTATATGATCGGCAACGCGCATCTCGATCCGGTATGGCTGTGGCAGTGGCAGGAAGGCTTTCAGGAGACGAAGGCGACGTTCCGTTCGGCGCTTGACCGGATGAAGGAGTATGACGATTTCATCTTCACGTCCAGCTCCGCGGCGAACTACGAATGGGTGGAGAACAACGACCCCAAGATGTTCGAGGAGATCAAGGAGCGCGTGAAGGAAGGCCGCTGGCAGATCGTCGGCGGCTGGTGGATCCAGCCGGACTGCAACATTCCGGGCGGGGAGTCTTTTGTCCGTCAAGGCTTGTACGGTCAGCGGTATTTCCAAGAGAAATTGGGCGTCACCGCCAAGGTCGGCTATAACGTCGACAGCTTCGGACATCACGGCATGCTGCCGCAAATTTTGCGTAAAAGCGGGATGCCTTATTACATTTTCATGCGTCCGATGCCGAATGAGAAAGGCTTGCCGGGGCGGCTGTTCCACTGGGAATCGGATGACGGCAGCCGGGTGTTGACGTACCGGATTCCGTTCGAATACTGCACATGGGGCAAAGACCTGGAGAAGCATGTCCGGCGCTGCATGGAAGAGCTGAAGGATCCGTTCGGCAACCTGATGGTGTTCTACGGCGTAGGCAACCATGGCGGCGGACCGACGAAGGAGAATATCAACAGCATTAAGCGCATGGACGCGCTGCCTGAGTTTCCGCGGCTGGAGATGTCGGGGCCGAATGCCTACTTTGCCGACATGGAAGCTCTGCAATTGCCCGTTCCGGTCGTGCACGACGATTTGCAGCATCATGCCAGCGGCTGCTACGCCGTTCATTCCGGCATTAAGCATTGGAACCGCCAAGCGGAGAACACCTTGATGACGGCGGAGAAATGGTCTTCGTTCGCCCAAATGGTCACCGGCCAGCCATATCCGCTCGACTATCACCGGGCATGGAAAAATGTGTTGTTCAACCAATTCCATGATATTCTCGCCGGAACCAGCCTGGAAGCGGCTTATAACGATGCGCGGAACATGCACGGCGAAGCGATGTCGATCGCGGAACGCGGCTTGAATTATGCCATTCAATCGCTCTCTTGGAGCATCGGGATCGAGCAGGAAGAAGGCTTGAAGCCGGTCGTCGTCTTCAACCCGCATGCCTGGGACAGCCGCATTAACGTGGAGCTGGAGATCGGCGGCATGAAGGAGACGGCCATCGTGACGGATGAGACCGGCAAGCAGATTCCGTTCCAGCTGGTGCAGTCGCAAGCGACATCCGGAGGCCGCTACAGGTTGAGCTTTATCGCCGAGCTTCCGGCGATGGGCTACCGCGTGTATAAGGTGCTGACGGCTTCGCAGCAGCCGAAATTAGCCGTACAAGGGATCAAAGCGAACGATTATGCGCTCGAGAACGACCGCTTCCGGGTGGAGTTCGATCCGAAAACGGGCTTCATCGCCAGCTTATTCGATAAAAAGGTGCAGTACGAGGTGTTCCGCGGTCCTGCGGCCCGACCTGTCGTCATCGAAGACAAGTCGGATACATGGAGTCATAATGTGTTTCACTTCCAGCAGAAGATCGGCGACTTCCTCGCGACAAGCGTACAGCGCGTAGAGCACGGTCCGGTCAAATCGGTCATCCGCGTGATGAGCGAATACGGCAGATCGACGTTGGTGCAAGATTTTACGCTGTATAAGGAATTGGATTATATCGATGTCAAAGTGACTGTAGACTGGCGCGAACAGTTCAAAATGCTGAAGCTCGTATTCCCGATTAATCTGGTCTTCACGAAGCAGACGTATGAAATTCCGTACGGCTTCAAAGAACGGGAGCATAACGGTGAGGAAGAACCGGGGCAAAGCTGGGTCGATTACGGCGGCATTACGCGGGATATCGGTGAACATGGCGGCACCTCCTATGGTGTCTCCCTCATGAACGACGCCAAATACAGCTACAGTATAATGAACAAAGAGCTGGCTTTGACGGTGCTCCGCAGCCCGATCTTCGCGCATCATGATCCGCTCGTTCCCGAGCCGCACGGTCATTACTCGTTCATTGATCAAGGGATCCAAACGTTTCATTACAGGCTGCTGCCCCACCAAGGAAGCTGGGAGCAGGCCGGGACTGTGAAGCGCGCTCTTGAGCTGAATCAGCGTCCGACGATGATTATCGAGTCCTACCATGAAGGCGAGCTGCCGCAGAAGGATTCTTTCTTAAGCGTTGACCGGGACAACATTATTGTGACGGTGGTCAAAAAAGCCGAGGAAGGCAGCGACCTGATCGTCCGCGCTTATGAAACGACGCGCGAAACAACGCAGGCCGTCATCCGTCTGCCGCGGCTGAACCGCGAGATCGCAGCGCAGTTCGGCCCCTGCGAGATCAAAACGTTCCGCATACCCGCCGACCCCGGCTTGCCGGTAACGGAAACGGATCTGATCGAATGGTAGGGCGGTGGCTAGGATGAATGCGATGCGAATCGATTTAAACGGCAGCGACTGGCTGTTCAAGGATTTCCTGGGCGAAGACTGGGTATGGCGAAACGCGGAGAAGCCGGACACCAAGGATTCCCGCTGGTGGAGGAAAGGGACGGTTCCGGGAACCGTCCTCTACGACCTTTGGCACAACGGGGAGGTCGCGGATCCTTATTATGAAAGGAACAGTCTGCTCGCGGAGTGGGTGCCGGAACGCACCTGGGTATATAAGAAATGGTTCGATATCGACGGTGCCTTAAAAGGAAGCCGGGTGCAGCTGCATGTCAAGGGGGTTGATCATGAAGCTCAGTTTTTCTTGAACGGCTTGCGGATCGGCCATCATAAAGGCATGTTCACGGCCGCGGTATTCGATGTGACCGACGCTCTCGAATACGGTGCGGCGAATCTGCTCGCTGTCGTCATTGAGAAAGCGCCCGACGAGCAGCCGCAGGTCAGCAAGACGAGCTACGTGCGCGAGCATAAAAGCCGCATGACGTACTGGTGGGATTTCTGTCCGCGCATGATTCATCAAGGCATCTGGGACGATGTGTATTTGGATGTAACCGGCGGAATCCGAATTGAGGATGTCCATGTGAAGACGGAGCTGTCCGATGGTTATCAGACGGCGGATCTATCGATTGCGGCCAAATTATCTGCGAGCCTGCCAGGAGAGGTGCGCGTAGAGACGCGCATTGTTCATGAAGGGGAAACCGTATTCGCTTCGGTGAATGAATACCGCCTTCCAGAAGGGGAAACTGAGCTCGCGTTAGCCGTGCGGCTTAATGAGCCTCGGCTGTGGCAGCCTAACGGATCAGGGGAAGCGCATTTGTACTACGTTCTAATGGAGGTATATGACAAAGAAGCGGCGCCGGAAGGAAACGGACATTTCCCGCTAAGCGCTTCAGAGGCGATCACCTTCGGCATCCGCAAGGTGGCGTGGCAGCGCAACGAGACGCCGGATGCCTCGGCGAGACCTTATGTGATGACCGTTAATGGCCGGCGGACGTACATCAAAGGCTGGAATTGGGTGCCGATGGACGTGATGTACGGCAGGCCGCAGCCAGAGAAGCTGGAGCGGCTGCTGACGCTGGCCCGGGCAGCCGGCGTCAATATGCTGCGGGTATGGGGCGGAGGCCTCATCGAGAAGGATGCTTTCTACGAGCTGTGCGACCGCTTCGGCATTATGGTGTGGCAGGAGTTCATCCAGTCCTCCTCAGGTATAGCGAATAAGCCGAGCGAAGAGCCGGCATTCGTCGAGATGATGGCGCGGGAGGCGGAAAGCATCGCGCCGCGCAAACGCAATCATCCTTCGCTCGTCCTCTGGTGCGGCGGCAACGAGCTGCAGGATGGCGAGGGCCGGCCGCTTGACGATACCGAGCCGGTGCTCGGGGCGCTTCGCGGCGTTGTCGAGCGGCTGCATCCGGGCGCCTTGTGGCTGCCGACATCGCCGAGCGGAAGATGCTTCCTGAACAGTCTGGAAGCGATCGAGCAAGATCCGGAAGGACAGCATGATGTGCACGGGCCTTGGGAATATCAGGGGCTGACGGAGCACTATACGCTGTACAATCAAGGCACCTCGCTCTTGCACAGCGAGTTCGGCGTTGAAGGTATGACGCATCTGAAGACGCTGAATCATACTGTGCGTGCAGACAACCAATGGCCGGCAACGAGGGAAAATCCGGTCTATTTCCACCGCGGATCCTGGTGGAATAACGAAGGCATGATCCAGCGCTCCTTCGGACATGCGCTGACCGAACCCGCTGCGCTGATTCGCGCCAGCCAGCTGCTGCAAGCCGAGGGATTGCGTTATGCCGTGGAATCCAACATCCGGCGGATGTGGCAAAACAGCGGCACGCTGCCGTGGCAGTTCAACGAGCCTTATCCGAACGCCTACTGCACTTCCGCGCTTGATTACTACACGCTGCCGAAGCCTGCGTATTACGCTGTGGCCAGAGCCTATCGCCCCGTCTATGTGTCGGCCAGCTTCAGCCGAATGGCTTGGGAAGGGCAGCAGGCTTTCAAGGCGGAGCTGTGGGGCGTCCAGACGCTTAGTCACAGGACCGGCAAGCTTGTCACGCATTGGAGCGTGACCGGCGCGAGCGGGAACGTTTATGCCGAGGGGAGCTGGCAGGGAGATTTGGAACCAGGCCATGTGAAAAGGTTGGGGGTCATGGAATTGCCGCTCAGCAAGCTGACGGAAGATGTGTTCTTCCTTCGGGTGCAGCTCGCGCAAGAAGATGAGGCCGGAGCTCATGAGCTCGTTAGCGACAGCTGCTATCCTTTTAGCAGGAAAGCGGACTTGACGCCTTATCTGGAGCTGCCTCAGACGCACCTGCAAGCGGAGCGAATACAGTCCGGAGAGGAACCGGGGACTGACTGGCTGGTGCGGATCACGAATACAGGCGCACATGCCGCATTCGATGTGCAGTTGACGGATGCACGTCCTATTCTGGAGGCCGGGTTTGTTTATTTGTCCGACAATGCGTTTCCTATATTCCCTGGCGAAAGCAAGCTGATCCGCGTAACCTGGAGCGCTGTTGCCGAAACGAGCAGACAGCTGGAGCTTACCGCCTGGAACAGCGCCGTGCAGCATTTGTAAAGCTGTTCTATTGACAACTTTTCGAAGAAAAGCGATAGTAGAAACTGCATCTAACGGGAACTATGGACGTATCAACGTACTTTTGACTGAAGCCAAGCAAATCCCCAATCAGAAGTCCCTTTCTGATACGGAAACTAATAGGTGAGAAGGTATTCGAGACAGAGAGGGGGACCAGAGATGATCGCCATACACCGCAGAACCAAAATAAGAGAAATGCTCTTCCAGGAGCGCAGCGTCAAGGTTGCTGAACTGGTGAAGGAGTTCGGCGTGTCGGAAGAAACGATCCGCCGGGATTTGAATCAGCTGGAGCAGGAAGGCATCATTCAGAAAAATTATGGCGGTGCCATCCTGCTCGAAGAATTGCAGAGCGGCGCACAAGCGATCCCGCCGGTCGAGCAGCGGAGGTTTCAATATTATGAGGAGAAGGATGCGATCGGCAAGCTGGCCGCATCCCTCGTGGAAGGCCGGCAAATCGTCATCCTCGATTCCGGTTCGACGACGTGGTGCATTGCCCGCCATCTGCGCTCCGTTCAGGACCTGATGGTCGTGACCAACGGGCTGGATGTGGCGGAGGAGAGCAGCCAGAATGAGGATGCGTCTGTCTTCGTCATCGGCGGCAAGCTCATCAAGAAGTCGAGAAGCCTTGTCGGCCCGCAGGCCGAGCTGGAGCTGCAGAAGTATAACGCAGACTTCTCGTTCCTGGGCGCTTCGGGCATCTCCATGCGGAAGGGCTTCACAAGCTCGGATCTGTATGAAGCCGAGGTGAAGCGGGCGATGATTGCCGCGGGACAGAAGATTGTCATCGTGGCCGATCACACGAAGTTCGAGCGCGGCGGGCTCATTTCCTTCGCGAGCTTTCAGGATGTGGATATTCTGGTTACGAGCGACTTGGTGGAGCCGAGCATGCTCGATGAAATCCGGAATAGCGGGGTTCAGGTCATGGTGTGCCAGGTGAAGCGCGAGATGCAGGGTTTGGAGTAGAAAGTGATGCCAAGAAGTCCCGGAAGCTGTTCGATGCTTCCGGGACTTCTTGGCGTGCTAACGGACACCGATGACCTTATTCGGTGGGAAATGGCTTGTTTTCGAGCGCTAACAGACAGGCGCGCCGTTATTTGCTCTTTACTGGACAGATTCTCCCGAAATTGGCAAATAGGATCCGCTGTGTCCGTTAGAGCCGAAGCGCGGCGGTTTTCGCGAAATAACGTCTGCTGAGTCCGTTAGAAAGAGGAGCCGGGTAAGTTCCAATCGTGCGCGAAATTGAACGTTGACATTCTTCGCGGTAAGCGTTAGCATAGAGATGTGGAAAGCAACGAAACACAAATGGGAACGATCCCAAAAGTTGCAGCAGTTCGTGTATGAGGGTTGTCCTATTTTTTAGCAGCAAATGGGAACGGTCCCACTCCGATTGGATGATCGGCAGAAGCATGGAGAATTCGAAGAGGATTCTGTAATTCCTAGAAGCTGCGTATTTATTTCGGCACATTTGGGAACGATCCCAAATAAGGGAAAGCGTCAATCGCTTCATAATAGACAGTTCCTATTCTTTAAAATGGGAACGTTCCCAAAATAAGCATACGGTGGCGAATCAAACCGCATATGGCGGCGAAGCACACCGAAGCACAACATTGAAATGTAACATTTGAAGAATCCGCATGAAAATTAGAAACCGCAAACAATCGGGATAGCCATGACAGAAACAAATTGAAAAGGGGGCAGGTCCATGGGGCCAACGATACACGATGTGGCCAGGGTAGCGAACACATCGAAGAGCACCGTTTCCAGATATTTGAACGGACAGAAAGTAAAGAAAGAGACGCAAGAGGCGCTGGAGAAAGCGATCCTCGAATTGAACTATCACCGTAATGAAAATGCGAGAAGGCTCGTGATGAGCCGGACGAATACGATCGGTATCGTGGTCGATAATATTTCGAATATTTTCTACTCCGGCATCATTCGCGGCATCGAGGAAGTCGCGAATCGCAAAGGTTATAACTGTATTTTTTACAGTGGAACATCAAACGCTAAACGGGAGGCATCGTTCCTTCATCTGCTTTTCGAAGGTCAGGTAGACGGCATTATTTTGCTCAGCTTCCAGAAGCGTGATCGGAAAGACCTGGAACAAATGCTGGATATGCCATACCCGCTTGCGCTGATCGGCGATCATGGAGAAATGGACGGATTGTTCTCGGTGGACATTGACAACGCCTCGGGCGTGTCGGATCTGGTGACTTACCTGCACGGGTTAGGCCACCGCAAAGTCGCGTATATCTCGGGTCCGCCGCACATGGGACCGATCAAATACAGGTTCAAAGGCTTGGAACAGACGATGAAGGAGCTGCAGATGGAATGCAAGCCGGAATGGATCGTCACCTCGGATTGGAGCAATCAAGGCGGTTACGAGGCCATGAAGGAGCTGCTGAAGCAGGATGGCTATACAGCCGTCATCGCCTCCAACGACGAAACGGCTATTGGCGCGCTGCGCGCGATGCAGGAAGCCGGCATCCAGGTGCCGGAGCAGATGTCGATCGTCGGCTTCGACGATATTACGCAGGCGAGCTGGGTGTATCCGCCGCTCACGACGGTCAAGCAGCCTCTGAAGCAGGTGGGATTAACCGCGGCTGAAGGGCTTTTCGCCCAGATCGAAGGCTTAGATGAGGTTAAGCGAACATCACAATTGTACAAACCGACGCTAATCGTTCGCCAATCATGTACCAAACTGTAGAAAAGGGTTGAGGCCGATGAGTTCCAAAATTAATAAATCGAATTACGGATATCTGTTTGTAGCGCCATTTTTCATAGGCTTCGGTATTTTCGGGCTAATCCCCATCCTATACACGTTCTATTTAAGCTTTACCAAATGGGACGGGTTCACGGACCCGATTTATATCGGAGTTGCCAACTACACGCGGCTGCTGCATGATACGTACTTTTATCAGACGATCGGGAACACGCTCATTATATGGCTGATGTCGATTATACCGCAGTTGACGATTGCGCTCATTCTGGCGATCGTCCTCAATGAGAAATTCATTCGCGGGAAACATTTCTACCGGGCTGTCTACTATTTCCCGCATATTATTACGCCGATCACACTCGGTGTTATGTTCAGTCTCATGTTCGATTGGCAGACCGGCTCAGTCAACAAGGTGCTGATGGACCTCGGCATTGTCGATCAGCCTGTCAACTGGTTCAGCAGTCCTTGGTGGTCCAGAGCGATCGTGTCCGGCGTCATCTGCTGGCAGTATTTCGGCTTCAACTTAATTGTTTTCATCGCAGGTTTGCAATCGATTTCAGACGAGGTCTATGAAGCGGCCAAGATGGACGGCGCCGGCAAATGGAAGAGCACGCTGTACATTACGCTCCCGATGCTGCGTCCGGTATTCTTGTTCACATTCATCACCTCCGTGATCGGCGGCCTGCAATTATTCGATGCTCCGCTCATGCTAGGCGACGGCCCTAACAACACGACGAGAACGATGGTGATGTATCTGTACCAAACCGCGTTCAAAAATTTCGATTACAGCTATGGCGCAACAGTGGCGTACGGCATTTTCATTGTCGTCATGATTTTGACCGCCATTACGGCTAAGGCATCAAAGCTTAATGAGTAGGAGGTGAGGGTTCTATGGTCGGAACAGAAAAGAAAGCGTTTGATTTTCCGATATTTGCTTTAAAAGTCATAATTTATGCCGTGTTGATTCTCATTGCTCTAACTTGTTTGCTGCCATTCTACAGCATGCTCATCACGTCCACGCATACCAATTCGGACATTGCGCGCAAGCTGCTCTTGCTCCCCGGCAACCAGTTCTTCGCCAATTATGAGCGGCTGATGGATACGGTGAATATATGGCGCGGGCTGGCGAATACCGTCTTCATTACCGTCACCGCGACGATCATCAATGTGTATTTCGCATCTCTGGCGGGGTACGGATTCTCCAAGTACAACTTCAAGTACAAAGGCGTACTGTTCATGATCACGCTCGGAACGATGATGATTCCCGGCCAGCTCGGCATTATCGGTTTCTATAAGCTGATGGACGTTTTCCATATGCTCAATACGTACTATCCGCTTTTGCTGACATCGTTATATAACGCTTTCGGTATTTTCCTGGTCAAGCAGTTCGCCGACAGCTCCGTTCCGACGGAAATCATCGAGTCCGGGCGGATTGACGGGTACGGGGAAGTGCAGATTTTCCACCGCATCATTTTGCCGTTGATGAGTCCGGCGCTTGCGACGCTTGCGATTTTCGCCTTCATTGGCAAATGGAACGATTTCCTCGTGCCGATGATCATCCTGTTCGATGGCGATATGCAGACGCTGCCGGTCATGATCGCGAGCGTAAAATCGCAGTTTTCCTCCGACTTCGGCGCGCAGTATGTCGGGATCGTCATTTCCGTCATTCCGATTCTGG
Organism: Bacillus sp. 3255; assembly: GCF_031456485.1. Lineage (NCBI taxonomy): Bacteria > Bacillati > Bacillota > Bacilli > Caryophanales > Bacillaceae > Bacillus > Bacillus sp. 3255. Next base: position 27,633 of record NZ_JAVDUS010000015.1, read on the forward strand.
TCTTTTTCTCCTTCATGTCCAAACGAATTATTAGCGGAGTAGCAGCAGGCGCTGTAAAAGGTTGATCGGACGTTGCGCCATTGAGAGGGGGAATGCCTGCACGGTTGAAGGATGCCGGGCCATGCACACCATGCAAAACCATGCAAAACCATGAAAGCCAAGCAAGATCAATCGATGTCATGATGTAAACTAACCAAATACATGTAAGGGGCGAATTGTCTTGAAAGCACACAAATGGACTTCTCTTTTAATGACCATGGTACTTACTACAGGCGTTTTGACAGCATGCGGCACGAAAAAAGATACGAACCAAGCATCCTCACCGGCACCTGCGGCATCCGCGGCGCCGGTCGATCCGGCCAAGCTGTCCGGAACGCTGTCCCTCTGGACGTTCTTCGACGGAACGAAGGGCATTGCGACGGCTTTTGAGAAGAAATACCCGAATGTCAAAGTGGACGTCAAAGTATTCCCAGGCGATCAATACCAAATTAAATTGCTGTCTGCGCTGCAGTCCGGCAAAGATGTACCCGACGTATTGGACCTTGAAAGAAGTTATGTAGGCAAATTCATCGAATCCCCGTTCCTGATGGATTTGACATCGATCGGCGCCAACGATCTGGTGAAAGGCTATATTCCTTATGTATCTGAGCTGGGCAAGTCATCCGACGGCAAAATGAAAGCGATCTCCGACCAATCGTCGCCGGGCGGCTTCTGGTATTTGAAAGAGAACGCCAAGAAATATCTCGGTACGGACGACTCGGCCAAAATCAGCGAAATGGTAAACTCCTATGACAAAATGATCGAGCTCGGCAAGAAGGTGGCGAAAGACAGCGACGGTAAAGTCCATCTGATTGCCAATTCCGGCGATTTGTTCGATATTGCGGGGTACAATACGCAGCCATTCTACTTGAACGGCAAGTTGAACATCGATCCGAAATGGGAGCAAGTGTACAACAGCCAGAAAAACATTCGTGCCAATAACGTAGACGCCAAGCTGCCGTTCATGTCGGCAGGCTGGGGCAACGCCCTAAACGACGGAAGCGTTGTACTGACGGCGATGCCGGCTTGGGCGACGTTCATGATCGGCAACAAGGATAACAAAGCGGCCGGCAAATACGGCGTTGCCAAAACACCGGAGGGCTTCTACAACGGAGGTACGTTCCGCGCCATTTACAGCAAAACGCCTAACAAAGAGATTGCCGCTGAGTTCATCAAGTTCTCGGCCGGCTCCGAATGGCAATCCGCCGATTTGGCGGCTAGAGGGAACATGCCGGCGCTGCAAAGCGTGTACGAGTCCAACTCGGATAAATATACGTCTCCGCTGACCGGCGATCAGAAAGTGCTTCAGCCTTACTACGAAATGATGAAGTCGATGCCGGTTATTAAGTCCGACAAGTACAGCGATTCCATCCTCAGCCTGTGGAGAAAAGTAGCAGGCCAAGGGGTTACCGACAATAAGAGCTATGCGGATGTTGTAACAGCTTTCCAGAAAGAAGTGAAGGCGGCATTCCCAGAGCTTCAATAACAGCATAAACAAAGAAAGCGGCTGCTTCAGGAAGGAGCAGCCGCGTATTTAGAGGGAGAGAGACCAGCTAATGAGCACCCTTCATAATTATGTTAACTCCATCCGCATCATTGACGGTCATGAGCACTTGGCAACACCGCAAATCCGACAAAGAGAAAACCATGATCTATTTTCCTTGCTGCATTATCTGGATTCTGATTTCTACAGTGCCGGGATGCCGGCAGGCGCTCTGGGGAGACAGAGCAGACGAAGCGCGGAGGAGAAAGCCGCCTTATTCATCGAGTATTGGCATAAAGCGAAAAACACCACGTACGCCCGCATGTTCCGCACCGCTATGGAGGATCTGCACGGGTTGACCGAGTGGACCGTTCAAGGGCTGCTGGAAACGAACGAGAAAGTGTGCGCGGCAACAAAAGACCCGAACTGGTATGAGCATGTCATGGTGCAGAAGTCGGGCATCGACTTGGCCTTTACGCTTATTCAAACAACGAACTTGGAATACGATCGTTTCCGTCCCATTATGTTTATGGATTTCACATTTAAACTTCGAACATTGAAGGATATTGCTGCAGTAGAGCGGATGTCTGGCGTTACGGTTCACAGCTTGCGCCATTACTTGGATGCAGTGGATGCCTTATTGCATAAATATGTCCAAGAAGGCATGGTTGCGACCAAATTGGGGCACGCCTATTGGCGATCCTTATCCAGCGGCAAACCGACCTTCTACGAAGCGGAGCTGGCGTTCAACCGGCTGCTCGGATGCAAGCTCGAAGAGTCGCTGTCGCAAGCGGAAACGTTGGCGCTTCAGGATTATTTGATTCATTTTATCATTCAGCGTTCCACCGCTTACGGCCTTCCTATTCAAATTCATACCGGACATCATGAAGTCAGCGTTTCGTCCAACGGCAACACGATTACGAATTCCAACGTAGAATTGCTTATTCCGCTGCTGCTCGAGTATAGCGATGCGAAATTTGTGCTGCTGCACAGCGGCTATCCGTATCATTTGCCCTATTTAAGCATTGTCAAAAATTTTCCTAACGTGTACGCGGATATGACGTGGGTGTATGTCATCTCGCCGACGGCGGCCAAACAAATCATGCATCAATTCGTCGAGATGGTGCCAATGAGCAAAATTCAAGGGTTTGGCGGCGACTATAACCACATCGAGGGCACCTACGCTCACCAGAAGCTGGCTCGTAAAATAGTTGCGGACGTCTTAACGGAGAAGGTGGCGGACGGAGCCCTGGACGAATCCGAGGCAAGGGTGTTCGCCGACCGGATCTTCCGTGACAACCTGATTGACATTTATCAGCTCAAAGGTTTGGAGGAGAAGGGATGAACTGGACAATTTCCGGCAGCGGCTTACAGCAGGAAGGGCGGACCTTCCATATAGCTCATGACCCCTCCGCGGGGCAGGGAAGACTGGCATTTTCCCGCTTGTTGACGGCAACGGCTCGAAGCGGCATGCAAGAAGTCGTACCGGTCAACGGGATTACCGAGACGCCGGACGGCTGGCACCTGACAGGAGACTCGGCTAACTTTCTAGTAAGCGCGAAGTGGCAGCGCAAGAATGACGTGTGCAGCTATGATGAAGTGCTGCTCGACGTTCATTACACAGGTGAGGCCGAATCGGAGATGAATCTGCAGTTCGGCTGCGTATTGGAAGGGACGGGCAAGCCGGATTGGATGATCCCCGGAGCTTTCTATAAGGAAAATCGCTTTGAGAAAAATCTTCGTCCTTATCCGCGTTATGACTTTAACGGCGGCGACCCGCAGCAAATGGTGTCCGATTATTGGTCCTTCCGGGCCGACAGAGCAGCGCTTCCGGCCGTATTCGCCTGGAACGACGGCGTTTGCGGCGCGCTATGCACGGATGAAATGTCGCCGCTCGGTCTTAGCGGCCTCGGCTTCCGGGGCAATGCTTCGGGAACGGAAATATGGCTGAATTTCCCTTACCGGGAAGAGCCGGTCACCTTCATCGGCAGCGCAGTGCCTGCCCCGGCGGACCTGCACATGCATGCGTGGAAGCCCGGGGACAAGGTTCAGCTGCGAATCTATGTGTATGCAGGTTCGCCGGACGCACATAGTTATAATCCGTTCGTCCGGCAAATGTATGCCATTCACCGTGAAGAGCACGGACTCAACCCGTGGATGGGACTTGAGCAGGCGGCGGAGCTGACCGCATACGGGCTGTACCAATGGCATTATGATCAAGAGAACGCCATTTTGCGCGAGACGGCTGCCTTCGACCGCGAGTTCAACAACAATGTCAAAGGCATGGGCGACCGTCCGCATATGCATGTCAGCTGGGTTAGCGGCGTTCCCTATGCATTCGCCTTACTGACCTACGGACGAAGTCATGGCAACGCCTCTTACGCAGAAGCCGGACTCGCGGTATTGGATAAAATCGCATCAGGCCTTGCCCCGAGCGGAACGTTCTGGGCTTCATGGGAGCTGGGGCGCGGCTGGACGGCCGGTTGGAACCCGAAGCGGACGTGGCTGCAGGCTCGAACGGTCTCGGAAGCGACGCTATTCCTGGTGCGGGCGCTAGCCTTCGAGAGGGAGTCAGGGAACCGCCACCCCGAGTGGGAGCGCGCAGCGCTATCCAATCTGCGGTATGCGGCGGAGCATCAGCGCGCTGACGGCAATTTCGGCTCCTACTACGATTGCGAGACGGGCGAAGTGCAGGAATGGGACGGCGCAGGCGGGATGCTGTGGATTGCCGCCCTCTTGGAAGGAGCGGCCTACTTCGGCGAAGAGACGTTCGCGGACAGCGCGGTTCGCGCAGGGGATTACTATGAACGTTTCATCCGCGACGAATATATTTATGGCGCTCCGGAAGACGTGCATTTAACGCCGACCTCCGAAGATGCGTATAATGCGGTCGTTTCCTATGTGCTCTTATACGAGCGGGATCGCAAGCCGCTATGGCTGGAGCTTGCGTCGAGCGCAGCGGATTGGATGATGACCTTCCGCTGGACCTATAACCTGCAGTTTCCGAAGCATTCGCTGCTCACGCAATACGGATACTGCTCCCGCGGAGCCGATCAAGCTTCCGCCTCCAATCAGCACTTGCACAACTACGGCTTGTTCGCCGTACCGGAAATGCTTCGCCTATGGACGTATACGGGCGACGATTATTATTTGGACCGTACACGCGATCACATCGCCTGTTTCTTACAGTTTATTGCGCGGGAGGACGGAGACTTCAATGCTTATAAAGGCATGGTCACCGAGAGATTTTACAATACGAATTGCTTCCAACCTAAGGGCATGATGCTTACGCTGTCCCACTCCTGGTGTATCGGCTTGATTCTATACGCGGCGCAAGCGTCCCTTCCTTATGAGAAAGATCTGGCTCTGTAGTAATCGGTTGAAGGGAGAGTCTCTATGTACACGGCAGGTATTGATATAGGTACAACCTCCATCTGTGTCGTCGTCACCGGGATAGCCGATGGCCGTGTGGCGGCCGTCCGATCTATGGCGAACGATGCTTCCCTGTATTCGAAATGCGATTGGGAACGTACCCAAAGTGCGGAGCGAATCACAGCAGTTGTGCGGGCACTCATCGAGGCGTGCGGGGACGTCTGGAACGACGTTCGAACGATTGGCATTTCGTGCCAAATGCACGGCGTTCTGTATGTGAACGAGGAAGGCAAGGCCGTTAGCCCGCTATACACGTGGCAGGACGGCCGCGGCGATCTCCCTGCGCGGTCGGGAGGCACATATGCGTCTGAACTGCAGGCCCGCACGGGTTATGAGCTACACACCGGCTATGGCTTGACGACGCACTATTATTTGACGGAGCAAGCTCAAATCCCGCGCGGAGCGGTCAAGCTCTGTACGATCGGCGATTATGTGGCCATGCAGCTTGCAGGCGCGAAGACGCCGCGAATCGACAGCTCGAACGCTGCGAGTCTGGGGCTGTATGACTTGCAAGCGGGCCGGTTCGACCGGGAGCAAGCGGAAGCCGCCGGAATGGACGCCGGGTATTTGCCGGAGCTTGCCAACGGCAGCCCGATTGCCGGCGAGACGGCTGACGGGAAACGGGTGCACTGGGCGATTGGCGACAATCAAGCCAGCTTCCTGGGCGCAGTTCCTGCCTTCGAAGGCACCCTGCTCCTCAATATCGGAACCGGGTCGCAGGTATCCGTATATTCGCCCCGGTATCTGACATGTCCGAGGCTGGAAACCCGTCCGTTCATGGATGGCGGCTACCTGCTCGTGGGAGCTTCGCTGAGCGGCGGGAAGTCGTATGAGCTGCTGGAGCGATTCTTCCGCGAAGTCGTTGCGGTATTCGGCGGAGATGCGCAGCGAACCTTGTACGAGACCATGAACCGTCTGGCCGAAGAAGCGTTGGCGGATCCGGCGGCGGGATTGCGCGTCGGCACCCAGTTTTACGGAACTCGCGAGGAGCCTGGCCGAAGAGGTACCATTGCCGGGATCGGGCCGGACAATTTCCATCCGAGGGCGCTGACGGCAGCATGTCTCCACGGCATTCTGGAGGAATTGGACGGGTACACGAAAGAGCTGCCACCTGCCGTGATCGCCGGGCTGACGAGACTGGCGGCTTCCGGTAACGGGATCCGCAAGAACAAGGCACTGCAGCGAATGGCAGCCGCTCAATGGGCGCTGCCGCTGAGCGTGGCCGGCGTGAACGAGGAAGCTGCCTTCGGCGCAGCCGTTCATGCCGCCGTCGGCAGCGGGTACTTCGGCAATTACGAGAAAGCACTGCAAACGATGCAAAGGAGCGACTCATATGACAACGAAACTTGCCATCATTCACACGACCCCGGTAACGGTGGATAGTTTAAAGGCGCTGGCTGCGGAATTGCTGCCCGGCGTTCCCGTTATGAACTGGGTGGACGATTCCATCCTGCCGCAGCTTGCGGCGAACGGCGGGAATATCGGCGAGATTGAAGACCGCTTCCGCCAATATGCGCTGATCGCCCAGCGGACAGGCGCGTCCTGCATACTCAGCGCATGCTCTTCGATCGGCGAGCTGGCGGCCCGCGTGCAGCCGCATCTCGATATTCCGATCGTCCGCATTGACGAGGCGATGGCGGAATACGCCGTTAATTCGGCTCACACTGTCGGTGTCGCCGCAACGTTGGAGACGACGCTACAGCCGACGCAGCGGCTGATCTCCGGGAAAGCCGAACAAGCCGGCAAATCCGTTCGCATCGAATCGGTCGTGGCGAAGTCCGCGTACCAGAAGCTGCTCGCCGGAGACAAAGAGGGACATGACGAGGAGCTAGCCGCCGTTCTTCGCAATTTGGCGGCCAAGACGGACATTGTCGTGCTGGCGCAAGCTTCAATGGCCAGAGTCATCTCGCAGTTTGCACCCGAAGAGCAAACGAAGTTCCTCAGCTCGCCGCGTCTGGGCATGCTGCGGGTGAAACAGGTAATCGGGCAATTGTAGGCATTTATATATAGTAGTTTATAGACCGTATAGAAAGCTTATAGAAAGCTTATAGAGCGTATAGAGAGAAAACAACGGATAACAAAGGAGAGCAAACCATGACTAAACTATCTGCGAATTCACACGTTATTACTTTGAAAGAAGCTTTGGAGGTGGCGGAATCCAATCATTTTGCCATCGGTTCCTTCTCGCCGCGTTATACGCCGATGATTGCCGCCGTTCTGAAGGCCGGCCAGCTGGCCAATTCGCCGATGATCGTGCAAATTTCGCATAAAGAACTGATCCGTTACGGCATTACGCCTGCGGAATTCGGGGAAGAATTTTATCGCCAGGTGGAGGAGCTGCACATTACGGTGCCTGTTGTCCTTCACTTGGACCACACCAAAGAGCTGGAAACGATTAAAGACGCGATTGAAGCCGGCTTTACATCGGTTATGATCGATGCTTCGGAGAAGCCCTTTGATGAGAACGCCGCCATATCCAAAGAAGTTGCCGATTATGCCCACACGAAGGGTGTTTCCGTTGAAGCGGAACTCGGCATGATCGGAACGACCGATTTCGTCGAAACGGACAAGGATGAAGAGCTGTATACGGACCCGGAGGAAGCACAGAAGTTCGTAGGCATGACCGGCGTTGATGCGCTTGCGGTATCTTGCGGCACGGCGCACGGCGTCTATGTCGTGAAGCAGCCGAAGATCGACTACGAACGGCTGATGAAAATCCGCGAGCTGACACCTGTCCATCTCGTGCTGCACGGCGGCTCCGGGGTGCCTTCGGAGATGATGCGCAAGGCCTACCGGCTGCCGGGCGGGGGCGTCAGCAAAGTGAATATCGCCACGGATCTGGAGCTTTCCCTGCTGAAGGCGCTCGGGCGCGAAGAGCGGATGACGAATGAAGAGTGCAAGAACTTGCCGCCGGAGCAGCTGCAGGCCGGACGCGACGCCGTGACGCAGACGGTGATGGAAAAGATGCGGGAGTTTCTGAGCTCTGCAGGCCAAGCGAATGTGTTCAGCAAATAACGAGGAGGATTCCCGAGATGAAAGAAAATAAATTGTACATGATAGGCAACGCGCATCTGGATCCGGTATGGCTGTGGCAATGGCAGGAAGGATTTCAAGAAGCGAAAGCCACTTTCCGTTCGGCGCTTGACCGGATGAATGAATCGGAAGATTTTATTTTCACATCCAGCTCGGCTGCGATGTACGAATGGATCGAGAACAACGAGCCGTCCATGTTCGCGGAGATCAAGCAGCGCGTGAAGGAAGGGCGCTGGAACATTGTCGGCGGCTGGTGGATTCAACCGGATTGCAACATTCCGAGCGGTGAATCGTTCGTTCGCCAAGGGCTGTACGGACAGCATTATTTTAAAGAGAAATTCGGCGTAACGGCGAAGGTCGGTTACAACGTGGACAGCTTCGGACATAACGGCATGCTGCCGCAAATTTTGAAGAAGAGCGGTATGGACTACTATGTCATGATGCGCCCGATGCCGAATGAGAAAGGGCTGCCAAGCCGCCTGTTCATCTGGGAATCGGATGACGGCTCACAAGTGATGACGTTCCGCATCATGTATGAATATTTGTCTTGGGGCAAAGATTTGGAAAATCATGTCCGCAGATGTCTGGGCGAATTCAAAGAGCCGCTGAACGAATTGATGCTTTTCTACGGTGTCGGCAATCATGGCGGCGGACCGACGAAGGAAAATATCGAGAGCATTCGCCGCATGAATGCGGACCCGTCCTTGCCGAAGCTGGAGTTCTCCACGCCGGATGCGTATTTCAAAGAAATGGAAAATAGGAATTTGCAGCTTCCGGTCGTTCACGATGATCTGCAGCACCATGCCAGCGGCTGTTATGCGGCGCACTCCGGGATCAAACACTGGAACCGCAAGGCGGAAAACCGTCTGATAACGGCAGAGAAATATTCAGCTTTGGCTTCTTGGATTACGGGCCAGAAGTACCCGGCTGAGTTCAAGCAAGCTTGGAAAAATGTGCTGTTCAATCAATTCCACGACATCTTGGCGGGAACGAGTCTTGAGCCTGCATATGAGGATGCGATGTATCTGTACGGGGAAGCGATGGCGATTGCCGACCGTTCCTTGAACTATGCGGTTCAGTCGCTGTCATGGAGCATTGGCATCGAACAGGACGTCGCGATGAAGCCGATCGTCGTCTTCAACCCGCATGCTTGGGAGAGCCGGGTGAACGTCGAGCTCGAAGTCGGCGGCATCAAGCCGACGACCGTTCTGCTTGACGACCAGGGCAATCAGGTGGCGTTCCAGACGGTTCAATCCCAAGCGTCCGCGAATGGCCGCTTCCGCTTGAGCTTCATGGCCGATCTTCCGTCGATGGGCTACCGCGTCTACAAACTGTTCGCAGAATCCGCTTCGCATAAAGCGGTTGGCGAGCCCATTCAGGCCAGCGATTTAGTAATGGAAAACAAACGTTTCCGCTTGGAGTTCGATAAAGAAACGGGATATATCAAAAGCTTGTACGACAAGAAGAACGATCATGAAGTGCTGAAAGGCGACGGCGCGAAGCCGGTCGTCTTGGACGACAAATCGGATACTTGGAGCCACGATGTGCTGCACTTCAACCAAGCGGCCGGCGCTTTCACGGCGAAGAGAGTGTTCCGCGTCGAGCACGGACCGGTGAAATCGGTCATCCGCGTTGTCAGCGAATACGGCAATTCCAAGCTCGTACAGGATTTCGCCATGTATCCGGACCGCGATCAGATCGATGTGCAAGTGATGGTCGATTGGCGCGAATCGTTCAAAATGCTGAAGCTTGTGTTCCCGGTGAACGTGATTTTCAGCAAGCAAACGTATGAAATCCCTTATGGGACGATTGAGCGCGAACATAACGGCGAAGAAGAGCCGGGCTTGACGTGGATCGATTACTCGGGCGTCACGCGCAAAGGAAATATCATGTACGGATTAAGCCTAATGAACGATGCCAAATACAGCTACAGCATGCATAATCAAGATATGGCGATGACGGTGCTGAGAAGTCCGATTTATGCGCATCATGTGCCTTATGAGCCGGATCCGAACGGGGAATACTCGTTCATTGATCAAGGGATTCAACGCTTCTCTTACGCGCTGCTGCCGCATGAAGGCACGTGGGAGCAGGCGGGTACGGTGAAGCGCGCTGCGGAACTGAACTGCAAGCCGGTCGCTGTCATCGAATCGTTCCATGAAGGCCCGCTCGCCCAAACCGATTCGTTCGTTCGGGTGAACAAGGAGAACATCATCGTGAGTGCGATCAAGCAAGCGGAAGATAACGACGATCTTATCGTGCGGGTCTACGAAACGAACAAATCGGCGACAACCGCGACCGTCGAACTGCCAAGATGGAAGCGCGTCATCAAAGCGGACTTCAAGCCATGTGAAATCAAGACGTTTCGTGTGCCGCACAATCCGGAATTGCCGGTCAAGGAAACCAATATGCTGGAATGGGATGTGGAATAAATGGAAGCATCGGTTTGGCGGCAGCTGCAAGAAGCCGGTCGTTACATGCTGAACAATGGATTAGCTTGGGGAAACGCCGGCAACATCAGTGCGCGAACCACTGACGACCATTATTTGATTACGGCAAGCGGAACCGACCTCGGGGAGCTGAGCGAGCATGACTTCGTCGAATGCTCGCTATCGCAGGGCACCCTGGCCGCCGCCTCGGGCAAGAAGCCGTCGAAGGAAGTACCTATGCATCAGGCGATCTACGAGTTGCGTCCGGATGTCGGTGCGGTGCTGCATGCATCACCGTTCTACAGCACGATGCTCGCCTGCTCGGATGAGAAGATTCCCTCGGAATGGTTTGTCGAAACGATGTACTACCTGGAGCGCATCGAACGTGTTCCGTATTTTCACCCGGGCTCCCGCGAGCTGGGTGAAGCGGTGCGGGACAAAGCTTGCAAAGCGAACGTATTATTTCTTGACAATCACGGGGTGCTTGTTTACGACAAGAATGTGAAGGAAGCGCGTATGGCGATGCATACGCTCGAAATGGCTTGCCGCATGTACGTCACGGCGAAGAGCTCGGGGATCTCCCTGCGCAAGCTGCCGGAGGACGTCGTGCAAAGCTTCTTGAACGAATCGGGCTACAGGCCGAGAAGGAGGTTCGCCGAATGATCGGAATTGTTGCCGACGATATTACGGGAGCTAATGATATCGGCATTATGTACGCCAAGGCGGGGCTTTCCACGCACGTCTATCCGATGGAAATGTGGGACAGCCAGAGCGCGAACGAGCCTGATGTGCTTGTGCTGGATACGCACTCCCGACTGGATATGCAAGATGAGGCGTACCGCAAAGTTTATGAGATGACATGCAAGCTGCGGGAAGCGGGATGCACACGGTTCATTAACAAAACGTGCTCTGTATTTCGTGGCAATATCGGTGCTGAATTTGATGCGATGCTGGATGCCTTAGGGGCATCCTTTGCCGTTGTGGCGCTCGGCTTCCCCAAGAACGGGCGAACGACATTAGGCGGCATCCATTATGTGCATGGCAAAAAATTGGAGGAATCGGAATTCCGTCACGATCCCGTGCATCCGATGCTTCAGTCCGATTTGGTTCATATTCTACAGGCGCAAACGGATCGCTCCGTAGGACTTGTAACCATCGAGAAGGTGGATGCGGGGGAAGAGGAATTGAAAGCCGATTTGGCCGCTATGAAGCAGGCCGGCTTTCACTATGTCATCGTGGATGTGCGGGACCAGCAGTCGTTGAAAACGATTGCGAGAGCGGTACGGCATGAGCCGATTGTATGCGGAAGCTCAGCTTTGGCCGAGGAGCTCGCTCTGCTTGAACAGCCGCATGCAGCTGCCGGCACGGCGGAGCAGGCGCTTCCCGAGCTGGGAAGAACGGCTGTGCTGTGCGCCGCAGGAAGCTTGATGCCGCAGAGCGCCGCGCAGATCGCTTACGCGAAGCAGGCCGGCGTCCATACGCTGGAGCTGGAGTCCATGCAGCTCTTCGTTGAGTCGGAGAAGCGTGCGCACTGCAAGCATTTGGTGCAGGAGGCTTCCAAGCTGCTGGAGGGAGGGCGCGATGTGCTCATTCACGCCTCGAACAGCCCGCTCCATGTGGCGGCAACGAAGACGAGAGGCCGTGAGCTGGGCTTCAGCAACACGGAGGTGTCGAGGCTCGTCTCCGATGCGCTATCCAGCGTCGTGCAGGCGGTTGTCGAAGCGACGGACCAGAGGAGGCTGCTTATTGCCGGCGGGGAAACATCGGCTGCGGTATGCGGGAAGCTGGGTGTCAGCGGCCACCGCATCTGGCAGGAAATCGAGCCGGGGCTGCCTTCCTGCCTGTCGCTTCAGACGCCGCCTCGCTTCCTGGTGCTGAAATCAGGCAGCTTCGGCAGCGAATCCTTTTTCATAGAAGCAATCAACCATTTGAAACAAACTTCAATTTAACGGTAGAGAGGAGCATGGCATATGAGTGAGACGTTCGAGAGGCTGATGGTGAAATATCCGGACTTGGAGCCTTGCCGTGAGTCGATAAAAGCTGCATTCGAGGCGATGAAGCTGTCGTATGACAGAGGAGGCAAGATGCTGTTGGCCGGCAACGGAGGCAGCGCTGCGGACTGCGAGCATGTCGTAGGCGAACTGATGAAGGGCTTCATGTCTCCGCGCAAGCTTCCCAAGGAGAAGAGAGAGCTGATGATGATCCACGGGGAGGAGCAGGGACGCTACTTGGCGGACCATCTGCAGGGCGCGCTGCCGGCTATTTCGCTCGTGAGCCATACGGCTTATGCAACGGCATTCAATAACGATGTGGCGGCCGACATGGTATTTGCGCAGCAAGTGTACGGGTATGGCCGGCCGGAAGACACGCTCGTCGTATTCAGCACATCCGGCAACTCCTCCAATATCGTCCATGCGGTACAAGTAGCCAAAGCGCTGGGCGTTACGACGATCGGTCTGACCGGAGCAGGCGGAGGCCGGCTGAACGAGCTTTGCGACGTCATCGTCCGCGTTCCTTACAGCTCGACCCCGGACATCCAGGAGCGCCATCTGCCGATTTACCATGTGCTGTGCATGATGCTGGAGGAGGCTTTCTTCGCATGAGCCTCTTACTCGGCGGTATCGATATCGGAGGAACGAAATGTGCGGCCGTACTCGGTACGAGCACGGAGAATTCCGTACAAATTCTGGATAAAATCGCTTTCCCGACGCCGGGAACGCCGGCGGAAGCGCTGGCCAAGCTCGCGGATGCGCTGGAGCAGCTGCTTGAGCGTCATCGGGGATCCCTGCAGGCGATCGGCATCTCCTGCGGCGGCCCCCTGAGCAGTAAAGACGGCCTTGTACTCTCTCCCCCTAATCTCCCGGGATGGGACCGGATTGATGTCTGTACGCCATTCCGCACGCGCTTCGGCGTGCCCGCCGGCCTGCAGAATGATGCGAATGCTTGCGGACTTGCCGAGTGGAAATGGGGAGCCGGCCGAGGATCGCAGAACATGGTGTTCCTGACGTTCGGAACCGGCATGGGTGCCGGACTCATTCTTGGCGGCCGCCTGCATGCGGGAGCGAACGATATGGCCGGCGAAGTCGGACATATCCGGTTGACGGAAGACGGGCCGGCCGGTTACGGGAAGAATGGCTCTTTCGAAGGGTACTGCAGCGGAGGCGGCATCGCCAAATTGGCGCAGCAATTGTTGGATAACGGGGGAAGCGCTGCGGCGGCGTCCAGCCTAGGGGCAGGCGAATTGTCAGCCAAGGCGGTGTTCGAAGCCGCACATGCCGGCGATGCGCTCGCCCTGGAGGCCGTGCGTATCGTCGGCAAGCAGTTGGGCCGCGGGCTGGCGATTCTCGTCGATGTGCTCAACCCCGATACGATTGTGATCGGCAGCATTTATGAACGGCAGGAGTCGCTGCTCGCCCCGCTGGTGCAAGAAGAGCTCGCCCGTGAAGCTTTGCCGCTGCCGCTCAGCGTCTGCCGGATCGTTCCGTCCGGACTTCGGGACCACGTCGGCGATGCGGCCAGTTTGTCGGTCGCGCTTCATGAATATGAATTACAGCGGAAGTAGAGGAGAGGTATCCATGGTGCAAAGTGATAAAGATCTAAGGGGCGTACTTGGCCGTATCGCCGTTTCGGTGACGCCGGACTCCGGCCCCGTTCTGCCGCTGCCTGGCAAAGAGAGTGTAGAGCATTCGGGCATGGATTCATTCGGGGCCTATTTGGAATCGCAGCAAATATACCGGAACGAAGAAGAGACCGCTGTCGTGACGTTGAAGCTTCGCGTCTATGACACCTTCGTTTTGGGCTCCGTCCAAGGCCAGTTCAATAACGCGAACGATTTTGGCAAGCAGCTTTGTTTTGCCGGACAGAACGGCATCATCCTACAGGCTGGGGAGATGGCTCAAGCGGACGGCTTAATGGCCAACTACCAGCATAAAGATTGGTGGACGCGGCCTCACTTCAGCCGAGAGTGGTCCGCCTTGCCGGAACGCACGCAATCCGTGCTGTGGCGGCAAGGGGAAGCTTACTACCACTTGCTGCCGGTATGCGGTCCCGTGTTCCGCACGGACGTATGCGGCGGAACGTCCGGGTTGCAGGTTCGCGTCTCTTCCCATCAAGGCGGAAGAACGGCGTGCGAGGCATTCTCGTTCGTGCTCGGAACAGGCAGCGATCCGTACGAGCTCGTAGAGCGCCATGTGCAGATTGCGCTCCAAACGCTCGATTACCCTACGCTGCCTCGCGCGCAGAAGCCGTACCCGGAGATCCTCGATTCCTTGGGCTGGTGCTCTTGGGATGCCTTCTATCATCAAGTCAACGAAGAAGGGTTGCTTCGCAAAGCGGAGGAAATGAAAGCGGCAGGCCTGCCTGTCCGCTGGGTCATGATTGACGACGGTTGGTCGCAAATTACAGACAGGAAGCTGGCCGGCTTCGATGCGGATCCGGACAAGTTCCCGCAAGGGCTGGGGCATACGGTCCGTGAGCTCAAGACGCAGTTCGGCATACGTTGGGTCGGTGTATGGCATACGATTGCCGGTTATTGGGGCGGGATTCATCCCGAGTCTCCGCTGGCCAAACAATACAGCGGCTACTTGTACAGCAACGCCAAAGGCAGCTTGATTCCGTATCCGGACGCCGGCCGGGGATTCGGCTTCTGGCATGCCTGGCATTCCTACCTGGAGCGGCAAGGGGTCGATTTCGTCAAAGTCGACAGCCAGAGCGCTGTTTTGAATTTCACCAAGCACGAGAAGGCGATCGGCGAGGCGGCGGCTGCCGCTCATCAAGCATTGGAAGCTTCGGCATCGCTGCATTTCAACAATACGATCATCAACTGCATGGGGATGGCTGCAGAGAATATGTGGCACCGCCCCAAATCGTCCGTTTCCCGCAATAGCGACGATTTTGTTCCGCAGGATGCATACGGCTTCGCCGAACACGCCTTGCAGAATGCTTACAATTCGTATTATCACGGCGCGTTCTACTATGGCGATTGGGACATGTACTGGACCAAGAACCACGACGATATTCAAAATGCGGTGCTTCGCTCCGTTAGCGGAGGTCCTGTCTATTTCAGCGACGCGCCGGGGAATACGGACGCTTCGAAAATATGGCCGCTCATTTACCGCGACGGCAGCATCATTCGCTGCGAGCAGCCGCCAAGCCCGACGGCGGATTGCTTGTTCCTGGATCCGATGCAGGAGAAGGTGCCGCTCAAGCTGTGGAACAAGGCGCAGGGCTCGGGTGTCGTCGCCGCTTTCCATATCGGCAAATTCACGGATGCCGTGACAGGCACTGTCGGTCCGTCCGACGTTCCGGGGCTGTCTGGCGATTCCTTTGTTCTGTACGAGCATTTCTCAGGCCGTATGCACAAGCTGCGTGCGGGCGAAAGAATGACTTTCGAGCTGCAGCCAGGGCAATGTGCGCTGTATGTCATTGTGCCGGCTAGGGGTGCGGTGACGCCGATCGGTTTGACCGAGAAATACATCGCGACCGACGCCGTGCAGCATGTGAAGGATGAGGGGAATACCGTTTCTCTTCAATTGAAGGAAGGCGGTAAGTTCCGTTTCGCCGCAGTCTCCGGCTCCGCAGACGTGAGCGTAAACGGGAAGGCGCTTGCCGTTAAAGCTGTCGGCGGCGGTCTCTTCGAGGTGGAAGTGCCGCAGGATGGCGACAATTGGCAGGTTATTCTGACTGCCAAGCCTTAATGGGGATAACGGGGTGAGCTGGCATGAACAAGACGATGAGATGGGAAGCCCGCATTCCGCAGCTGGGAGCGGCGGACGTCGTCATTATCGGGGGATCTCTGGCAATGGAAGAGGATAGCGAATCCATCCTGCGGGAAGTGAAGGTGCATTCGAACGTTTTGTCATTTTTGCATAGATGAGGTGGCTTCATGTTAGTAGCGCTGGATATCGGAACGACGAATATCAAAGCCGGGGTTGTCAGTGAAGACGGGAAGCTGCTGGCTGCTGCGAGCAGGCCGAACCGGAAGCATCAACACGAGCAGGGTTATATGTATTATGACCCGCAGGAGCTGTGGGGGACGCTCTGTGAATTAATTCGTGAAGTCTCCGGGACAACAGCCGGTATAGGAGCAGTACGGGCTATCGGCATTACGAGCATGGCGGAGAGCGGCATGCTGGTGGATCGCCGGACGGGAGCCGCCAAGTCGCTGATCATCCCCTGGTTCGAAACATGCTCGATCCCCCAGGAAGCCCGGATCAAACGGGAACTGGACACGTACGAGCTTTTCTGTCAAAGCGGTCTGCACCCTTCCTTCAAGCAAGGGCTCTCGAAGCTGCTGTGGATCCGGGAGACGCAGGAAGATGCGCTGAGGGATTGCGTATGGCTGTCGGTATCGGCGTTTGCAGCGTACCAGCTCACAGGCCGCTTCGCCGAAGAAGAGACGCTTGCAGCCCGCACGCTTGCTTACCGCATCGATGAGCGGAAGTGGAACGCTCCGCTGCTGCGGCATTTCGGCCTGGACGCAAGTTTGTTTCCGCCGGCGGTGGAGACCGGAGCTTCCGTCGGAAGCGTGCAGCCTGATATCGCCGGCCATCTCGGACTCGGCGCGGATACGGCCGTATGCCTCGCCGGACATGACCATGTCTGCGCTTCGCTCTCTATCGGGGAGCGGGAGCGCGGGCAGGTCTATAACTCGATGGGCACGGCCGAGACGCTCGTCGGCAGCTTGGCAACACGGCCGCTCGGGCAGGCGGATTATGATTCGGGCCTGGCGTTCGGCCTGCACCCGCTGCCGGGGCAAATGTTCTGGATGGGCGGCCACTCCGCCTCCGGCGGCTCGATCGAGTGGCTGAGGGGCTTGCTGGATGCGGGCGATATGTCGTATGCCGATATCATGAGCCTTCTGGACCGCGTGCCGGCGGGACCGACGGGGATTCTGTTCTACCCGTACTTGTCCGGCTGCGGGGCGCCTTCCGTCGACGCCTCGGCGAGGGCGGCGTGGATCGGACTGTCCGCACGCCATCAGCGCGGAGACATGTTCAAGGCAATTCTGGAAGGCAACGCCTTCCAGATGGAATGGATGCGGCAGGAAGCCGAGCTCATCGGCGGCGAGCCGGTTCGCCGGCTGGTCGTTGTCGGCGGCGGCGCCAAGAACCGCCACTGGCTGCAGATCAAAGCCGATGTATCCGGCATCGAGCTGGAGCAGCCGGAGCTGCCCGAGGCGACGCTGCTTGGGGCTGCGCTAACCGCAGGTGTCGGCTGCGGCGTGTACGCTTCATACAGCGAGGCGATTAGGGCGCTCCCTGCCGGGAACTCGCACGTGTATAAGCCCGACCCTGCGGGGCATGAGGCGTATCGCGCCATGATGGAGGCTGGCTTCTCGCCGCTGCGGCCGCTGCTGCTCGGCTATGACCGGTGGCTGAGCGGGCAGATGCAGCGATGAGAACGCATCGCTGTATGCCGTTTCTGCCACGAGTGCCTGCTATCGGACACCAGTGCGCTTATTTGGGCATTTTGAGGCGATTACGCCTCGAAAATGCCCAATAGCGTTCCTGGTGTCCGTTCCATTTACCGCCGATTAACGAATACGGTCCGTAAGCCGCAAGCCGGCCGAGGGACCGCGCCGTTCACCCCCCGTTCTTCTTCCTTCGAAACCGCGTGACGATATACATCAACGGCAAATAGCCGAAAATTAAGATCATCCCGATCCGCTCATAGACGTTGTTCAACGCTTGCAGCCGGGAGTAGTCTTTGACAACGAGCTGCGCGATCACGAACAACGCGAGGATGATCCATAATGTAACGGATGGCTTCGCCCGCACGGACAGCTTCAAACTATGGCATGCTGCCCATAGACTTAATGAAATGTTGGCCAGCATCTTAATAAACCAAATGGAGATGACGAGATATTCCACCCGCTGCATGAGCGGGAATTGCATAATGGATATCATGTTCAAGGTCGGCCAGATGATATGAACGATTTGACCTTCACTGTAGTACATGAACGAACTCAAGCCCACTTGCAAATACATGAGCGTTGCCGTGAGAACGGCGCCATGCGCCCATTTTTGCGATTTGGCCGGTGTCTGAATGAACGGATAGACGAGCAGCAGCACCTCGAACCCCAGGAAATAAGGAATCATGGTATGCGTGGACCTGACTATTTGTTCAGCGGAATGATTCCAGACCGGCAGTAAATTTTGCGGATGAAATTCAGGGATCAGCCGTATCGTCAGCGGAGCGATAAAGAGGAATGTGCTGACAGCCCCCCAGAAGCACAGACCGGCAACCGTACGAAAGCCGCCGGATACCGCATAATAAATGAGCAGGAAGATGATGAGCGCAATCGGCATCATTTGCATGGCGGGAAATATCCACACCTGGAGCACTTCCAAATACGTGCGGAACGTCGAGAAAGCGCCAAGGATGAAATGGCAGGCGAGAGCCAGATTCAACACGGTCCCCGCCAGCTTGCCGAACGTAGTCCGGTTTATCTCGACGATCGTCGTATTCGGCGTATGCCGGCTGGATAATATTTGGAACATCAACCAGATGAAAACGTGCATCGTGACTCCGGTAATTAATATTGAAGTCCAGGCATCGTATCCGGCGCTCTTCACAATTTCCCTTTGAAAATACATCATGCCGGCATCGACAATGCTCGTATAGATCACAAAAAAGAGCAAATAAGGAGAAGCGGCGAATTTGTCACGAACTGTGTTCGGCATGCTTGGAATTCCCCCTGTACATATAACCTTGCTGCCACCCTATAGCTCTCCGACACCGCTCTGCACGATCGCTAAGTCGACGTTAACCTTTGTTTTTAGCTGTGAATAGGAAGCCTGAAAATCTTGTTCATTCCAGTTCCTCGTTCTGCTTCTGACGAAGTCGCCAAGCCCGAGCGGATCGACCATCTTGGTTTGACACAGCTGAATGAAGTCCTCACATTGTTGGGCCAAATAAGAAGATAGCTGTTGTTCAAACTGATTCATCTCGCTTTGGGTCTCCAAATGCAGCCAACTGGGGATATCTTTGACGAGCACCTTGAGCTTCAGTTGAAAAACCACGGCAGGCTCCGTATTTGACGTATCGTAACGATAGCGTATGGATGAGGAGATGTTCTTCACGAGCACGTAATCATGAATCGTTGATTTGTCGCCTTTCATCGGCATGAGCAGACTCCCGCTGCGGGTTGATTGGGTGAGCAGCTTCAGCAGGAATGCTTCGCGGATGCTCACTTTGGTTTCAAATTTGTCACCCTTGAACAGGGCTAGCCCGTCAATCTTCACGGTGCCGCTCTCTAATGTGAAGAAGGGAAGGTAGAAGTCCCGCCCCTTACCATAATGGTCGAACAGGATCTGCTGAAAATTCATTTTGGGAAGATTGCCGGATTCAATGTTTTGCTCGACCATGTTCGTCAAATAGAGCGATTCCTGCGATTTATTAGCTATCGCGAGCAGCTTGTGAGCCTCGATCTCCGACACGCCCATCTGGATGCGGGCGGAAATTTTGGCGTCACGGCAGAAGCTGCCGATAACGGGACCGATGCCTTGCTCTGCGTATGTTTTAGAGAAGAGCACCAATCCCATTTGGCCGTACTGTATCGTTTTGTTCGTCTTCGTGTTCAACCGGGGAATCATATCGAAGCTGGAATCAGAGCTCGTCATCAGCAGCTGCGGATTCGCTTTTCCTTTTTCCGTATAGTTGGCTGTATTGACCGAGCAGAGCGAACGGCCGTCTATCAGGTCATAGCCTGCAGTTTGGACAAGCTGGATTTTGTTGATGACTTGCTGGTTGCCGCACGCGGACACAGTCAAACAAGCGATCAAAGTGATTGCCGCTCTAGAGATCATACAGCGTTCATTTTCCTTTCTGACGGTCATTCCTGTTCCCAATCGCTTTTCTTTTTGATCCGTTTCGGAATATAGCGCAGGATCGTTTCGGGCTTCAAATAAGAGGGCCGCATATTGGTAATTTCATAGTTGGAACGTATGAAGCTGTCTCTCAGATCCTTAGGCCGCAGCGGATAGATCGGGACGGTATACGGGCTGCCCACCGATTTCAGTCTTGTGATATGGATCAAAATAAAACAAATTCCGAAGAACAAGCCGATGCTGCCCCAGAACGAGGCCAAAATGATGACCGGAAACCGCAAGAAGCGGATGGTGTTGGACATCTTGTAGATCGGAGTTGCGAACGAAGCCAAGGCGGATAAGGACACGATGATGATCAAAATATTGCTGCATAAAGCCGCTTCAACCGCTGCTTGTCCGACAATAATACCGCCGACGATACCGAGCGTCTGGCCGATCTTGGTGGGCAGCCGGGCTCCGGCCTCGCGGAGGAACTCGATCGTGATCTCCAGGAAGAGCACCTCCAGCACGGGCGGGAACGGCACATTTTGCCTGGAGAGAATCAACGGCGGAAGCAAGTCCTGCGGAATAACCTCGTAGTGAAACGTCGTGATCGCGACATACAAGGCCGAGGCGAACACCGAGAAGAGGACGCCGAGAATGCGGATTATCCGGAAAAAAGAGCCGAGCATCCAAGGCAAATAGTAGTCTTCCGGCGAGATGAAGAAATCGTACAGGGTGGATGGTCCTGTGATGAAATAAGGAGACCCGTCGCTGATCACGGCGACCTGGCCGGAGATCAGCGAATAGATCACCCGGTCTCTGCGTTCGGTGGAGACGAACAGCGGAAAAGGGGACCACGAATTGTCCGAAATGATCTGGTCGAGCTGCGATGTATCGAATACAACCTCAAAATCGAGCGTGCGCAGCCTGTCTTCAATGACAGCCACGTTATCTTGATTGGTTACGCCATCGATATATACGATCGCTACCCGGGAATTGGACATGCTGCCGAGACTCAACGTCTTCACAATCAGATTGGGAACGGCGATTTGACTGCGAATGAGGTGCAGGTTAATGTCCAAATCCTCGACGAAGCCGACCTTCGGACCGACTACGCTAAATTCGTTATCCGTGTCGTTGTTTTTGCGCAGCCCTTCTTTGCTTGTTAACGGAACCAAGGCGCAGAGCCCGCTATGCTCCGTCAACCTGACGATGGCGGACCCTTTGAACAGCATGCTCTGAATGTCTTGTATGCAATCCGTAATTTGAATGCCGTCGATCGTGAGGAGACGCTTAAGATCCTCTAAGTCGTGAATCTCCGCCGCGCAGCTCTCCATCGCGCGCAGCAGCTGCTCCTGCAGCAGTTTCTCGTCGATCAACGTCTTGTAATAGCAAATGCTCAGCGGAGGCTGTGTGAATGAAACCGTACTGACGGTGAAGTCGCTGGACCGCTTGGCGAGCGCGAGGAGGTGTTCGATATCCTGGGCTTCCGTTTTCAGCATCGCGCATGTCATCCATTCATTCTTTTTGTTGGTATTTTTTTGTAAAGGCCCTTTTTTTATACATCGGCTCCCGGGAAAATTGCACTGGCAGATCTGAAGATACGCTAACTTCTAAGTAAGAAACGATAAGCTCTGCGTGTGCTCTGGAAGTATAGTAGACATGTAAGCATAAATAGTCTGGGGAGGCATAAGACGATGAGCGGATTGACGAATGAAGAGGTAGCATTTTATCGGAAGAACGGGTATTTGCTTCACCATAAGCCTTTATTTTCAGCGGACCAACTGGCGGAATTGACTGGTATTTTCGAGGATCAGCTTGCGCAGAAGGGCAGCAAACTGTCCGATGAGCTGGATACGCCGCATTTCCGCGATGAGAGGCTGCTGAAGTTTCTGCTATCGGATGAAGCCCTTGATTTGGTCGAGCCGCTTCTTGGAGCGAATATCGGGTTATGGTCGAGCCATTTCATCTGTAAGGATCCTTTCGTCGGCCGAGCGACGCCATGGCATGAGGATTCCGCTTATTGGAAGGGCCGTGTAGACCGGCTGGATAAAATTGTGACGATCTGGCTCGCGATTGACCCGAGCACGAAGGAGAACGGCTGCATGCAGGTGCTTCCGGGCACGCATGACAACGAGTTCTCGGAGTATGAGGCCGTGGACGGGACGAAAAATTTGTTCAGCACGCAAATTAAAAATTTGGATAAATCCGGAGCCGTCCATTTCGAGCTGGCGAGAGGCGAATGCTCGCTGCACGACGCACGGATTGCGCACGGGGCGGATGCCAATAAGAGTCCGTACCGCCGGTGCGGCTATACGATGCGTTATTTCGCAACGGATACGAAGGTATTTCCCGAGAAGAACCGCAATTTCAAGGTTTGGCTGGCCAGGGGCAAAGATCTGGCAGGAAATCAGTATGCCAATGTGTAAGTGAGTTAGAAAAAGAAAGGAGGAGGCTACATGCGCAGAAAAGTTCAGCCTCAGCGGTTAATGAACGACAAGTACATGCATCCGTCCGCATCCTTTCATATCTATTCTCAACAGGTAGACCGTCTGTGTGAGCTTCATTGGCATGAATTCTATGAGCTCTGCTTCGTTCTATCCGGACATGGGCGCAACGTCGTGAACGGTGTCTGTTATGAGCTGCATCCGGGCAGCTTGTTCCTGCTGACTCCGGCCGATTTCCACGAAATCGGTCCTCATGGTTCGGAGACGCTGCATCTATATAACCTCGTATTTTCCGACGAGCTGTTCAGCGAAGAGCTGAAAGCCGTGTTTTTTCAAGAAGCGGGAGCCTACTGGAATGCCGATATGACGGGATGTTATCCGGCTGTCGAGTCCGAGTTCCGGCTCATTTGGGAAGAATCGCAAGCCCTGGGCATCGGACACAAGCTGATCGTCAGAGGTGCATTGGAGCGTATTTTGCTGTATACGGCAAGACAGACGAGAACCGGCGGGGATAAAAAAAGAAACCCGCAGCACCCCGACGTGCACCGGGCTTTGCTCCATATTCATCATCATTTCCGGGAAACGATTTCCTTGGAAGAAGCGGCTAAGCATGCAGGGCTTGCGCCTAACTATTTCTCCCAGCTGTTCCGCCAAACGACCGGTATCCCGTTTCAAACGTATTTGCAGGATCTCCGGCTGAAATTCGCGAAGTCGCTGCTGATTTCCTCGGATTATCCGGTTACGGAAATATGCTATGCCTCAGGCTTTCATACGTTGACGCATTTCGAGCGGGTGTTCAAGCAGCGCTTCGGAGAGACGCCGAGAACGGTGCAGAAGGCGAGAAAACAAGGTTGATAGGTAAGGTAGGCTGTGCTATACTCTAGGCAACTTTTGGAAACAGAAGGGATCATGGGATTACAGGGGAGGAAGCATCGCATGTCAGCATGGATTAGTCAAGGAGACATCGTTTTATTTCAAGGGGACAGCATTACGGATGCAAACCGCAACCGCGATAACGGCAGTGATCTGGGCAGAGGCTATGCCTTGATGGCAGCAGGCCAATTTGCGGCCAAATATCCGGAGAAGCAGGTTCAATTCCTGAACCGGGGAATTTCCGGCAACCGCGTCGTCGATTTGCAAAATCGTTGGGAGCAGGATTGCTTGAATTTGAAACCGAATGTCGTATCCATCTATATCGGAATTAACGACACTTGGAGACGATATGATCGCAATGACCCGACTTCAACGGAGAAGTTTCAAGCAGGCTACCGCGATATTTTGACGCAAACGGCAGAGACAGGCGCCAAGATCGTCATGATCGAGCCATTCGTGCTGCCCGTTCCGGAAGACCGCACAACGTGGAGAGAAGATCTGGATCCGAAAATTACCGTCGTACGTGAGCTGGCCAGAGAGTTCGGCGCTCGTCTTGTCTGCTTGGACGGTCTATTCGCCGCTGCTTCGACTCGAGCTGAAAGCGCATTCTGGGCGCCGGACGGCGTGCATCCGTCTCCTGCCGGACATGCTCTGATCGCCAAAGCTTGGCTGCAGGCTGTCGGGGCCATCGAATAAGGCTGGCTCATTCATTCAGCCACAGGCCATATTGCTGGCGATACTGCACGGGAGTGAGACCGGATTTGGCTTTGAACATCCGGGTGAAATAGTTGGCGTTGTCGACGCCAAGCTCATACGAAATTTGTGAGATAGGCTTCACGCTTGTAGCGAGAAGCCTTTTTGCTTGTTCAATTTTCAAGCTATGAACGAAGTGCAGCGGTGCTTGTCCCGTCTGCTTGATGAACAGCTTGCGCAGATGCGAATCGCTGAGCTGCACCAGCTCGGCAAGTTCCCTGATTTCGGGCATGCGAGACGGATGGGAGAGCAAATAGTGAATAATCGTATGAATCCGGTTATCCATATGCGAATAAGGAGAGATCGGCTGCTCCGGCATCTCGCGGTTCATGAGCTCATACAGCATACGCAGGAGCGATGATTGCATCAGTAAGGAAACGAATGGGGACGTATCCCCGATATGCGTGACCATATCTTGGATTAAGGGCCCCAAGCTGTGCACGTTTTGATCGAAAACAACCGGCAAATTCAGCACATGCCCCCAGCTCCGGTTGCTGAGCAGCGCAATCTCCGCATCGAAATTAATGCTCGTTAGCGACAGCTCGCTGGATATGGCCCGGTAGCTGATATCCGTATGGGCCGGCAAAATGCAGAGCTGGTTTTCCTTGCACGTATACCGGATTTGATCGACCTCGAGCAGGAAGCTGCCCTTCTGCACGATCCAAAGCACCGAATGATGAAGCGTACGGTGGCTGGCCTGCCATTTGTAATCCAATTCATAGTGTTTGATATGCAGAAACCGGATGCTGAGCGAATCGATGATCAATTGATAGGAGTTCAAAGAACCAGCCACCTCGCTTTATATGGAATCGTTTGTGCTCATTGTAGCATGACCGTAAGTTGGATTGAAAGCGTTCTCGCGTCTAGTCTTGTGTTTGCGGAACGACGCCTCGGATCGCTTCATTGCGATTGAGACGGTCTTCTCCGTGTACCAGGTACGTGCGGATTCTGGACGTATCTCCACCCCATTCGTCCATCAGAAATTTCACTTCAGGCGTCGTATACCGCACCGAGAAGGCGACGCGCGGGATATTGGAGTTGTTTCTCTCCGAACCGTGGAACGTCGCTTCATTGAAGAAGGCGATTTGGCCGGGTGACATCTCCAGATCGACGGCTTTCGATTCATCGATCGCTTCCGCCGGCAAGCCTTCGGAGAACGCGCTTTGATCCGTTCCGGTATCGACATGCTCCACATGATCTCGGTGCGTTCCCGGAATGACGCGCAGACAACCGTTCTCACGAATCGACCAGCCCAGACTTACCCAAGCGGTAGCATTGATGGCGGGGTCCATCGGCCAGTAATTGATATCCTGATGCCAAGGGATGAACTTATCGTTATTCGGCTCTTTGTACCAGAAATGCATGGCCCACAGGACCAAATCCTCGCCGAGAATTTGTTTCATGGCTGCGACAATGCTCGGGTGCGTGGCAAGTTCGTAAGCCCAGCGATGGCGTTGATGCCATGCGGATAAATTCACTTTGGTCGGCCCCGGTTCGAATTTGGACTGCTGAATGACCTCGAAGAAACGGTTATAGTACATATCGGCTTCCTGAAGAGATAGCCCTTGAATCGGGCCGCTGTAGCCCTCCTCGCGGAATTGTTCGATGGAAAAGGCGCTTCCTTTGGTAATCATACATATAACCTCCCGTAGGATATGATTTAGATTCGTTGAATTACCTTCATTGTAAAACGCAGCCAGCGGAATGATAAGTGATGAAAACGATCAAGAGTAGCACAAAACGATCATTGGAAGACGGGGGATGAACGGGAGCTGCACATATGTAGAAAAAGGGAGGACTTTGTAAAGAATTGGCGAATAGTATACGTTGCAAACATAAGGATGTTGTTAACGTTAAGGGGTCGGCAGATGAAAAAGACACTAGATATTGAGTTACTCCTGCACATGCTGGATGATATAGAGGATTCGATTTATGTGATGAGCGTGGATGGTTCCGATTTACGATACTTTTATGTCAATCGTGCGGCGTCCAGATTTAGCGGCGTTACGATGGAAGAAGCCGGGCGGACATTTTTTGAAGCGAACACCAGCCAAATGGCGAACTATTTATATAAAAAATATAAGCGAGCTGTCGATGAACGGCGAAGAATTCGATACGAGGATGGCGTCGTATTGCCTAACGGCCTGCTTAGCGGGGAAAGCATTCTGACGCCGATCTTTGGCGAGGACGGCCAAGTCCGGTTCATTTTCTCGGTGACCAGGGATATTACGGAGCGTAAGAAGCACGAAAATTTGTTGTATGAATACGCCTATCACGACGAGCTGAGCAAACTGGTTAACCGCCGGTATTTGATGGAGCATGTATCGGGAGCTTCTGCCCTGTATTTGTTGGATTTGGACTATTTCAAAAATATTAACGATATGTTCGGTCACGATGTAGGCGATACCGTGCTGATCCAAGTCGCGGACCGGCTTACGGAACAATTCGGAGAGCCCTACACGCTTGTACGGCTGGGCGGAGACGAATTCATCGTGGTGGAGCAGCGCAATTCCGGCACCGTGGAAGATACGGCCGAACGAATCATTCGGCTGTTTCACGAGCCGTTTAGCGTGAATGACCGGTCTTTGAAGCTTAGCGCCAGCATCGGCGTGTCCCGGCGCACCGAGAATGAAACGCTGCAGACGCTGTTGAAGCAAGCGGATATCGCCTTATATAAGGCGAAGAGCGCGGGCAGGAGAAGGTTCCACATTTACGAAGCCGCTTACAAATACGATCATGTCGAAAATTTCATCCATGAGTTGGCGCTCTCTCAAGCTATCGAGAAAGAGGAGCTGCATCTGCAATATCAGCTCATCTGCCATCCGGGGCGCCGGGAGGTTATCGGTGCGGAAGCGCTGCTGAGGTGGAACTGCGGGAAGCAGGGGTTCATTCAGCCGAATCGGTTTATTCCGGTAGCGGAGGATACGGGCTTAATCGTGGAGATCGGCTACTGGGTCATCCGGCAAGCTTGCAAGGATTGGCACCGGCTAATGAAGGCGTACGGTCCGGCGTTCAAAGTGTCGGTCAATATATCCAGGGTGCAATTGAATGAACCGGATTTTGGAAGCCGGGTGATGCGCATTACAGCCGAGGAGGGCGTGACTCCCCAGTCGGTGGAGCTGGAAATTACGGAGAGCGCCACCGTTCACTCCATGCAGGACGTGAAAATGACGCTGCGCGAGCTGCGGGCGCACGGCTTTACGATTGCGCTGGACGATTTCGGCACCGGCTATTCGTCGCTAAGCATGCTAACCTTGCTGCCGATCGATAAATTGAAAATCGACCGATCCTTCATCGCCGACGGCAATGTGCCGTTGATTACGGCGATCCTGGCGATGGCACAAGCGCTCAACCTGCTCGTCATTGCGGAGGGCATTGAGACGGAGGAGCAGTGTGCGATGCTGCAGGAATTGAACTGCTGGGGGCTGCAGGGCTATTACTTCAATAAGCCGGTTGATTGGGGAGACCTGCCTGCGCCGGGGGATTTGTTCGGGAAGGTGCAGGTCGGTAATTGAAGGAAGGTGCCGAGGGGGGGGCGGTGTGTGGGATGAGTCGGCCCCTACGCACCTGCGCCGCGTGTCCAAAGGAGAGGCCGTCTGTTGTGACGACAACAAGCATTCCGGTGAGTCACGCAGCAATCCTGGCTTATCTGGCAACGTGATGCGCCAAGGGATGATGTCATGTCCTCCTGACGGCGAATAACAGGAAATACTCCCTCTAATCGCTGAGCGATTGCGTTATGTTGGATGCATAACTGGAAAAACTTCCGCCAGGCACATACCGATCGCGTTATGTTGGATGCATAACTGGAAAAACTCCCGCTAATCGCTTCCCGATCGCGTAGTTTGGGTTGCATAACAGGAAATAGTCCTGTTATTTCGCATGAAAAGCTCGCAAAGCGAGGAAATGACGGCAAATTAACGGGAGAAATTCCAGTAATGCCGCCTCCATCGCTCAAAAATGCTGCGAATAACAGGAGAAATTCCCGTTATTCGGAGACGGTAGCCCCACGCCCTCGGTTTTCATAAACGTTCCTTCATGCATCCATTAACCTAGCCGCTGCAAGTTACCCCTCTCGGCGAATAACCGGAAAAGCTCCCTTTAAACACATACCGATGGCCGTTATATTAGATGCATAACAGGAAATACTCCCATTATTTCCCACGAAAAGCCCGCTAAGCGAGGAATGCCGGCAAATTGCATGAATCTCTGCCAGGGTGAGCTTTGCGGATTTTGGATTTGGGTGAAGATCCTATGTCGCCCGCTGCACCTCGAGTCCGCGCTCGGTGTATCTGGCGACAACCTCGTCGTCCGTCTGCGCATCGGTGATCAAAAGGTCGATCTCCTTCAACGAGGCGAAGGAGACAAGCGCGGTCTGATCGAATTTGGTGTGGTCGGTCAACAAAATCGTTTTCTTGGAGGCGCGGATCATTCGTTTCTTCAGCTCGGCCTCGTCCCGGTGAAACACGGAAATGCCGCGCTCCGCGTCGATCCCTGTGCAGCCCAGGAAAGCGATGTCCACATTCAACTCATCCACCATCTGGATAGCGCTTGGCCCAATGATGGTATAGGTGCCTTTGCGGCGGTATCCGCCTAACAGGCATAGCTCGATCTGCTGGCAATCCGCCAGTACCGAGGCGATCTTCGTGTCGTTCGTAATGACCGTCAAGGTCCTGTGGACGATCAGCTTGGCAAGCTCCAGCGTTGTTGAACCGCCGTCAAGCAGAAGGATTTGGCCGTCTTCAATCCACCGGCAGGCGCTTGCCGCGATCTGCTCTTTCTCCGCTTGCTGGCGGACCCGCCGCTTGTGAATGGGCAGCAGCGAGCTCGAGCTTTCGACCAGGACCGCGCCGCCATGCACTCTTTTCAGGATGCCGGAGGCTTCCAGCTTCTCCAGATCCTCGCGAATCGTTTTCTCCGTGACTTGATACGCTTTGCTAAGCTCGGAAACCTTAATGGAACCGGTTTGGTTCAGCAATTCGATCATTTTGGAATGTCTTACTTCGGGTAACATTCGGTCACCGGCCTTTCTATATGGTTCACCGTATGATGGGCTATGTGCATGAATGTTTGTTATGGTTTGGTTGGTTCGATCAGTGAGATGAGTATATCAAAAAAAACAACAACAATATACCCAAGCCCATATAAAGAAAGTCCATAGGCAGCCCCGGCCGAATCCGTTATGTTGGTGAGATGTGAGAAAACACATCGAAGAAGGAAACGGGGAAAAGTAATGATACAACCATTGAAAAAGCTAACATCTATCAAGCTGCCCTTCTGGGTTATGTTCTTGAATACGTTCAGCATGGCGGTGGGGTTCTACATGATGATTCCGCTGCTTGCCTCGTATTTGCTGCACGATCTGCTGCTTAGCGTCACTGTTGTCGGCGTCATTTCGGCGATTCGCAGCTTAAGCCAGCAGGGGCTTTCAGCCCTCTGCGGCACGCTAGCCGACCGGCTTGGCTACAAGCGAACGATTCTGATCGGCTTATTCATCCGTACGTTCGGGTTCGGTATGTTCGGCTTCGTCGATCAGGTGCCGGGTCTCGTCCTCGCCTGTTTCTTCTCAGGCCTTGGCGCGGCGCTGTTTCAACCGGCCAGCTATGCGTACTACGCGGCACTCTCCACACCGCAGAACCGGATAACGGTCTATGCGATCCGCGAGATGCTCAGTAACATGGGATTTGTTGTAGGTCCGGTCGCAGGGGCTCTTCTGATGGGATTCCATTTCAAATATGTCAGTCTGACGGCGACGCTGATCTTCGTGTTCTCGTTCTTCTTGAGCTTGATTTTGCTGCCGCAGATTCGCAACGAACATATGAAGGATCAGGATGCGCGCATGTGGCCGCAGATGAGAAGCGTGCTGCTTAACGGGGATTTCCGCCGCTTCATGGTATACACGATGATCTCCTGGTCGCTCGTCGCACAGCTCTATATCGCGGTACCGCTAAGCGTGAATCGCATCGATCCCGGCGCCAACATCGGGCTGATCTACTCCTGCGGCGCTATCGTGATGGTGCTGCTGCAGGTGCCCCTTGCCAAGCTGGGACAAGCCAAAATGCAGCCCTTCGGCGTATTGTCGCTGGCTACTCTGCTGCTGGCGTCGGGCCTATTCGCGATCGGAATGACAGGCTCCATGATCGGGATCTATGCGGGAGTGATTGCGTTCATGATCGGGCAAGTGTTCCTGCAGCCGATGATGAATGCGATGGTGTCCGAATATGCCGGCAGCGGGAGCATCGCCAGTTATTTTGGCTTCAACAGTCTGGCGTTATCGATCGGAGCCATGCTCGGCAATGTCGGCGGCGGCTATTTGTACGATATGGGCGCGGCGTCCGGACGGGGAGCGCTGCCTTGGGTCAGCTTTTTGCTGCTCGGTCTCATGAATATCCTGTTTATGCTTAGAGAGCAGGGACGGCGGTCACACGCCAAAGCGATGCAAATGTAGCCAAATCGGGGACTTCTTTCGGAACATGTATCCGGTGGGAAGTCCTCTTTCATTTTGAACAAATAGTCCATGCACTTGCTCATCCTATGCATTCTACCTAAGGATAAAGCATGCTATTCTGAGTTTTATAAGACAACAAGGGAGGATATTTTCCGCTATGAGCATGAACAAGTCGAACATCGGTGTCATCGGTGCAGGATCCATTTCCGATCTGCATCTGCAGTCCTATGCCAATCAGGCTAACGCCAAATTGTATGCAATCTGTGATCTTAATCGTACGAGAGCGGAAGAGAAGGCTGCCAAGTATGGAATCGAACACATCTATACGAGTTATGAAGAGCTGCTCGCGAACCCGGAGATTGATGCGGTCAGCATTTGTACATGGAATAATACGCACGCTGAGATCAGTATTGCGGCCTTGCGTGCCGGCAAACATGTGCTGGTCGAGAAGCCGCTATGCAAAACAGTGGAGGAAGCGCAGCGCATCCAGGATGCCGTCCGTGAAACGGGCAAAACGCTGCAGGTCGGCTTCGTCCGCCGCTATGACGCCAATGCTCAGCTCGTGAAGCAATTCATCGATAAAGATAATTTGGGAGAAATCTACTATGCCAAAGCGTCCTGTCTTCGCCGGCTGGGCAACCCTGGCGGCTGGTTCGCAGACACGGAGCGTTCCGGCGGCGGACCTTTGATCGATATCGGGGTTCATGTCATTGATTTATGCTGGTACATGATGGGCCGTCCGAAGCCAGTTTCGGTTAGCGGCAATACATATAATAAGCTCGGCAATCGCGCGAATGTGCGCAATTTGTCCTTCTACAAAGCAGCCGACTACGACGTTGCTCATAATACGGTGGAAGATATGGCGAATGCTTTGATTCGTTTCGAGAACGGGGCTTCGCTGCTTGTCGACGTCAGCTTCACGCTCCATGCCAAGAAGGATGAGATCGCGGTCAAGCTTTACGGGGACAAAGGCGGCGTGGAGATTGAGCCGGAGCTTGTTTTCGTCACGGAAATGCATGACACGATCCTGAACGTTTCACCGCAAACGGATGCCAAAACGATCAATGTTCCGCAAGCTTTCCAAAATGAAATCAACCATTTCATCGATTGCATCCAGAACGGTAAAGAGCCGATATCTCCGGTAGAGGACGGCCTGAACATGATGAAGATGCTGTGCGGCATCTATGAGTCGGCGGCCAAAGGTCAGGAAATCCAACTGTAGTCCAGTAGAAGAAGCATGGAGGAGCTCTTATGAAACTTGGAGTTAGCACATATAGTTTGTTTCAAGCGCTGAAGTCCGGAGAGATGGACATCATGGGCGTTATCGATTGGATCGCAGATCAAGGCGGCGAGCACGTGGAGATCGTGCCGCTGGGCTATGACCTGCCGGGCAATTTCGAGCTCGCAGACCGCATCCGCCAGAAGGCGGAGTCCCGCGGAATCGAAGTGTCCAACTATGCGATCGGCGCGAATTTCTTGACGGATACGGAGGAAGCCTACCGCAAGGAAATCGAGCGGGTCAAAGGCGAGGTTGAGCTGGCGGCCAGACTCGGCGTGAAGAAAATGCGCCATGACGTCGCGTCGAGCCCGGACCGTTCCATCGCCAATTTCAACCGGGAGCTGGAACGGATGGCGGAAGCGTGCCGGCAAATTGCCGACTATGCGTCGGCATACGGGATTACGACCAGCGTTGAGAATCACGGCTACTTCGTTCAGCACAGCGACAGGGTGCAGGCGCTTATCCAAGCGGTAGACCGTCCGAACTTCCGGACAACCCTCGATGTGGGCAATTTCATGTGCGCCGATGAGAACTCGGTCGCCGCTGTGAAGAACAATATCAGCTTCGCGTCTATGGTCCATGTGAAAGACTTCTACCTGCGCCCGGCGCATTTGAATCCCGGTCAAGGCTGGTTCCCGACACTGCAGGGCAACTATTTGCGCGGCGCGATCGTCGGACATGGGGACATTGATATGAGAGCTGTGCTTAAGGTCATCAAGGAGTCCGGTTACGACGGTTACATTTCCTTGGAATTCGAAGGGATGGAAGAGTGTAAGACAGGAACGTCGATCGGCTTGCAAAATATCAGAAGACTATGGGAAGATATGGAATAGATTCATATATAACGATGCGAAAGGTGATGACGAAGCGGGATGAATCCAATTGGAATCATGGTCGACAGTCTCCGTCTCGGGGTACGGGACGGTTTGAAGAAGGCGAAGGAGCTTGGCGCTGACGGCGTTCAAATTTACGCGGTCTCCGGTGAAATGGATCCGGCGAATCTGTCCCCTGCCGCTCGCAAAGAGCTTAAAGCGTATATTGAGTCGCTTGGACTTGAAATTTCTGCGCTTTGCGGCGATTTGGGCGGTCATGGCTTCCAAGATGCGACGGTCAACGCGGCCAAAATCGAGAAGTCAAAGCGCATTCTGGACCTAGCCGTTGAGCTGGGTACGAAGGTCGTGACGACTCATATCGGTGTCGTTCCCGAAAGGCAAGACGATCCGATCTATGAGACGATGCACCGGGCTTGCGAAGAGCTGGGCGTGTATGCCAAGAGCTTGGATGCTTACTTCGCTATCGAAACGGGACCGGAAACTGCGGCCCATTTAAAAAGCTTCCTGGACAGCTTGTCGACGAACGGCGTCTCCGTGAACTTCGATCCGGCCAACATGGTGATGGTAACGGGCGACGACCCTGTGCAAGGCGTCATTACGCTGAAAGACTATATCGTCCATACCCATGTGAAGGACGGCGTTCGCCTGCGTCAAGCGGATCCGCGCGAAATCTATGGCTCATTAGGCTATAAGCCGATGAGTCACGAAGCCATTGCCGAGGCGGCGACATCGGGAGCGTACTACCGCGAGCTGGCGCTTGGCGAAGGAAATGTAGATTTTACGCGTTATTTCCAGGCGCTGCGGGATATCGGCTACAAAGGTTATCTAACGATCGAGCGTGAGGTCGGGGAGCAGCCGGAACAGGATATCGCCAAAGCGATTGCATTTATCCGTAACTATCAATAATAAGGGAGGCCCGGGGATACGCATGTGTCCTTGGGCTTTTTTCGTTATGCCGGTGAGGCGGCCGCCAGTCAAAAATCCGGCAAATCGTCTTCGCCTTGAGCGAGCTGCCACCCTGTCACCCGTGAATCACCCCTTACCGCAAATCTGTATGATTTTTCGAATAGACTTAGCAGAAGGAAGGCGGAAATGCTGAAATATATGCTATTTTTCGAATAGAAAGTTCGTTTTTTTCCTCAAAATGAGAATTGTATATGAATTTTCATATAGATTGGAGCGGGTGCTCGGAGAGTGTCATATTAATCCCACAAATTGGATCTCATTACTTATCGATCTTACGGTCTGAAATGTTATGTAAACTCCGAAGTGTATACGGTGTCAAGTCAAAACAACATACTGCATCATATAGGGGTCGTACATATTGCACAAGCTAAAGGCAATTCAAAGTAAACTAGAGAAAATGATGTGGTTTGCACCGGTGATCATCATTGGTATCGGCGTTATTCCCAACGTTGCGGGCAGTATTTGGTGGGATGTGATCGGAGGGCTTCTGTTCCTGTCCGTCCTGATTATTTGCGGCATAGGG
The DNA here is from genome assembly GCF_031456485.1 of Bacillus sp. 3255. Lineage (NCBI taxonomy): Bacteria > Bacillati > Bacillota > Bacilli > Caryophanales > Bacillaceae > Bacillus > Bacillus sp. 3255. The sequence continues at coordinate 61,983 of NZ_JAVDUS010000015.1, forward strand.
TGGCATCGAGATGATTAAAAAATAATTAATCTATTTATAATAAAAATTTAATGTTTCTGCTCTATCATAGATCTAAGGGAGTGATAGAGATGCAATCTTCTTACTTCGATCAATGGTTGGATGAATACAATGACTATATGCGCCTCTATGAGCTGTTTGGCGATCGGGAGTATCTCGATGAAGCCGCGGAAATTCTTCATAGTTTGCAAGTTATTGTGGCTAGAGCGGAACAACACAAAATTATCGTATCCCAAATCATGAGCAACCAGATGCATGCGTTTGGCAAAGTCTCATAGTTTCATAGCATATAAACAGAAAGACTCTCACGCACCTCGCGGAGAGTCTGTTTCTCATATTTATTCGGCGTCGGCCTCGGACTGGCCGGCATCGGATGCGGCTTCCTCCTGCTTCTGACTGCCGAGGACGGTGACTAGTACGGTGTCTGGATCCGAGAGGATCTCTACCTGCTTCGGAACGTTCAGATCAGCGACGGTAAGATGCTCGCCGATACCGAGCGCGCTTATATCCAAAGCGATATAGTCCGGCAGCTTGCTGGGCATGCAGCGGATCATCACTTCGTGCGATTCGACTTGGAGAATGCCGCCTTCCTTGACTCCCCGGGCTTCCCCGGTCAAATGAACGGCAACGACAGTGTCCAGTTTTTCTTTCATATCGATCTGCAGAAAGTCTACATGCAGCAGTTGTCCGGTTAATGTATCCTTCTGTACGTGATGGATGATTACGGATTCCTTAGCTTTGGACGGCAAGGCCACCTTCAGAATGGCATGCGGGTTACGCTTCAATGAAGCGCGAATCTCTTTCTCCGGGACGGTGACATGTTCCGATTCCATACGAGCGCTGTAAACGACAGCCGGAATGTGTCCCTGCGCCCGCAGTTGCTTGACAGGCCCTGTTCGTTCAAATAGTTCAATCGTTGTACTCATGCATTGCACCTCCGTAGCGTGATCAGAGCATTAATTAGCCCTGCTAGTTTGTACCCGCTAAATAAGAGAGTGAAACAGGAAAAGATAGGAAGTGTTTCATTCGGTTTGGGCTTCTTTATATTGGCGATCGCGAGTAAAATAGAGGACAAGGAGGGTGATTAGGATGCGTACACGCCAAAGCTTCATTGATTCCGACCAACAAATTTCGTTGGAGTTCCTAGAGGATCATTTGACCGTTCTGCGATTGCACGGTGAAACAACGATCTACCCTTTCAAAAATATCACGCTCGCTGCCGAGCTCATATCGGAATATCCGGGGAACCACGTGGAACTTACAGTTGTTGATTTCAATACGGGGGCAACCGATTTCAAATTTTCTTCCAGCCGGCAAGATTTCGAGTGCTTTGTTCAAAAGCTGATCGAGGTTCACCATGCATTCGTTTCGAACCCTTAGCGGCTGCTCAGCTAGAATCAATTATGAAGGATAGGCGAGTTTCTCGTCTATCCTTTTTCGATTTGATTTTTGTTATACTGCGTGCGGAAAACCTCAGGAGTCAGGCCGACGGATTTCCTGAATGTGGAGATGAAATGCGAGGCGCTCTGAAACCCGGTCGTTTCGGCAATTTGCTTGATCGTTCGCTCCGTACCGGTAATGAGCAGCTCTTTGGACTTCTGAAGCCTCAGCTGCAGCAGGTATTGATAGGGTGAGAGGCCGAACGCTTTGCGAAACAGCGTGTTGACATGCTGCGGACTCACCTCCAAAACGTCCGACATCCACGTGAGGCCGACGTCGGGGGAGGCAAAGTGCTGCTCCAATTGGAAAAGCAGCGGCAGCAGACGCTCATGGCTTTGGGAGAAGGAGGCGCTTTTGTTGACGTTTCCGTGCTTTTTGAGCGTAGTCAGGAATTGGTAGACTTCAAGCGAGCCGTTCATGCCGGTGAAATCGTAGCTGTACCGGTATTTGTCATAATAGTATTCATGAATCGTTGCAAGGGGCGTGTCGGCGCCCCAGGAGATTGGCACGGACAGCGGAATCTCCAGCGCGTAGACAATCGAAGCGGCAAGTGCGCCGTCGAACGTCAAGTACCAGGTGGACCATTTTGCCGCGGGAACCTTGTATTCATGCGGCACGCCTGCGGGCAGCAGCATGCCTTGATTTTCCCCCAGTTTGATGGAGCCGCTGTCCAGGATGATTTCCCCGCTGCCGTGGATCGTTTGGAGCCAGTGAAAACACGGGTAGCCTTCCTCCCGCTTATAGTAGAGCTGCTGGTTCTCGAATCCGACCGTATCAAGGATCAGCGGCAGCTTGCGGTCCGTCTCGGTGACGACGAAAAATTTGCGGTAATCGAGGGTCTCTATGGTCAAGTCATCTCTTTCATTTTTTGATATGCCAGGCGTATTATCTTATATTTTAAAAGAAATTATTGTCCTGTACAATAAATGCATGTTGATAAAAATTATACTCAGCGAAATGAGGTCAGCTGCCCATGGCTAAGAAATTCGTCTATACTCCGCCTGTCAATGGATACCCGGAGTGGAATAATAATCCCCAAATCTATCAATTGAACCGGCTGGAAGCGCATGCAACCTTGATGCCTTACCGCACGGAGGCTGAAGCGCTTGCCGGCGTACGCGAAGCATCCGATTCCTTCCAATCGCTCAATGGAACTTGGAAGTTTCATTTTGCGGATAATGCCGAGGGGCGGCCGCAAGCGTTTTATAAGAACGATTACGATTGCAGCGGATGGTCCGATATTGCCGTGCCTTCGCATTGGCAGCTGCAGGGGTTTGATTTTCCGCAATATACGAACATTATTTACCCATGGGTAGGACATGAGGATGTGAAGCCGCCATTCGCGCCTGTGACATACAATCCTGTCGGATCGTATGTCCGCAGCTTCACTGTCCCGGCTTCCTGGGCAGACCAGCCTGTCTACATTTCCTTTCAAGGGGTGGAGTCTGCCTTCTACGTATGGGTGAACGGCGACCTGGTCGGCTTCAGCCAAGACTCCTTCACACCGGCGGAATTCGATATTACTCCGTATTTGGTTGCAGGCGAGAACAGACTCGCGGTTGAAGTATACCGGTGGAGCGATGCAAGCTGGCTGGAGGATCAGGATTTCTGGCGGTTGAGCGGTATTTTCCGCGATGTTTACCTGTACAGTACGCCGATAACGCATATCGCGGATTTCAAAGTAACGACAGAGCTGGATGAAGCGTTCCTGAACGCGGAGCTGCGGATTGAAGCCAAGGTAACGAATTATGACGGCCTAGGCACTGGGAACAGGCGGGTAGAAGCTGTCTTATACGACCGGGCAAATCAAGCGGTATGGGCTGTGCCCGTATCGGCTGAGATCCAAGTCGGCGGCTCGGCCGAACAGCGGGTAGAGCTCTCCGTTCTTGTTGAGCGGCCTGCCCTGTGGAGCGCGGAGAAACCTAATCTGTATACGCTTGTGCTCAGCTTAAAGGACGATAGCGGCAATCTGCTGGAGACGGAAAGCTGCAAGATCGGCTTCCGCCGATTCGAAATACATGACGGCTTGATGAAAATCAACGGCCAGCGAATCGTTTTCAAAGGCGTAAACCGTCACGAATTCGATACCGATCGCGGGCGCTCTGTCGATGAGGCGAGCATGGTGTCCGATATTTTGCTGATGAAACAATATAATATTAATGCGGTTCGTACTTCGCATTATCCGAACCATGTACGCTGGTATGAGCTATGCGACGAGTACGGCTTATACGTGATTGACGAAACGAATTTGGAGACGCACGGTTCATGGAGCTACGCGCAGGAAGAAGAAGGCGACACGGTGCCGGGAAGCAAGCCCGAATGGACGGGCGCTGTGCTCGACCGGGCGAATTCAATGATGCAGCGGGATAAGAATCATCCGTCGATCGTCATTTGGTCCTTGGGGAACGAATCGTGGGGCGGCGACAATTTTATTCAAATGCACGATTTCCTGCGCGAGGCCGATCCGACCCGGGTCGTTCACTACGAAGGTGTGTTCCACTGCCGCGCCTCGGAAGCCGCTTCCGATGTGGAGAGCCAGATGTACACCAAGATCGAGCAGGTTGAGGCTTATGCCAGGAACAAGCCGAAGAAACCGTTCATCCTGTGTGAGTACAGTCATGCCATGGGGAATTCATGCGGCAATCTGTTCAAGTATTGGGAGCTGTTCGATCAATATCCGGTGCTGCAGGGCGGCTTCATCTGGGATTGGATCGATCAATCCATTCGGACCACGACACCTGAAGGCGTACCTTATCAGGCATATGGCGGCGATTTCGGCGATGCGCCGAACGACGGTAATTTCTGCGGCAACGGTCTGATTTTCGCTGACAGATCCGTTTCTCCGAAGCTTCATGAAGTGAAGAAATGCTATCAGAACGTGAAGTTTGCTCCGGTTGATTTGGCCAAAGGGCAGATTGCGGTGACGAATCAATTCCTGTTCACGGACTTGAGCGAGTTTGATTGGGTTTGGACCGTTGCACGTAACGGCATCGCTGCAGGTAAGGCGAAGCGCGCTCAGTTCGCCGTGAAGCCAGGGGAGACCGTCACCATTGAACTGGCTGTGGATGAACTGCAGCTGCAAGCGGATTTCCCCAGAGACGAGTTCATCATGACGGTTTCGCTCCAGCTGCGGGAGGCTGCAGCCTGGGCGGAGCAAGGCCATGAAATCGCATGGGAGCAATTCCTGCTGCCGGTTAGCCCGGCATGGGCAGGAACCGTCGATTCCATCGCGCAAGCGGAATCGGCCGCAGCCGTTTCCGAGCTGGAAGCCGTGCAAATCGCATCGTCGGCAGATGCGGTTATGCTGCAAGGCAGCTCCTTCTCGTTGAAATTCAGCAAGGCAACGGGAGATATAACGTCTTATGAGTACGAAGGCAGCGAGCGGTTCGTAACGGGTCCGGCACCCAATTTCTGGCGCGCGTATACGGATAACGACCGCGGCAACCAGCACCATATTCGGTGTGCGCCATGGCGGGAAGCCGGCAGCGGCAGGAAGCTGCAGCAGCTGTGGGCGAAGCCGGCTGCGGACGGCAGAGCGGAGGTTCGGGTCGCGTACGAGCTGGCCACCGTCCCTGTCTCCTCCGCGACATTGGCGTACACCGTGTCTCCGGACGGCGAAGTGGAGGTGCGGATGGAGCTCGTGCCAGGTGCGCAATTGCCGGAAATTCCGGAGATCGGCGTCATGTTCGAGTTGGACCGTTCCTTCCAGCAGCTGAGCTGGTACGGCCGCGGACCGCATGAGAACTATTGGGACCGGGCAACCGGCGCCAAGTTGGCGCTGCACAGCGGCACGGTCGAGGAGCAATTCGTTCCTTACTTGCGGCCGCAGGAATGCGGCAACAAGACGGATGTGCGCTGGGCGACGCTCACGAATGCGGATGGCCGCGGCATTCGCATCACGGGGCTGCCAACGGTCGAGCTGAATGCACTGCCGTATTCACCGGCGGAATTGGAAGCGCACGACCATACGTATAAGCTGCCTGTCAGCGACAAAGTCGTGCTGAGGGTCAATTACAAGCAGATGGGCGTCGGCGGCGACGACAGCTGGGGAGCTAGAACGCATCCGGAGTTTACGCTGTATGCGAACCGGACTTATGCCTATACGTTTGCGTTTAGAGGCATATAAGAAAGAGAGGATGTCCCGTCAGGGGCATCCTCTTTGCTTTGGTGGGGCAGCCGCGGCTGCGCGAGCCGGTCACGAAATTCTAACGGTCACCAGTGCCGTTATTTGGGCAAGTACAAGCCTGTTCCGAATCCTAATGGACACAGGGGATCCTATTTGGCGATTACGGAGGCGCAATCGCGTGGAAAAGATAGAATAACGGCACGTGTGACCGTTAGCAATCACATGCAGCCCCCATCCGCCGAATAAGGGCTGCTGTGTCCGTTAGCCGCCCGCGGCGGCGTTGCGCTGCGCATAAGCCGAATAGCCGCTCACGCCGCCTCAATGCGAGACCGCGCCGTGCTCTTGCGTCGGATCGAGCTTCTCCTTACTCATCGCAATGGCGCATGCGAAGGCGATAACCGCGGGTACAACGGTCCAAGCGAAGGTAAGCACGATCGAGGACGATAACGCGCTTGAGATCTTCTCCAGAATCGGCCCGGGAATATCGTAACGCTTCGCAGGATCGAGAAGCGTATGCGGATCGCTGGCGGCGATCCCGGCCGGCATCTCGCCTTGACCGGCGAAAGCATCCGTCAGCTTTCTCGTGAAAGCATGGCTCTGGATGATTCCGAACACGGTAATCCCCAGCGTCATGCCTAATGAGCGCAGGAAGTTCAGCGTTGAGGAAGCTGAGCCGCGCTGTCTGGCATCGAAGAGATGGATGGCGGCATTGCTCAGCACGGAGAACGAAGCGCCGATGCCGAGGCCCACCACGATCATATAAATCGTAACCAGCCAGCGCGGTGTTTCCGGCGATAACGTCGTCAGCAGCGCGACGCCGCCGACCAGAATGAGCGTGGTCGGGATCATGATGGCGCGGTAGCTGACCTTGGTCATCAGGAACCCTCCGCCTGTCGCCGTCACAACGGAGCCGAGCATCATCGGCAGCAGAACGAGTCCGGAATTGGTTGCGGAGCCGCCTAACACGCCTTGAATGTAGATCGGGATATAGACGGAAGCCGTGATGAACGCTGCGCCGCTAAAAATGGCGACGGCGTTGCTCGAAGCATATAGTCGGTTAGCGAACATGGAGAACGACATGATCGGCTCCTCGGCACGCCGTTCGACGAAGATGAAGATGACGGCCAGCACGGCAAACAAACCGAAAAGACCGAGTATGACGGATGAATCCCAAGCATATTTTTTACCGCCAAGCTCAAGCGCGAACATCAGGGATACGATAGCGCCGACGAGTGTAATGGCGCCCCACCAGTCGATTTTTTGCTTCGAATGCTCGACGGATTCCCGGTAAAAGAATGCGATAAATATAAAGGCAATCAAACCGAGCGGCAGGTTAATGTAGAAAACCCATTTCCAATTGATATAGTCGGTAATATAAGCGCCTAGCAGCGGCCCGAAAATACTCGACATCCCGAACACAGCGCCGAACAATCCGCCGAGCTTGCCGCGGCTCTCCAAGGGCACGGCATCGAACATAATCGTAAAAGCGATGGGAACCAGCGCGCCGCCGCCGATCCCTTGGATCGCGCGATAAATGCTGAGTTCGATAATGGAATTGGCCGTACCGCACAGGATCGAGCCGAGCATGAAGACGATGATCCCGAATATGAAGAAGCGCTTGCGCCCGTACATATCGGACAATTTGCCGAATATCGGCATCCCGGCCATCTCAGCCACCATATAAGCGGAGGTGACCCATACGAATTTATCCAGTCCGCCAAGCTCTCCGACGATCGTGCCCATCGCCGTTGCGACGATCGTATTATCCATCGCCGCCATCAAAATGCCAAGCAGCAGTCCGGCGATGACGATGCCTAGTCCTTTGTTTTTATTTTGCGCTGACATAAGGGTGAAATTCCCCGCTTTCCCGTTTAAATGATCGTAACTTGACTCAGGTTCGCTTTTAATCCTTTGAGCAGAGCGTAGGTGCCTTTATCCATCCTGGCACCGTCGAAAATCGTTTTCTTCACATCCGTTTTGAATGAACAGTTGCGAAAGGTGGCATTGCGGAAAGATGTGCCTTTTAACCCCGTATAATGAAACGTTGTTCCAGTAAATGTTAGGTTATCCATACATACATCAGATAACTCGGAAGAGCCGAAGTCGGTCTGATCCAAAATCGCTTGGCGGAACGAAGCGCCCCGGAGACTGGACTTCTGAATTTTGGCTTTGGTCAAATTAGCTCCGTCGAAAATGACGCCGTCCAGATTGCTGCATTTGAACGAGGCATTCGTCAAATCCGAACGGCTGAAGTCCGAGCCCTGCATGTTGCTGTAGTTGAATTTACCGTCATGCACCTGAACGGATCTTAGGTCGGATTTTTGCAAATTTTGCTTGGAGAAATCGAGTCCGATGATTTGCTGCAGCTTGGTCGTATTGACATGAATGGTCTCAATCAACTCGGAGATTTCGCCGATGGAGGCGATCGTCCGGTTGAATGCGGCTTCTTCGTCGAAGCCCTCCTTCTGCAGATCGAGCAGTCTTTCTTGCAGATCTTGGGACAGCTCTTCTTTCAGCTCCCTGATCGGCTTCAAATCTTCGTAATGAGAGAACACATCATCCAAGTATGCGCTAAGACGAGGATTCATAAGGTTTCCGCCTTTCTTAAATGAGGATGTCGAGGATGCTCTTGGCATGCTCCCAATTCCGTTTGTTCGTATGATAGGTCTGATGGCCTTTATCGGTGATCCGGTAATATTTCCTTCTGCCGCCTTGCGTCTCATCTCCCCAATAAGAGGTAATGTTGTCTTCCTGTTCCAGCCTCTTGAGACTGGAGTACATCGTGGCTTCTTTAAGTTCATATTCGCCGCCGGAATTGACGTGCACGAGCTTTGAAATTTCGTAGCCATATTTATCGCCTGATTGCAGCAGCTTAAGAATAATGGTGTCGGTATGTCCGCGAATGAGATCGGACGTTATTTTTAAATCCGCAATGACCCTCACCTCCTGATTTACACTTTATAACAAGATACTATGTCTGTCAAGGTAGCTTAGCGGAGAGAATACTCCTTTATTGACCGTACCCCCGTAGGATGTTAAGTTAATGAATGAGAGATACATCGATATTTGGGAATGAATAGATATGACTTGAGTTTGTAATCAGGAAAGGTGGAAGTCAAGATGGCGATTCAACCCGGACAAACGGCCGTAGGCCTTGTTGGGACAGGGGTTATGGGCAAAAGCATGGCAGGTCATTGGATGAAAGCAGGGTACCAGGTCCACTTATATAACCGGACCAAAGCGAAGGCGCAGGAGCTGCTCGATCAAGGCGCTCAGTGGCACGACACACCTGGCGAATTAGCCCGGCATTGCGACGTGATCGTTACGATGGTCGGTTTCCCCAGCGATGTCGAAGAGGTTTATTGCGGCGAGAAGGGAATCTTGGAACAGGCCAAACAGGGCAGTTATTTGATTGACATGACGACATCTTCCCCTAAGCTTGCCAAACGGATTGAAACAGAAGCACGTGAGCGGGGGCTCTTCTCGTTGGATGCGCCGGTTTCCGGCGGAGACGTAGGGGCCAGGGAAGCCAGACTGTCCATTATGGTTGGCGGTTCGCGCGATGCTTTCGATGCTGTGCTCGGGCTGCTGGAGAAGGTCGGCACGAATATCGTGTACCAAGGTGAAGCGGGTGCCGGACAGCATACCAAAATGTGCAATCAGATTGCTATCGCCAGTAATATGATGGGTGTCGTAGAGGCGCTGGTTTATGCGGAGAAGTCGGGACTTGACCCGTTGACGGTTCTTAAGAGCATTGAAACGGGCGCTGCAGGCAGCTGGTCGCTCAGCAATTTGGCGCCGCGGATTATTGCGGGCAACTTTGCACCGGGCTTTTATGTGAAGCATTTTATTAAAGATATGAAAATAGCGCTGGAAGCCGCCGATGAAATGGGAGCGGTTCTGCCTGGACTCGCTCTGGCGAAATCGCTATACGAGAAGCTGGCTGCCAGCGGGGAGGAAGACAGCGGTACGCAGGCTTTGTATAAAATCATCAGCCAACTCCGATAGATAGGAGGCCTCTTATGAGCATCGTCACGGCGCGGCGACGTGCTTGTGATGGAGGCGTGCGGCCTTAAGGAGCAGCTGCTGACGCTGAAAGCGGAGTAGGTGATGCCCGCGAGATGTGCCCCCCAGCTGCGCTAACGGACCGGGGAGCGCTTATTCAATGAAAAAAGGCTTCTGTGAATAGGTAACGGTCACCGGAGCCTTTATTTGCTTCTTTTGGACCTCATTTGGGCTGGAAGATGCCCAATAAGGTCGCTGGCGTCCGTTAGCGATGAAACCTATCGCTTACCGTGAAGATAACGGCTGCTGTGTCCGTTAGATCGATTGCTTCTTGCTCCTGCCGGGCGGATGGCGGACAATGCGGGATACCATGTACCTGCAAGTCGATTCCAATGGCCGTCTAACCATCATATCGAGACAGGTTCCCGAATACATATAAGTTAAGCATAAGCAAGCTGTCATATCCTATCCTGCCGGCGATGTGAGGAGAAACTGGCGCATTCTAGCCAAGAACGGCTGCTGGATCGGGTTGTCCACGCCAAAGGAGTCAAAGGATCACAGCTATTTGGAAATTACGCATTTGTGAAGAATACGGTCGAAGTGTCGCGGAAGGTCTAGGTCTGTCGATCCCCGAATAAACTAACAAAGTAAGAGGCAGCTACCCTTTTCGAAGCAAAAGGTAGCTGCCTTTTTGTGACGGCATAGGCTGTAGGGGAAAACCAATATCCCGAAGAGGTGGTCAGGGTGGGAACTCGTTTATTGTCGGAGCAGCTGGTTAAGAACCGTTTTCCGCATTTGAAGTATATCCGAATCTATACGCCGGATAAGCATAAAGCGACGATCTATGCCTGGAACGACGATCTGCGCTTGCCGGATAAAGATGCGTTAAGCCTGCAGCATTATGCAAGCGGTTACTTATATCCTTACGTTTCCTATCAAGTGAAAGCGTACCATTATGTTCAACAGGATCAGGTTCCGATTCCGCAGGAATTGCCGGCGGCTGTTATTCAAACGGCTAAGCGCCGGAATTTGAACCAGTACGGCATCATCGAAACGACGAACCGCCTGTTTCCATGCGGCCGGCTTTCTTTTATCCGCTACGATGCTGCAGAGAGCCTCATCCATTTTGATTTCCATGCGGCGCGAAAACTGCAAGACCGGGAGAAAGAATTGATGTACCAATATTTATATGAAATGATTCCGCTTGGTGCTTACTGTGAAGTGACGTTTCATTGAGGAGCAGTGCCGTTGTCTTCCTCCACGCGGAGCTCTGTTTCTTCCCGCAAATATGTCGTCTCGCCAACCTGCACCTCGTCGGGCGTATATTTCCGAACGGTGCCGACCGTGACGAAGACGGGAATATCGTCCGCTGTGCGCTGTATGACGGCGACTCTCACTTGGGAGAGTGCCGCCGCGAACAATTGCATATCCGTCGTAAGTGTCTTGTTCAAGCTGTTTCACCTCCGGCTCTCATCTCGTGATTCGCTCCTCCGGCTCCAGCACGGGAACGACGACACGGACGGTGTCCGGATATTTCACGCCTGCCCCGGTATTCAGCGCGATGACGCGCTCATGCTCCCGAATCCAGCCGGCATTCCTGAGCTTGCGCGCGGCTGCGAAGGTAGCAGCCCCTTCCGGGCAGATGAAGGCCCCCTCGAGCTCCGCCACCCGCTGCTGTTCCTGCAGCAGCTCCTCGTCAGGAATGGCAACGGCGCAGCCGCCTGTTTCATAGATCGCTTCGAGTACCAAGAAGTCGCCAAGCGCTTTAGGAACGTTGATGCCGAAAGCGGCGGTTTTGGATTGCGGCCAAAATTCGGAGGCTTTCTCCTGCTTCTCCCAAGCTTTGACGATCGGGGCGCAGCCTTCCGCCTGCACTGCGACAAGCCGCGGCAATTTCCCCTGAACCCAGCCTAGCGTCTGCAGCTCTCTCAGCGCTTTATGAATGCCGATCAACCCTACGCCGCCGCCGGTCGGATACAGGATGACATCCGGCATCTGCCAGTTCAGCTGTTCGGCGATCTCCAGTCCCATCGTCTTCTTGCCTTCGATGCGGTAAGGTTCCTTGAGCGTCGAGGCGTCATAGAGCTCGTAGGCTTTGACCAAATCGGCGACAATTCGTCCGGCGTCGCTAATCAGCCCGTTCACCAGATACAGATTGGCTCCTGATACCGCACATTCATTGCGGGTGATCAGCGGAGCATCAACCGGCATGAGGATGGTTGACTTCATCTTCGCTCTGGCGGCGTACAGAGCCCAAGCGGCCCCGGCATTGCCGTTGGTAGGCATCGCCAGCTCTTTCACGCCGAGCTCCTTCGCTTTGGAGATGCCGACGGCCGCTCCTCTCGCTTTGAACGAACCGGTCGGCAGCAAGCCCTCGTCTTTCATCATGAGACCGGGAATGTTCATGTCAGCGCCGATGCTCGGCATCGGCAGAAGCGGGGTGAGGCCTTCACCCAACGTAACGATATGTTCGGGATCGATTACAGGCAGCAGCTCGCGGTAACGCCACAGGCTCGGTTCGCGGTCGCGCAGCATGGAAGGCTTGAACGAGAGAGCGATTCGTTCCATATCATAGGCGACCAGCAGCGGAGAACCGCATGTGCACAGCTGGTGCTTGTCCTCCGTATCGTAGCGGGCAGCGCATTTGGGGCAATAAAGGTGAGATACATAGCGTTGTGACATGTACTTTTCGTCTCCTATATGAACCTTCGGATAATTACTAAGTCATCGTAATGGAAAAGAATCCCTCCTGTCAACGGAGCTTATCGAACTTGTTACCGGATCATGCCGAAATCCCGAATCGTCGTCACGACCTCCACATGAATATCGGTTTGCGGGTAGACGGACGGCCAGTCCAGCGCTTTCCATGCTTCATAGCTCAACCGGTTGCGGACATATGTGCCGATGCCCAAATTGTCGCCGCCGTGGCGCTGAATATCGGTAACCATGACCTGCAGCTTCTTGCGAAGCGCTTCGGAGATTTCCAGGCAGATGGTTGCCTGCTCCTGAGGTTTCTTTAAGGTGGACATCCCGGTGTATTCCAAAATAATCGCGCTTAGCCGGATTTGAATGACGATATTCGGAGCACCGTCCGGACGCGTGTAAACCTTTATTTTTCTTTTACTGATGAGCGAGGAGATCACTGCGCTTTCTTGAGATTTGGTTGAACGGTCCGTTAGCTCAAGACGGATTTCGCCTTGTTTTATGCTTTTGCTCAAGAGCGCGAAGAGCACGGCATCATCGATATCGATTCTACCGATGTATCTGTCATTCTGGAAGAGAGCGATCCCGTCAACCTCCAAGTTGCCATTGACCAAAGCGAGCATAGGGGCTACGGGATCGATTCCATCGTCATAGTAGTCCCGCACGAAACTATACAGCGTAACATCCGGAACTTCATGAATCCTGGCTTCCTCAGTAAGCAATTGGTCAATTCGGACGCCAATGGATTGATTGCTTGTATTTTTGTGGGTTAAAAGTTCAACGGCACTGCCGTTCACGAGGGCGATCTTCAGTTTTTCTCCCACCGTGTAATCGCGCCTGTACGTATCCAACCGATCAAAAACGCCTTGCTTAGCCAAGTCTTTCGCAAACATCATGCTGCGCAATTGGCCTGTCACAAGCACTTTATTGATTTTGCGGTTCAGATGAACTCTTCCATCTTTGGGCGTACGGGCATTTGTCCGGAGAATGTCAGCCGGCGTCGTTTCCGTCGTCCCTGCTTTCGGTATGGAAACGGCAATAGCTAATTCGGTCTTGGACGGTTTACCTGCCTGATCATAGACCGGGTCGATTCCTATGCTGTCGGACATCCCTAACTTCTCTATTCGGTTTTGTTCAATACAACCTGTAAGCAGCAGAAGTGCCATAACGATGAACCATTTATGCATAATGTCGGCCTCGGTATTTGTGGATCTTCAAAGCAATAAGCAAAAAAACAGGCAGCAGAACAGCAACCGCCGCTTCCGTATACCCCAATAAGCTAAGCCATTTCTCCAGCTTGTCGAGTGTGGAAGGCAGTACAATCAGCACCGTCAGTGCGATAGATCCCAGTAAGAAGAGGGGCCACCGGTTGTTCTTGGCAGCGGGCAGAAGCCATCTCATGGTTACGACGGCGGACCAGCTGTATAGAACATTGGTGACGAGCACGCGAAATAAAATGAGCGTAAAAATGAGGTCGTCAATTCTTTTTATAAAAGGGAGCTCAACGTACGAGAGTAAGCTTAGCACAGGATATTTCAAGTGCTGCAGCTGGTGGAAGCTGAAAAAACCAAAGCATACGAGAGCTACCGACACATAAGTTAATGTGGTGATGGCATTCCCAATGAGATATGCGCGTATTAAATGTGTTTGTTTACTTGCATAGGGGAATAGCAGCAAGCCAAGCTCATAGCCGAGAAAAGCAATATAGATGTCAAGCCAGCCTTTGAGTGAATGCTCCGCTTCCTTGAACCAAAAGGTTGTCATCCTGGCGATTTCCATTTCCTGATAGCTGTACAGGAGAAGTGTAATATTGCCGATTCCGACAAGCAACGGGAGGATCGTGAAATTCGAGATGCTGAATATGCCTTTGAAGATTAATAAGAAAGCAAGGAATTCAAAAATGAGATAGAGGTAGGCAGCTTGAAAAGAAGGAAAGGACATGGATTTAAGGATCAATATATACTCTTTGCCTACCGTGCAGCCCAAGCCGCCCCAGATCAGTGCCAGCGCAGCGAACAAAGGAATCAACATGAATTTGGGGAATGCCGATTGCGCAATTTCGAACAACGAGCGGCCTTGGCTCCGGCGGTACACAGCTGCGATGAGCAGGATGTTGAGCGTGGAAACGGCCGAGCAGATCAGCAAGGCCGCCCAGCCATTTGTCCCGATGTTCTCGGAGAGGAGGCGTGGCAGACTGAAAGCGACCACACCGGTTTGGGTGGTGTTTGCAATGAGTGTCGTATGAAAAAAAGGAAGCTTTTCCGCCATCGTGATCCCTCTCCTTTATTCGTTCGGATTTTCGGAAGCCGTTTTTTTGATTTTGGACAATACTTGGACCGGCGCCCGGATTATCATATCCAACCAACGGCTGGGCTTGGCAGGCGCTAACGGGAATAAGTACGAAACGCCGAAGGTGTTGATATCGGCAAGCTGGATCATAATGAAACAGATGCCGCAGATCAGACCGAAATTGCCAAGGAACCCGGCCATGATAATGATGCCAAAGCGCATCAGCCGAATGGAAGCGCTCATGATATAGCTCGGAATCGCGAAGGAGGCGATGGCCGAGATCGCAACGGAAATAATTAGGATGTTGCTCGTTACCCCCGCTTGGACAGCGGCTTGGCCGATGACGATACCGCCTACGGTGCCGATGGTAGGACCGATCTTGGTAGGCAGTCGCGCCCCGGCTTCCCGCAGCAGCTCGATCGTCATTTCCATGAAGATGGCTTCGACCAGAGGCGAGAAAGGGACTTTATTCCGGGATTCCATCAAATTGAGCAGCAGGGACGGGGGAATCATTTCATAGTGATAAGTGACAAGCGAGACATAGAAAGCAGTGAACGTAAGCGTGATAAACAAGGCAATGAATCGCAAAAGCCGTACTGCGGTGGCGACGGCCCACGGCTGATACCCATCGTCGGGAGATAAGAAAAATTCGATGAAAGAAGTCGGCGCACTGAAAGCGAAAGGGCTTCCGTCGAGGAGACCGACGATTTTGCCATGCAGCAGCTTCTCCGTCATGTGGTCCGGTCGAACGCTGGTTAAGTATTGCGGGAAAATCATATAGGATCTCATACTGAAATATTGAGTGAGTGTATTCGTATCGCTGATTGCCGGGATCTGCAGTCTCTCGATCATGACCTTCAACTTCTCAAGATGCTGCGGATCGGCGACATCTTCCAGATAAAGGAGAACTAACGCTGTTTTCGTTTTCTTGCCGATGGCAAAGGAGACGGTTTTCAATTGGGGATCTTTGATACGCCGCCTTATCAGAGACAGATTAGTGTTTACCGATTCCGTGAAGGCATCCATCGGACCGTTAATGACGCTTTCCGTCTCCGAGCTTTCGATAGTCCTGGATTCAGGCGCATAGGCTTCATATAGATAAGCATCGTTCCGAAGGAAGATGGCGATGCTGCCTGCCAGTATCCCGTTAACCAATTCATGAGCTTGCCGGCCAGGCTTAAAAAAAGATTGGCTGAAGATTGCCGTGATGTCCGTAACAGGGGCTTCTATGTGCTTCAGAATGATTTCGTTTAGGGCTTGCAGGCTAATAAGATGAGCAAAATAAACAATAGAAATCTGCTGGAGAGGAAAGTGCTGACACGTCAAATCCGAACAATCTTGAAGGGAAAGCAACGTTTGCTTGAGCAAATCGTTATCCGTCGTCAGCTCGCCGTTCATGAGGACCGATCTCCTTTCCTGCGCAATAATATCCATATGGTAGTATGTATCTTTTACCAATGTGCTATTCGAAAGCAGGTGAACAATGCTTACATCGCGACAAAACTCATTGCCCGGCATTTTCCGTCATATGTTATCATGTACAAGTGAGTGAACCGATTACGGATAGCCAAAGGAGTATGAGACAGCATGACGATTCGAACATCCCCATACATACTGCTGCTTCTTGCCACATGTATATGGGGAGGTAATTTTGTAGCAGGTAAAGCGCTTGTGCTGCACATTCCCCCGATTACGCTGGCGGCTCTGCGCTGGTGTATAGCAGGCGTATGTCTGCTGCCTTTCTTCGGCAAGCCGATGTGGAGGCTCAGAACCGACTTGCTCCGCCATTGGAAAATGATTGTGTTCCTGTCTCTCACCGGCGTTGCCGGGTTCAACACGTTGACGTATGTCGCAGTCCAATATACCGGATCGATTAACGCCTCTTTGATGAATTCCGCCACACCGATTATGGTGGTGATCCTGACTTGGCTTGTTATGCGGGAAAAGTTTGCGTGGTCGGCATTGCCGGGGATTGTGATATCTATGGCCGGGGTGAGCTGGATCATTAGCCATGGCAGCTTGACGGCGCTGCTTCATCTATCGTTCAACAAAGGCGACCTGCTGATGCTCGCCGCCATTGTATGCTGGGCCTTATACTCGGTAGGCATGAAAAAAGTGGGAGGGAGCTTTCCTTCCAGTCCGCTCTTGCTTGCTCAGATCATTGTCGCCCTGGTCCTGCTCGTTCCACTCTCATTCGTGGAATGGGGAGTGATAGCCCCGCAGATAACTTGGCATGCATCCCTCGTATCCGGAATCATTTATATTGGATTATTCGCTTCTATCGTTGCGTTCCTGAGTTGGAACCGGGCGATCGAACTTATCGGTCCGCAGCGGTGCGCCGGATTCCTGAACTTTATCCCGATGTTTAGCGCCATATTCGCCACGGCGTTTACGGGGGAATCGCTTAAGCTCTATCATTTGCTGGGCGCTGTCTGGATTGTGATCGGCGTTTATTTGACCAATTATGCGATGAAGAAGCGTGTGAAGGCAGTAAAATCTTAGAGGCAGACGGCTTTCCAGCCGGCAAGAAGCCCCGCCTGAGAAGGCGGGGCTTTGGTGTTCCCGATTATTCGAAAGCTTCCAAATGGCCATGATTGCGGCGGATCAATCCCACAGCCTCCAAATAATGGCCGTCGTCAACTTTGACGGATAATACATACCGCAGCTTGGCGGCATCGCCGTCGTCAGCGTAATGTTCAGCTGCTGGCGCTGCCGTGGGCAGCACGTTCACCATTCCGAAACGGTTGTTCGAGCTGGATTCGCTGACGATGCCTCCGCCTTCGACCATCGGCAGCAGCAGTCGTCCGCCGCCCCCGTAACCTTCGGGCAGAGCGCCGATCTCCATGTGCTCGGGATTGAATTTCAACAGCAGCACTCTGGCATCTTCTGCTTGATTCTCCGTGTGGAAATACGCTTGAATCATTCGGCTCATAAGTCATCCTTCCTTTCTGATAAGAAAATGAGGTGGTCTTATTCCTACCTTACCCAGATGATCCGCTTTTCCGACCTTTCGCTCAAAATAGATTAAACTTACAGAGTTAATCGGGATGGTGGGGATTAAGGAAGGGCGATAATCCGCATTTATAAGGGGGGTTTTCCTTTGTCATTAAGAAAATTAATTGGACATTTCCGTCACTTTAGTTCAAAATGGTATTAAGTGCAAGGGAGGTCAACCACATGCCTAATTCTATTTATCGCAAACTTATCAGCATCTTCTGGACGTTTCTACGTATCAGTCCGTTAACGTTCGGCGGCGGCTATGCCATGCTCCCTGCGATTCACAGGGAGGTCGTTGAGAAGAACGGCTGGATGTCCGACGAAGAGATGGCGGAACTGCTCGCCATATCCGGAGCTGCTCCAGGCGGCGTTGGCGTGAACGTATCCGCCTTGGTCGGGTATCATCTGGCAGGAATTCGAGGAGCCGTAGCAGCCGTCATCGGCATTACGCTTCCTACTTTTTTCATCGCCATACTTCTTAGTATCGTTTACACTTTTCTGCAAAACTATCCGAAAATGCAAGCGACCATGGAGGGCATCCATGCCGCTATCGTCGGGCTGATCGCAGCGGCAGCTTACAAAATGGCGAAGTCCTCCATCGTCGACAAAATGACGCTTGGTGCGGCCATCACTACGGTGTTCGTCCTGCTCTTCGTCCCGATTTCACCGGTGCTGGTCATTTTCGTAGGCCTGTTCATTGGCATCGTCGTCGTCTATCTGAAGCAAAAATTGGGGCTGAGAGATCCGTTCGCCAAGAAGGCAACGAGTGCTACTGACGCGGTCTCCGGCCGGGCGGCGGATTATTTCATAGCGGACGGAATTTGAAGGAGGGTGAAGAAGCATGCTGCTGCAATTATTTCTTACTTTTTTTAAAATCGGATTTATCTCCTTCGGCGGCGGTTATGCGATGATGCCCGTGATCCAGCACGAGGTTGACAAGTACGGATGGCTTTCACCCGAAGATTTCAATGAAATTATCGCTCTGGCAGGGACAGGTCCCGGACCGATCGCGACGAACAGCGCTACGCTAATCGGTTTGCATACGGCCGGTGTTCCCGGAGCGATCGCGGCAACATTCGGGATTGTGCTTCCATCGCTTCTGTTAATCATCGCATTGGCGGCATTTCTGTATAAATGGCATCAAAACAAATGGTTCAAATCGTCATTCTACGGCTTGAAGCCTGTCGTAACGGGGTTGATCGTTTTCGCGGCGATACATTTCGGACTGGCAGGCTGGGGTGAGTTGAAGCTGCCGGTCTCCTTTCAACAGCTCGCGACGCTGCTTATTACGATCGGCGCTTTCGTCGGCATCATTAAATATAAGATGCATCCTTTCGTCATTATCGTAGGCGCCGGCATTATGGGAATCGTATTTTTTCAATAGAAAAACTCTCTTTCGTTCCTAAACGGGAAGCGGAAAGGGAGTTTTTTTGTGTGATAAAAAATTTTTTATGTGCTATAAACAATATTATTTTTCATTTTTATGATATATAATATACAATATATAAAAAATAGAACACACTATATAGGTGGTTTTGTATCATTTAGGAGGGAAATATCATCGAGCTTACATCCCGCCAATTAGAAATTATTGATCTCGTGGGCAAGCATGCGCCGATAACCGGTGATCGCATCGCCGAACTTCTGGGCATCAGCCGCCCGACGATCCGCTCGGATTTGGCTGTGCTCGTCATGCTGCAGCACATCGATGCCAAACCGAAAGTCGGTTATTTTCTCGGGAAAGCCGCTTTGGAGGTTGACTCACCATTCAAGCATATTGAAGCGATGAAGGTCAAAGACGTGATGGGAATTCCGGTTGTGCTTAGGGAAACCGTGACGGTCAGCGATGCTGTCGTGACTCTATTTCTAGAAAATGTAGGGAGTCTGATAATTGTGAATCAGCAGGGGGCTTTAGTCGGTATCGTATCGCGCAAAGATTTGCTCAAGGTGACACTGGGCCAATCGACGGCCAATACCATGCCCGTATCGCTGGTCATGACCAGGCATCCGAACATTGTGACGGTGAATCCGGAAGACAGTGTACTGGAGGCAGCACGGAAAATGATTCATCATCAAGTCGACGGGCTGCCTGTCGTGAAGCCGGCAGGTGCAGATCAGAACCATGATGAAGTTGTTGGCCGAATTACCAAAACGACGATGACCAAATTGCTGCTTGAAGTAGCGCTGGGGAATTAATCAGGAGGAGTGCAAGTGGGAGAGAAGATGCATACGATTTTTGTTTGTTCGGATTCCGTCGGGGAAACGGCGAATACCGTCGTACAAGCAACCATTCGGCAATTTAATGCAAGCTTGGTGCAGGTGAAACGTTACGGCTCGATCCGGACGGAAGACGAGGTGCGGGCTTTGGTTGAAGAAGCTTCGCGCGTAGGCGGCTTCATCGCTTACACGCTCGTTTTGCCGGAGCTTAGAGAAATGATGCGGCAGGAAGCGATTCGGCTAAGCGTCAATGCGATAGACATTATGGGGCCGATGATGCAGGCATTCATCGATACGTTCAAGGATTCCCCGAAGCGTAAAGTAGGCCTGCTCTATCAGATGGACGAACAATATTACCAGCGCGTGGAAGCCGTGGAATTTACGGTGAACAGCGACGACGGCAAAGATCCGGGTGCGATGCGGCATGCGAATATTGTTCTGATCGGGCCTTCCCGAACCTCCAAAACTCCGCTGAGCATCTATTTAGCCCATAAAGGAAATAAAGTGGCGAATTATCCGCTTGTTCCTGAGGTGAAGCCGCCGGCGATTCTATATGAGCTTAATCCCAAAAAGTTGATAGGTCTGACGATGGACCCGGACCATCTCGTGCGCATCAGGACGGAACGGCTTAAGGCCGTCGGTCTTCCTTTCGGCGCCAAGTATGCGACAGGCGAAAGAGTGAAAGAAGAATTGGCTTTCGCCATGAATCTGTACCGGGAGCTCGGCTGTCAGATCATCGATGTAAGCGAGAAGGCGATTGAAGAAACAGCCGGTTTGATACTGGCTGCCAGGACTTAGAAGCTAACAAATCCTCATGATGAAAGGGTGAAAGGATGTATGTATAGGGATTTATCACTTGAGCTTGTACGCGTTACGGAGTATGCTGCGATTGCGTCCGCACGTTGGACAGGAAAAGGAAATAAACATAACGCCGATGAAGCGGCGACATCCGCCATGCGTTCTTTATTCAGTACGATCCCTTTCCGGGGAACGGTCGTCATCGGGGAAGGTGAAATGGATGAAGCGCCGATGCTTTACATTGGCGAGCCTGTCGGCAGCGGAACAGGGCCGGAGTATGACGTTGCGGTGGATCCGCTCGAAGGCACGGACATCGTCGCCAGCGGCAGGCATAACGCATTATCCGTTGTAGCGATTGCGGAGAAAGGGAATTTGCTTCACGCCCCGGATATGTATATGGAGAAGCTGGCTGTAGGACCGAAGTTGGCCGGGAAGCTGAGCCTGGCGGAACCCCTGGATGTAACGGTGCGGAAGGCGGCTGAGCTGCTGAACAAAGACATCACCGAGATGACCGTATCCATCCTGGACCGCAAAAGGCATGCGGACAAAATTTTAACGCTGCGCACGCTGGGTGTGAAAATTCATTTGCTCAGCGATGGCGATGTGGCGGGAGCGATGGCCACCGCTTTCCCCGAGACGGGCATCGATCTGCACGTCGGCTCCGGGGGAGCGCCCGAAGGGGTGCTTGCGGCAGCTGCGCTTCGATGCATGGGCGGCGAGCTGCAAGGCAGGCTGCTCCCGGACAGCGAAGAAGAGATGGCGCGCTGCTCAGAGATGGGCATCGAGGATCCATCCAAGGTGCTGGTGATGCGCGATCTCGTAGGCGAAGCCGATATTTATTTCGCGGCGACGGGCGTCACTTCGGGTGAATTCCTGAGCGGCGTGAAGTTTCAATACGGCGGCCGCGCGGAGACGCATTCCGTCGTGATGCGCGCGCAAACGCAAACGGTGCGCTTCATTCATTGTGTCCATCAGACACAGGAGTATCTGGGGAGCGCCTAGACGATAAGAGACCATGTTTCTCGATGAGCATCGGGAAGCATGGTCTTTTTGACTTTTCATTCATGGTCCAAGTCATAGCCGACATATATTTTAGTTGATGATGATGCGAAGAGAGGGATGACCATGAGTATGACTCCGATTGATTATCTAGGCGTCGTTCGCAGATGCATACCGCAAGAGGCTGAAATCGTTCAACTGCAGCAGCAGGGGGCTCCCGCAGCCATTCTGTTTGCCGATGTTGACGGTGACGGATCTCCCGAGATTACCGCTATGTATAGATATTTGGATACGCAGTATTTGTTCTCATTGAAAAATTATTCCGGCAGCTGGTTTCCGATCGCCTCTTCAGCTGCAGGGGGCGTTCGGGCGGTGAGTGATTTCGCAGCTGCGCCCCTCTCGCGCCGGGAAGGCTGGGACATCATCGTCGGATGGCGGCAGGAGGACGGGGCTTCGGAGCTGGACATTATCGGCTGGACGCCGAACGGCTACCAACGGCTTATTCCCCCGGGAACTACGTACACACATCTGGAGATTGAAGATATGCCGACCCGGGACGGTACCGACGGGCTTTGCGAGCTTGCGCTTTGGGTGAATGAACAGGATCAGGCAGAACGGGCCTATCAGGTGCAGACTTACCGTTGGGAACCGTACCGTCTCGTACCGACACGCGATGTGCATTCGTACTATTTTCAGAAAGTGACGCGCTACTACGAGGATTTGGTTCGCGATCATCCGGACCAGCCGGCCTATCGCGGCTATCTGGAGGAAGCGCAGCGGAAGGCGGGCGGCGAGGGGAAATAAGGAAGCGAGACGTCCCGAGGGGGCGTCTTTTTGCTATCTTTTGTCATGATATATGTGATTGTGGGGATATTATCAGAAAATGGAATTGATATATGAGGGAATTCATTATGTTGCGTAACGTGAAAATATCCGTTAACCAGTTCGCCGTCATTGTCATGATCTTTACGATCGGCACGACCATTCTGGTCATCCCGTCGGGTCTGGCGGCGGATGCCAAACAAGATGCATGGTTAGGCGCGCTATTAGGCGTTTGCATGAATGTAGGAGTCGTTGCACTATACACCAAAGTGGGCAGCTGCTTTCCGAACATGACCTTAACGGCCTATAATGAGCACTTGTTTGGCAAGTGGCTGGGCAAGCTGTTCTCTTTGGGGTTTATTTTTTTCGCATTTGTCGGAGCGACCACGGTTTTGTTCTATATGGGCAACTTTGTGACCACCCAAGTGATGCCTGATACGCCGATTCAAGCGATCAATTTGTTGTTCGCTCTTGTAGTTGTCATGGGTGTACGGCTTGGACTTGAAACGATTGTCCGTGCGGCAGAGATTTTTTTTCCATGGATTATCATCTTATTTACGGTGTTAGTGGCTTGTCTGCTGCCGGAGATCCAGGCCGAGAAGCTGCAGCCTGTGTTCTCATCGGGAGGCAGCTCACTTATTAAAGCCGCTCTGGAGGTTGCCGGCACGTCATCGCTGCCTTTTATCGTCCTGTTCATGATCTTTCCCGCTCATGTGAACCAGGATGGTAAAGTCAAGAAAGCCTACTTGCTTGCTACCGTTTTCGGGGGACTATGCTTTGTTGCGATCACGTTCTTATGTATTGCCGTATTAGGTACCAAGCTGACGGAAAGACTCATGTATCCGAGCTATGTGCTGGCTAAGGAGATTAACATCGGCAATTTCTTCGAGCGGGTTGAAATTCTGATCGCCGGCATCTGGTTCCTTACCGTTTATTTCAAAACGACCTTTTATTTCTATGCCTTCGTGATGGGACTGGCCCAAATATTGAATATCGAAGATTATCGACCGCTAACGATGCCGCTCGGCATGATTCTGGTCGTCTACTCGCTGGTCGTTTATCCGAACGTAGCCTATATGTCCAAGTTCGATACCCAATCTTTCATCCCCTATGTACTAACGGCCGGCGGGCTGTACCCGCTGCTTATTCTCATCACGGCAGGGATCCGGAAGAAGACGGGGCGGGCGAAGGCTTAAGGGAAGGAGGGATATTTTGGCGTTCTTCAAAAAATTATTTCAGCAGAGCAGCTACCGCTCTATGGAGACAAGCCCGCATCCCACCGGTTCGAAGCCGGTTGCTGTGCTCGAAGCTTCTCTCGCGCTGAATTTCGAGAAGGTCCGGCAAGCTTTTGGCAGCAGCACCGATATCGTCATGCAGACGATTCAATGGAGTGAAGAGGAGCCGGTTGAAATTGGTTTTATCTATATCCAAGGTCTCATCAGCCAGGTATCCATTCATAACCTGCTCGCAGAATATGTTCAAACGGATTCGGCCGGTTTCACGCTGAATACCATCCGTAATGCCATCAGCACGCTCGGTCAAGTGCGTGACATCTACGATTTCGAAGGCTTATACCAGTCCATCTTATCGGGGCATACGATTATTATGGTGAATGGCTATGCCCAGGGATTGGCGGCGCAAACGCAAGGCGGAGAACACCGTTCCGTAGAGGAACCGACAACGCAATCGGTTGTCAGAGGACCGCGGGAAGGCTTTACGGAGCAAATCAGCACGAACTCGGCGCTGATCAGGCGCAAGCTCAAAGATCCGAACCTATGGATGGAATCGATGACCGTCGGGCGGGTGAGCCATACGGAAGTCGCCTTGATGTATATGAACGGCATCGCCAATGAGAAGCTGGTCAAGGAGGCGAGGACTCGGCTGGAGCGGATCGACATCGATGCCATCTTCGAAAGCGGCAATATCGAGGAGCTTATTCAAGACGATTCCTATTCGCCCTTCCCGACGCTGTACAATACGGAACGCCCGGATGTCGTTGCGGCCGGCTTAATGGAAGGCCGGGTTGCCATTCTTGTCGACGGTACACCGTTTGTGCTGATGGCGCCCGCTTTATTCATTCAATTTTACCAATCGGCGGAGGACTACTACCAACGCGCAGACTTTGCGACACTCCTGAGATTTCTTCGTTACGTCTGCTTTTTTATTTCGCTGCTGGCCCCGTCCCTTTACATCGCCATAACGACCTTTCATCAAGAACTGCTGCCGGCTTCTTTGCTTATCAGTCTGGCCGCTCAGCGGGAAGGTATTCCGTTCCCGGCATTCGTCGAGGCAGTTGTCATGGAGGTCACCTTCGAAATTCTTCGGGAAGCCGGCGTGCGATTGCCGAAAACCGTCGGTCAAGCCGTTTCCATCGTAGGCGCGCTCGTTATCGGCCAAGCAGCGGTTGAAGCGGGGCTCGTGTCTCCGGCGATGGTCATCATTGTGGCCATCACGGCGATCGCCAACTTCGTCATCCCTTCCTTCAATATGGGCATCACGATTCGGATTTTGCGCTTTCTGCTCATGCTGTTTGCCGCTTCCTTCGGTTTGTTCGGCGTTACGGTCGGGCTCATTGCCATTGTGTTACATCTATGCAGTTTAAGATCGTTCGGTATCCCATATATGTCGCCAATGGCACCTTTCATCATGGACGACCAGAAAGATACGATTTTCCGGTTCCCGCTGTGGGCTTTATTCGCAAGGCCAAGACTTATTAGCCAGAAGAATAACAGAAGGGAGAATAATACTCCCTCGAATAAGCAGAAAACTTGAGCTGACAGGAAGGAGTCCGCGGTATGCGCAAGCCATTCATGCTGTTCCCCGTTTGTCTCATGATGATGATCGTCATGTCGGGCTGTTGGAGCCGGAGCGAATTGAATGATCTGGCCATCGCCGTCGGCATGGGGTTTGATAAGAAAGAGGACGGTGTCCAAGTCACCGTGCAAATTGTCAATCCTGGCGAAGTCGCTTCCAAACGGGGGGCTACAGGGCTTACGACGCCTGTAAGTACTTTCAAAACAACGTCCCGCACCATCTTCGAGGCGCTAAGGAAACTAACGAATCAAACTCCGCGCAAAGTTTATTCGTCCCATCTTCGCGTTCTTGTGATCAGTGAAGAATTGGCCAGAGAAGGCATCATGCCGATTCTGGACGGGATCTCAAGGAACCATGAGATGCGTTCGGATTTCTACATCGTAGTCGCCAGAGAAGCGAGCGCCGAGAACGTTCTGAGTACATTAACCTCGATTGAGAAGATCCCCGCCAATAAATTGTTCTCGACGCTCGAAATGTCGGCCAAAGTATGGGCGCCTACGGTTGAAATCCGATTGGATACGTTAATTACCGATCTGCAAACGGAAGGTAAAGATCTGGTCCTGCCGGGGATCCGGCTGAAAGGGGACCCGGAGAAAGGCGGCGAGAAAAGCAATGTAAACCGAATCGCCGCCTCAACGTATTTGGAAAATTCGGGACTGGCTGTGTTTCGAGGCGATAAACTGATCGGCTGGCTGAATGAGAAAGAAAGTAAAGGCTATAACTATGTGACCGATAATGTTGTAAGCTCGGCCGGGGAGATTGCATGTCCATCCGGAGGCATTATTGCGCTTGAGGTGGTACGAACGAAGACGAAGATGAGAGGCGATGTCGTCAACGGTGAACCGCGAATCCGGGTTGACGTCTTTCTGGAAGAGAATGTGGGGGAGGTTCAATGCAAGATCGATCTGATGGAGCCGCAAACGATCGCCGAACTGGAGCGGATTGCGCAGCTTGAGGTGACAAGCATCATCGAGTCCGTGCTCCAAAAAGCCAGAAAATATGAAGTGGATATCTTCGGCTTCGGCGACGCGATTTATCGCGCCAACCCCAAATACTGGAATGCACATCATCAAAGCTGGCAAGAGCAATTCCTCGACTTGCCGGTCGATGTGCATGCGGAGGCCAAAATTCGCCGCGTTGGCACCGTGACCGATCCCTTGATCCAACAAGCAAAGGAATGATGAATGATGTGGACAATAGCAGCGATACTCGCGGCTTCTACCCTCATAGGCGTAGTCGAAATTCCAGCTCTGCGGAAGAAAAGGCAGCGCAAAGAATTCATGGTCTTTTGCAGTTTGCTGCTGCTAGGTTCCCTGCTGGGCATTGCGCAAAGCTTGCGGGTGAAGCTGCCCAATCCGTTAGACCTGATCTCTTTGGTCTTTCATCCGGTTAGCAAAGTGTTGTACGGCCTGCTAGAATGAGGCTCCGGACAATATGATTATAATCAAACTCTATGGTCAATTCGGGTTCGAAAAGGCTTATGATGAGAGTAACAATCGACAAGGAGGAACGGATATGAAAAACAAGATGAGTGGCACCGCAGCAGCTTATAGGGGTGTAACACTTTCTTAATCAGCTAAAAAGATGTGATCTCCCTTATAAGTGTTAGACAATAACACGCAAAGGGGTAACAACCATGCAATTCCCGCTCCGCAAATTTTTCTCCTATTATAAGCCTTATTTGAGGTTATATCTGTTCGTACTGCTCTGTACGCTGATCGTATCCGGTGTGACCTTGGCGTTTCCGTTGCTCGTTCAGCATATTACGAAAAAGGTGCTGACCGGCGATATGACCACCGCACTGCAACAAGTATACGGCATCGGCGCGCTGATGCTTGTTCTGGCTGTTATCCAAAATGCGGGCAACTATTTTATGGACTATTACGGGCACGCCGTCGGCGCCCGGATGGAAAGCGACATGCGCAGCGAGCTGTTCGCGCATATGCAATCCTTCTCGTTCGATTTCTACGATCAAGCGAAGACAGGACAGCTCATGTCCCGCATTACGAACGATCTGCTGCTTCTCTCGGAGCTGTATCACCATGGTCCGGAGGACTATGTCCGATATCTCGTCCGGTTTATCGGCGCCTTTGTCATTTTATTTACGATTAACGCTCCGCTCACGTTAGCTGTGTTTTGCTTTTTCCCTTTCTTAGGTGCCTTCTCCTTCTATTTCAATCGCCTGCTGAACAGGGCGTTAAGAAACAACCGGGAGCGAATCGCGGACGTTAACGCGCAGGTCGAAGACAGCTTATCGGGCATTCGCGTCGTGAAAGCGTTCGCCAATGAGCAGCTGGAAATAGCGAAGTTCGATAAGGAAAATCAGCGCTTCCTGAATAGCCGGAAGCAAACGTATAAAGCGGAAGCGCTGTTCTACAACAGCTTTGAGACGATGATTCAGTTGATTACGATCACAGTGGTGATATTCGGCAGTGCCGGTATCGTCGGTCAAACGCTTGAATTGGCCGATCTCATTACGTTTCTGCTATATATCGGCTTCATGATCGAACCTATTCAGCGGCTGACGCATATGAGCACGCAGCTGCAGGAGGGGATTACAGGGTTTCAGCGGTTTATGGAAATCATGAATATGAAGCCGGGAATCGCGAACGAGCCTGACGCTATTCTTTTGCCTGCCGTGCAAGGAGCTATCGAGTTCAAACGGGTTTCTTTCCGGTATGAAGAGCATCTGGACCGTGTGCTCCACAACTTGTCCCTCCGGGTGAAGCCCGGCGAATATGTCGCCTTGGTGGGTCCGTCAGGAGCGGGCAAAACGACGTTATGGTCGCTGATTCCCCGCTTCTATGAAGTGACCCAGGGCGAAGTGCTGGTTGACGGCATGAACGTCCGGGATATCGATCTTGATTCGCTGCGCACCAATATCGGGATCGTGCAGCAGGATGTTTATTTATTTGCCGGAACGGTCATGGACAATATCCGCTACGGCAAGGCGGATGCCGGCGAAGATGAGATTATCACGGCCGCCAAGAGGGCTAACGCCCATGATTTCATCATGAGCTTGCCGGACGGATACAATTCCGAGATCGGGCAGCGGGGTGTCAAGCTGTCGGGCGGACAGAAGCAGCGTCTGAGCATCGCTCGCGTGTTCTTGCGGAATCCGCCGATCCTCATATTTGACGAGGCGACAAGCGCGCTCGACAACGAAAGCGAGCGCATCGTCAAGGAGTCGCTGGAGACGTTGGCCAAAGGGCGTACGACATTGGTGATTGCCCACCGGCTGTCCACCATCCGGAACGCCGAGCGAATTCTTGTGCTGACGGAAGACGGGATCGTGGAGCAAGGCAAGCATGACGCACTGCTGGCTGAGGGCGGCGTGTATGCGCGGCTATATGCCGAATCATTATAGGGATGGGGTGCAGGAGCTAGGCGCTTATATGCGCTTAGCTCCTTTCGTTGTGGCATCCGTTTCGTTCCGATTCGCTGCCTTAATGAACGAAGCTTACAGACGGCACGGAAGTCATGTCGTAATATCTTAATTCATCTGTCCTAATGTTAGACTAAAAATCCCAGTTTACCTATGCTACATTTAGGTGGGATGTCTTAATATTACATGTGGCGAGAGGTAATGGGATGAGCAAACAATTGAAAATCGGCATTATTGGCGGCGGCGGTATTGCCGGCGCTCATGTGAGAGCTTATCGTGAACTGGCGGATGTCGAGATTGTAGCCGTTGCAGATGCCATACCTGGCAAAGCAGCGCAATTCATCGAGCACCATCAGCTTCCTTCAGCTCAAGCTTATGACGACTATCGGCAGCTGTTGGAACTGGAGCTTGACGGTGTGAGCATTTGTACGCCGAATGTGGCCCATCACCGTACGACCGTAGATGCGCTGCTGGCAGGCAAGCACGTGATGCTGGAGAAGCCGATGTCGGTCACACTGGAGGAAGCCGTTGAAATGGCACAAACGGCGAAGAAAACCGGCTTCATGCTGAATGTTGGGTTTCAGCCGAGATATGATCCGAACATGAAAGTGATTCAAGACATCGTACAATCCGGCAAGCTGGGCAAAGTGTACTATGTGGAAACAGGCGGCGGCCGCCGCAGAGGTATGCCGGGCGGCACGTTTATTTCCAAGGAAATAGCCGGCGCCGGGGCTATGGCCGATATCGGCTGCTATTCGCTCGATATGGCGCTGAACGCAATGGGTTATCCGAAACCGCTTACCGTATCCGCTTACAGCTCCAACTATTTCGGGACGAACCCGCTGTACCATAAAGAGGCCGCACGCTTTGACGTGGAGGATTTCGGTGTTGCGATGGTTCGCTTCGAAGGCGATCTTGTGCTGAACTTCAAAATTTCCTGGGCGATGCACATGGACACGCTTGGGCCAACCCTGTTCCTTGGCACGGATGGCGGCCTCAAAGTGACGCCTGCCGGCAAAGGGCCGTGGAGCGGCGTATTTGATGGAAGCGTAGGCTCGATTACCTATTTCCACGATGTGCTGGGACACCATACCGAAAGTCAGATTCCAATCATTGATCATAAAAAGAATTTGTTCCACGAGAAGGTTCGCGATTTCGTCGAAGCGGTGCAAGGCGGCAAGCCGGCCCCGATTCCAGGTGAACAAATCGTCCGCAATCAAGCCATTATCGACGGTATTATCCGCTCTTCGCAGCTGAAGCGCGAAGTGGCTATCGAACTGCCGAACTCATTATAATCATGGAGGTCATTCCTATGTCCAAAACATTCCGTATTGGTATCGTCGGCTGCGGAGGTATTGCCAATGGCAAACATTTACCGAGCCTAAGCAAATTGAAAAATGTCGAGCTGGTGGCATTCTGCGATATTATTGAAGAACGCGCGGTCAAGGCCGCTGAGAAATACGGCGTCGAAGACGCCAAGGTGTACCAGGATTACAAAGAGCTTCTGACAGATGATTCAATCGATATCGTGCATGTGTTGACACCGAATGATTCCCATGCCGAAATCGCGATTGCGGCGTTGGAAGCAGACAAGCACGTGATGTGTGAGAAGCCGATGGCCAAAACGGCGGCGGATGCCAAGCGCATGGCCGAAACAGCCAAGCGCACGGGCAAGAAGCTCACTATTGGCTACAACAACCGTTTCCGCCCGGACAGCCAGCATTTGAAGCAGGTTTGCGAGCAAGGGGAATTGGGCGACATCTATTTTGCCAAAGCGCATGCGATCCGCCGCCGCGCCGTACCGACTTGGGGCGTGTTCCTTGATGAGGAGAAGCAAGGCGGAGGCCCGCTGATCGACATCGGTACGCATGCACTGGATCTTACGCTGTGGATGATGGATAACTATAAGCCCAAAGTCGTTCTGGGCACGTCCTACCACGAGCTGTCCAAGAAAGAAAATGCCGCCAACGCTTGGGGGCCGTGGGATCCGAGCAAATTCACCGTAGAGGATTCCGCCTTCGGGATGATCGTCATGGAGAACGGGGCGACAATTATTCTGGAGTCCTCGTGGGCGCTGAATACGCTGGAAGTCGATGAAGCCAAATGTTCCTTGAGTGGAACGGAAGGCGGCGCCGACATGAAAGGCGGCCTTCGTATCAATGGCGAGAAGCACAGCCGTTTGTTCACGACCGAGGTAGATCTCAAAGCGGGCGGCGTTGCCTTCTATGACGGCGCGAAAGAGAGCGATGCGGATCTGGAAATGCGCACGTGGATCAAAGCGATCGAGACGGATTCGGAGCCTGTCGTTACGCCGGAGCAAGCATATGTCGTGTCGCAAATTTTGGAAGCGATCTATGAGTCGGCTCGTACCGGCAAAGCTGTATATTTGAGATAACTAGCTAGCAGCAAGAGGGGCCGCGGGCCTCTCTTTTTTTGCATTCGAATAGAATGATCGATGCGGCGGGTTAGAGGCGGGAGTGTATTCGATTCAATTACCGAATTCGTCGCCCGAAACGGGAATTGTATGTGATTTTTCGAATAGAATCAGCCGGGCCAGACGACTTCCACACGGCAGCTCTTTCGTGTAACCACAAAAAAGAGTATGCTTGAAAGACTATGGTATCTAAGAAAGGATGGAGATCAGCATGGATTTAGGTTTGCAAGGGAAAGTGGCCCTGATTACCGGCGGGAGCAAAGGCATCGGATTGGCTACGGCGATCGCGATGTCCCGCGAAGGCGCGAAGGTCGCGATCTGCGCGCGGAATGAGGAGCAGCTGCAGGAAGCTGCCCGTCATATTGCCGGCTTGACCGGAGGTCAGGTGCTGGCCGTTCAAGCGGACGTCACTTCCGAGGACGACTGCCGGCGCGCCGTTGAGAAGACGGTTCACGAGCTCGGAGGCATCGATATCCTCGTGAACAATGCAGGAACTTCCGCAGCGAAGCCGTTCGAGCAGGTCGGCACGGAGGTGTGGCGGTACGATCTCGAACTGAAATTGTTCGGAGCGATTCATTGCTCGCGTTATGCAATTCCGTATATGCGCGAAGCCGGAGGCGGTTCCATCGTGAACATCACGACATCAGCAGCCAAAACGCCGCCTGCCTCCTCCTTGCCGACATCGGTCAGCCGGGCTGCAGGACAAGCTCTGACGAATGCGATGAGCAAAGATCTCGCCGGAGACGGTATCCGCGTGAATACGGTCTGCATCGGCAAAATCCGCAGCGACCAGCTGGAGAAAGCTTGGCAGCGGGAAGCGCCCGAGCTAACTTGGGAGGAATACGCAAGAGACTCAAGGCACGCGATTCCGTTGGGCCGAATTGGGGACGCGGAAGAGGCGGCCAGTGTCATTACGTTTCTCTCCTCGCAAGCAGCCTCCTATGTTACCGGCACGTCGGTGAATATTGACGGCGGCAAAGGTGAAGCGCTGTAACCAGACAGGAGTCCGTCCGATAGTCGCCCTTTATTCGCACAAGAATAAGGGGCTTTATTCTATACTTTTATAAAGGAAATGCTAAATTAAGCAGGGTAAACAGCCCAGGCATTTGCCCATATACTGGGGGAAGGTGCAGCACCAAGCTGTGTGACCAACACTCTTGCAAACGGTTTCTTCCAGAGGGGGAATTACCGCTGCCACGCGCTAAGGTTTCCTATTGGATGAGCCCCGGTTCATATACAGTACTTGCTGCGCCCGGTTTGTAGGGGGCTGACGACCGTCAAAAATGACAACGTGTACAATCATCCATTTGGCGTTTCCTCCTTGAAAAGCGCATAATGAGTAAAGGGAGGGACGTTTGAATGAAGCTTAGTGTATTAGATCTTGTTCCTGTTATAGCTCCGGCGGATGCCGGGATTGCTTATCAACAGGCGGTCAGACTGGCAGTCCAGGCAGAGCAATGGGGTTACACTCGTTATTGGGCTGCGGAGCACCACGATATGCCCGGACTCGCCTGTACATCGCCGGAAGTGCTGCTAGCGCATGTCGGTGCAAAGACCGATCGAATTCGTCTTGGCTCAGGGGCGCTGCTGCTGCCTCACTACAGACCAATGAAAGTGGCCGAAAACTTTCATATGCTTGCAGCTATGTATCCCGGCAGAGTCGATCTCGGCATTGGTAGGGCTCCGGGCGGGTCGGCGAATGCGGCGATCGCGCTGAGCGGGAACTTTCTTGAGAACGTCCGGCAGCTGCCGGAGTCGTTGAAGTCATTAATGGCCTTGCTCGAAGGCCGGTTCGAATGCGAGGGGCAGCCGGTCGTAGCTAGGCCGGTGCCGAAGGTGCCGCCGGAGGTGTGGATGCTCGGCACGAACAGCAAAAGCGCGGACTTCGCGGCTGAGCTCGGGGCTGGCTATGTTTTCGGCCAGTTTATGAGTGATGCCGACGCACTGGAAGTGCTGAGCGGCTATCGCGCGAAGTTCGTACCGTCCGCACAAGGCGGGCGCCACCGGGCGATCGTCGCCGTCGGCGTCGTCTGCGCGGAGACGGCCGAAGCGGCGAGAAGCTTAGCCGCTGATGTGCCGTGGCTGCAGGCGGACGGCGATGCCAGTGGCGCGGAGGACGCGCCGCGGAAGATGCTCGTCGGCACAGCGGCAAGCGTGCGCGAGGAGCTGGAGGCGCTCGCCCGGCACTGTGGCGTCGACGAGTTTTTGGTGGTGACGCCGGTTGCTGACTATGAGCAACGGCTGCGCTCCTATGAACTGCTTAGCGACGCAATTGGCTAAGGGGTTCTCGCATTGCGCTTGCGGAAATATGATTCGCTAATACGGCTGGAACAGTCGTTTTGGAAGTTAAAGCGGAAATACAATGCGTTATTCGTGCTGAAATTGGCTTGTTCACAGCTAAATGAACATAATAACGCATCTTATTTCCGCTTCAGCGGCTATTTGGCCTCGATTTACCTAAATAAGGAACTGTATTTCCCATTTCGATCCTATCGCTCGATCTTTCCAACCGAATCTACCTGCCAACCGCAACAACTCCCGCCTCGCCCTCCGTGAGAGTAAACTCCTGCACTATTGCACACGTCCTAACAACTAGCTTCCGCTCCCGCCGCCCAAGCTCCCCAACCGAAGGTTGCTGACTATGAGCAGCGGCTACGCTCCTATGAACTGCTTAGCGACGTTAATTGGCTAAGGGGTTCTCGCATCGCGCTTGCGGAAATATGATTCGCTAATACGGCTGGAACAGTCGTTTTGGAAGTTAAAGCGGAAATACAATGCGTTATTCGTGCTGAAATTGGCTTGTTCACAGCTAAATGAACATAATAACGCATCTTATTTCCGCTTCAGCGGCTATTTGGCCTCGATTTACCTAAATAAGGAACTGTATTTCCCATTTCGATCCTATCGCTCGATCTTTCCAGCGGAATCTACCTGCCAAACGCACCAACTCCCGCCACGCACCTCATGATAGCAACCTCCTACAATATCGCCCACGTCCAAACAACTAGCATCCGCTCCCGCCGCCCAAACTCCCCAACCAAATCACCTGCCAACCGCACCAACTCCCGCCTCGCATCTCCTGAGAGCAAACTCCTGCACTATCATCCACGTCCAAACAACTAGCTTCCGCTCCCGCCGTCCAAGCTCCCCAACCGAATCACCTGCCAACCGCACCAACTCCCCTCTCGCATACCCATGAGAGTATACTCCAGCACTATCGTCCACGTCCAAACAACCAGCTTCCGCTCCCGCCGTCCAAGCTCCCCGAACGAATCTACCTGCCAACCGCACCAACTCCCGCCTCACCCTCCATGAGAGTAAACTCCAGCACTATCGCCCACGTCCAAACAACTAGCTCCGCTCCCGCCGCCTAAACTCCCCGAATGAATCTACCTGCCAACCGCACCAACTCTCGCCCGCACCTCATGATAGCAACCTCCTACAATATCGCCCACGTCCAAACAACTAGCATCCGCTCCCGCCGCCCAAACTACCCAACCAAATCACCTGCCAACCGCACCAACTCCCGCCTCGCATCTCCTGAGAGTAAACTCCTGCACTATTGCACACGTCCTAACAACTAGTTTCCGCTTCCGCCGTCCAAGCTCCCCAACCGAATCTACCTGCCAACAGCACCAACTCTCGCCCGCACCTCATGAGAGCAAACTCCTGCAC
The DNA here is from genome assembly GCF_031456485.1 of Bacillus sp. 3255. Classification (NCBI taxonomy): domain Bacteria; kingdom Bacillati; phylum Bacillota; class Bacilli; order Caryophanales; family Bacillaceae; genus Bacillus; species Bacillus sp. 3255. The sequence continues at coordinate 96,705 of NZ_JAVDUS010000015.1, forward strand.
TATCGCCCACGTCCAGAAAACTAGCTTCCGCTCCCGCCGTCCAAGCTCCCCAACCGAATCTACCTGCCAACCGCACCAACTCCCGCCACGCACCTCAAGAGAGCAAACTCCTACAATATCGCCCACGTCCAACCAACTAGCTTCCGCTCCTGCAGCCCAAACTCCTTAACCGTATCTACCTATCAACCGCACCAACTCCCACCTTGCACACACAGGAGAGTAAACTCCTGATACGGCTGAAGTGGCGATCGTGTACGGGGAGCTGGATGCGGGCGCTCGGCACTGCACTGTGGCAAGTGACGCCGGTTGCTGACTACGAGCAGCGGCTGCGCTCGTATGGACTGTTGATCGCATCGCGCTTGCGGAAATATGATTCGCTAATACGGCTGGAATAGTCCTTTTGGAAGTTAAAGCGGAAATACAATGCGTTATCCGTGCAGAATTTGGTTTGTTCGCACCCGAATCAACCAAATAACGCATCTTATTTCCGCTTCAGCGTCCATTTGCCCTCGTTATTCCCAAATAAGGAACTGTATTTCCCCTTTCGATCCTATCGCTCGATCTTCCAACCGAATCTGCCTGCCAATCGCGCCAAAGCACGTCCCCGCACCTCTTGAGAGCAAATTTCTGCATTATCGCACTGGTTCACATAACACTGAACTCACACAAACTGACGAAGTGATTATCACCTGAGCTAGTGATTACTGAGCGCTGACAAGGCTTGCTGTTACGCAGAAAAGTTAGAAAATGTAAAAATGATTATTGCTGCACCTGGTAAACACTGGATATAGTCAGGGTGCGGGCGGGAGCGAATCCCGTTCCCCGAGATACCGGGGGAATCGTTAACGAGGGGGTGAATGAATGAAGGAATAGAGGCGCATGTTTGGATGGCCGAGGATTCAAATGACATCTAGAATCATGCATACGGAAAGTATGTATGAATATTAAAGGAGGAATGTAATTAATGACAAAAGTTAAGCCTGTCCATATGCTTGCAGCTGCAGCGACTGCTTCATTGATCGCAGGGATGATGCTGATTCCGCCGGTTTTTGCGGCTAATTTATTGGGGGATAATTTCGATGACGGGGACGCGGCCGGATGGTCGACGCAAAATGGCACCTGGTCGGTCGTCCAAGATAATGGATCCTATGTGTACCGCCAAACGAGTGCGATTGAAGGCCGCGCATCGGCGGGCAATACGGCATGGACGGATTACGCGGTAGAGGCCAATGTGAAGATTGATAATTGGAACGGCACCAACCGGGCGTATGTGGCAGGACGCTATCAGGACGGCAACAATTTCTATGCCGCATCTTTGTATAACAGCGGAGGCGGCAAGCTTGAAATCCGCAAAAAAGTAAGCGGTTCCACGACAACGTTGGCTACGTTGGATTATCCGCTGGCAGCCGGAACCTGGTATACGGTCAAGCTTGAACTGGCAGGCTCGACGATTCGCATGTATGTGAACGGTACACTTCAATTAATGGCAACGGATACAAGCTTAACTTCCGGCGCGGTGGGCTTGGTGGCTTACAAAAGTGCAGCCAGCTTCGATAACGTCCTCGTAACGGACAGTTCAGGCGCCACTTCAACGCCTGCGCCGACATCGTCGCCATCCCCGTCGCCGTCTGCACCGCCAAGTCCGTCGCCTTCGGCGCCGCCAAGCCCTTCGCCGTCACCGTCGACGCCGCCGACAGCTGGCGCCGTCTATGTTGCTCCTGACGGCTCGGACAACAATGCAGGGACATTGGCGAGCCCGACGACTTTAAGCTCCGCGCTGACGAAGGTAGCCCCAGGCGGCATCATTTATATGCGCGGCGGAACGTACAGCTACAGCACGCAAATTACGATAGACCGGACGAACAGCGGGACGGCAAGTGCGGTTAAGCAGATCATGCCTTACGCTTCGGAGAAGCCTATCCTTGATTTCAGTTCTCAACCCTACAATATTTCGGACGTTTCCCTGAACAATCGCGGGCTGCAATTGAACGGAAGTTATTGGACCGTCAAAGGATTGGAGATCAAGGGAGCTGCGGATAACGGCGTCTACGTAGCGGGCAATCATAACCGGCTTGAGAACTTGGACGTCCATCATAACCGGGATACAGGCGTTCAACTCGGAAGGCATTCTTCATCTGCGCCGAACAGCGAGTGGCCGGCGGATAATCTCGTCCTCAACACCTACTCGCATGATAACTTCGATCCCGATAACGGTGAAGATGCTGACGGCTTTGCCGCTAAGCTGACGGTCGGTTCAGGGAATGTTTTTGATGGATGTATAGCCGCTTATAACACCGATGACGGATGGGATCTGTATACGAAGACGGAGACGGGGCCGATTGGGACGATTACGATCAAGAACAGCGTAGCACATCATAACGGACAGACGTCCTCCGGCAGCTCGACGAGCAACAGCGACGGCAACGGTTACAAGCTTGGCGGGGAGAAAATTGCGGTGAACCATGTAGTAACCAACTCTGTGGCCTATCTTAACAAGAAGCACGGTTTTACCTACAACAGCAACCCTGGCTCGATCACGTTAACGGGCAATACGGCTTTCAGCAATGGCCAAGGCAATTTCACCTTCGATGTGGGAACGCATATATTCACGAATAACCTGTCTTACAAAGGTGCTTCCAGCGATAAATCCAGCGGCACCGACGTACAGAACTCCAATGTTTGGTGGAAAAACAACAAGAGCACCAATGCGGCCGGCCTCTTGGCCAGCGATGAGGATTTCGTCAGCCTGACGCCTGCACTCACGCGCAATAGCGATGGGTCGCCGAATTTGGGCAGCTTTATGAAGCTGGCGACAGGCAGCGATTTGCTCGGATCGGGTTCACCAGCCGGTACCGATATTGGCTACAAACAACCATAACAGGAGAGCTGACTGTCAGCTCCGGGAGTTGCGTCCAAGGCATTGGATCTGAAAAAAAGGCTGCATCCGAGCTGAGAACCAGCTCGGAGCAGCCTTTTCTTTGGCAATCAATATCAAACATGTTACGCTCGGCGTTTTTTACGTAAATACCAGACTAACATGGAGATGGAATCCCGGATTGAAGCGGTTTGGTAAAGCCTGAGTGTCATTGTCATAAGCAATAAACCTCCCTAACCCTGAAAGAATGTCGAGCATAAACAGTACTACGTAAAAAGTGCGATGATGGTTTTATTTTTTTTTAATAAATCTTTAACACTGTTTTTTAAACAAATACCTCTACTTTCTGGATTAAACTTTGGCTCATAAAGTTGGATAATAAGGATGTAAGCGTTACCCAAACTTAGAACGGCTCATTTAGGGGAGGAATAGAGATGAAAAAGGTATTCACACTAGCGCTGTCGCTCACGATGATGTTCACGGCGGCTGCATGCTCTTCCGGCAAGACCGACACATCGAAGCCTGCGGCAAGCAGCGAACCGGGTAAAGCGGCTGTTGCATCCGCAGCACCAAGCAAAGATCCGGTTAAATTACGCGTAGCATGGTGGGGTGGTCAAGCCCGTCACGATTACACGTTGAAAGTGATCGAAATGTACGAGAAGCAGAACCCGAATGTGAAGATTGAAGCGGAGTACGCACCGTTTGACGATTACTGGAAAAAGCTTGCACCGCAAGCATCGGCTAATCAGCTGCCGGACGTCATTCAGATGGATATTTCCTATCTGACGCAATATGGCGGTAAGAATCAGCTGGCGGATATGACGCCTTATACCAAGAACGGATTAATCGACGTTTCCTCCATTTCGCCAAACGCGCTTTCCGGCGGTGAAGTCGGCGGCAAGCTGGTTGCGATGAACCTGGGTGTGAACGCACTTTCCACAACGGTTGATGTGAACACATTCAAAAGCTTAGGCATCGACCTTCCATCTAAAGATTGGACTTGGGAAGATTATGAAGCTATCGCGGCGAAAGCCAAAGCGGCCGGTAAGCAAGTTGGCGGTTTCGCCCTTCACCATGAAGTATTCTTCCCGTATTACCTGCGTTCTATCGATCAAAAAATGTACAATGCAGAAGGCACCGAGCTAGGATTCAAAGATGACAAACCGTTAATCGACTATTTCAAACGCTATCAGAAATGGTACGATCAAGGCAGCATCCTTTCTTTGGATAAAGAATCCCAGAAGAAAGGGGTAGCCGAGGAGGATGAAATCCTGCTGGGCAACTCGATTACAGGCAATGGCTGGTCCAACCAGTTCCTCGCTGTAGCGAATTTGGTGAAAGACCGTCCGCTTGAGCTGTACCCGCTTCCTGGCCGCAACGGCAGTAAGGGACTATTCTTGAAGCCAAGTATGTACTTCTCGATCGCGAACAGCTCGAAGCAGAAAGAAGAAGCGGCGAAGTTCATCTCCTTCTTCGTGAACGATATCGAAGCGAATAAATTGATCAAAGGCGACCGCGGTGTGCCTGTCTCCTCCAAAGTGAAGGAAGCGCTGAAGCCGCTGCTGACCCCGAACGAAGTGAAAATTTTCGACTACGTGGCATGGGCTGAGCAAAACTCCTCCCAATTGGATCCTCCGAATCCGGTAGGTTCGATCGAAGTTGAGAAGCTGCTGAAAGCAACGGCAGAGCAAATTTTGTATAAGAAGACGAGCGTGGAAGAAGCTGCGGCGAAATTCCGTAAGGATGCCAATGCCGTTTTGGCGAAAAATAAAGCCAAGTAAGAACGAAGACCGGAATTCTCCCGAAACGGGAGATCCGGTCTTTTTTTTCTCTTGACAGGTTAAACGTTTCAAATTAAGCTATACATGTATGTTAAACGTTTAACAAAACGGAGTTGAAACAGGGATGTCTAAGCCCAAACAAGTCACCATTGTAGAAGTGGCAGAAGCCGCCGGCGTTTCCATCGCCACCGTCTCCAATGTGCTGAATCGAGGTGGTATTCGTTCGTCGAAAGAGACGATCCGCAAGGTCGAATTGGCTGCTGAACAACTTGGATATCGGCGCAACACGATGGCAGCGGGGTTAAGCCGCAACAAAACTTATGAAATCGGTGTCATTATCCCGGCACTGGGCAGTTACTATGGCCAGCTTGCCGAACATTTGCAGCTTGAAGCGCACAATGTCGGTTACCATCTCTCCGTGTTCTCTTCCGGAGGATTCGATCCGGCCATTGAGAGAAGGCACTTGGAAGTGCTGCTGGAGCGCAGGGTCGACGGACTTATTTGCCATGGTTTGGCCATGGGCTTCGAGACGACGCGTTCCATTGTGAACAGCGGTACGCCGCTCGTTATGATCAATGGGTGGAATTGGCCGGAAGATATTGCGACGGGAGCTGTGAATTTAGGCTTTGCAGGGGCTTGCGAGCAATCCGTCAAGGTGCTCGTTGACCGCGGCTGCGGCACGATATGTTACATAGGAAGCAAAGGCTCCAAAGTGATCGACGAACGGCGCCGCTTGGGGTTCCAGTCGGGAATGGCGCAGCATGGAAGCGGTATTGGTCACGAAATCGCCGATAGCAAAGGGTTGGATATCGGAGCGTATTTAAGCGGTTTGGTGCAGCGTTACCAACATCCGATAGGCATCATCGCCTTTGACGACCATGTGGCATTGCGCATACTATCGGCTGCTAACCGGCTCGGGATTGATATTCCGAATCGCATTCGGCTGATCGGCATCAACAACGATTACATTGCCAAGGAGAGTTACCCGGGCATTTCGAGCTGGGACATTCCTTACTATGAGCAGGCGCACCAAGCGATCGGGAAGCTGCTGCATAAGTTCGGCAGTAAAGAGGATTCAGGGGAAGACCGGGAAATAGAGGTCCCGCTTACATTTATAGAACGAGAAACGACCAAATTATGATAATGGAGTGATACATTCATGTGGAAACAAGCCATTGAAGATGCCTTACAGAAAACGAGAGCGAATATTGAACGTTTTGGAGATCTATTTCCGCATGTCAGCGAGAACGATGTGTATCACTTGAATCCGAATACGGATTGGACGGACGGCTTCTGGTCAGGCATTCTGTGGCTGAGCTACCAATACAGCGGTGATCCGGTGTTCCAGGAAGCAGCGCGGAGAACAGTGGCAAGCTTCAAGCAAAGATTGGAGAACCATGTAGCGCTCGATCACCACGACATCGGCTTCTTGTATTCCCTGTCTTCCAAAGCGCAGTGGATCATCGAGAAGGACGAAGCGGCAAGACAGCTTACTCTGCAGGCTGCCGACGTGCTGATGAAGCGCTGGAGACCGAAAGGCCAGTACATTCAAGCATGGGGGCTGGAAGGCGATCCTCAGAACGGCGGCCGCATCATTATCGATTGCATGCTGAACCTGCCGCTGCTGTACTGGGCGTACGAGCAAACCGGCGATGCCAAATACAAAGAGGCGGCGGTCATTCATGCTGACTTGAGCCGCCGCTACCTGGTGCGCGGTGACGATTCTTCTTATCATACGTTCTACTTTGATCAGGAAACCGGCGAGCCGCTGCGCGGAGGAACGCATCAAGGCTACCAAGACGGCTCCACCTGGACACGCGGTCAAGCATGGGGGATTTACGGCTTTGCGCTTTCCTACCGCTATACGCGCAATCCGCTATATTTGGAGACGGCAAAACGTTTGGCCAAATATTTCTTCGAACGCTTGCCGGAAGACAACGTAGTCTATTGGGATTTCAATGCACCGGTTAACGCAGATACGAAGCGCGACAGCTCGGCCTCGGCGATTGCTTCCGCGGGCGCGCTCGAAATTTTGGAGCATCTGGCTGCGGATGACGCCGACCGTGCAATTCTGCAGGATGGCATCCAACGTTCGATGACGGGACTCGTCCAATCATACGCAACGATCGGCAAACCGGATGCCCAAGGGTTCATTGAGCGCGGTTCTTACAGCGTTCGCGGCGGCGCGGCGCCGGACGATTTCATGATTTGGGGCGACTACTACTACTTAGAGGCTTTGGTTCGCATGGAGAAAGGACTAAAAGGATACTGGTATGAGTAATCAAACGACATCTAGCCAGAATACGCGTTCATATTGGCTTCAAACGATGCTGCGCATTGCCGATCCTGTTCTGCAGGCGCTGGCGGCAAGACAACTGCGAGCAACCATGCCCGTCGAGAATAAAAAAGAAGAGCAGCGCCAATACTCGCACTTGGAAGCTTTGGCGCGTACGCTGGTCGGTCTTGCTCCTTGGCTGGAGAACCCGGTTGCAGACGCGGAAGAAGAAAAGCTGCGCCTGCGCTATGTCGCACTGGTGCAGGCAGGGCTGGACGCCGCGACGGATCCGGAGTCTCCGGATTTCCTGAACTTTAGCCACGGCTTTCAGCCGGTCGTTGACACCGCCTTCCTGTCCCATGCCATTCTCCGCGCTCCGAATGCGCTGTGGCATGGTCTGGACAGCCGGGTGCAGGCTAATCTGGTGAAAGCTTTGCAGTCGTCGCGAACGCGCAAGCCTGCGTTCAACAACTGGCTGCTGTTCGCCGCCATGACAGAAACGGCGCTGCGCTTCATGGGCGCGGATTGGGACCGGATGCGGGTGGACTTCGCCTTGAAGCAGCATGAGCAGTGGTACCTTGGCGACGGCATGTACGGCGACGGCCCGGAATATCATGCCGATTATTATAACAGCTTCGTCATACAGCCGATGATGGTCGATATCATCGAGCATGTCGGCGAGGAATATGCGGACTGGGGCGCTATGCGCGAAAAAATCATCATCCGCGCGCAGCGTTTCGCCGCGGTACAGGAACGCTCCATTTCACCGGAGGGTACGTTCCCCGTCGTCGGCAGGTCGCTCGCGTACCGGTTCGGCGCTTTCCAAGCGCTGGCCCAAACCGCACAGCGCCGCGAGCTGCCGGACGGCGTCGCGCCGGCTCAAGTTCGCTGCGCGCTGACCGCGGTGATCAAGCGCTTGATCGAAGCGCCGGGTACGTTCGACGAGGCCGGCTGGCTGAAGATCGGCCTGTGCGGCCATCAGCCGGAGCTGGGCGAACCGTATATCTCAACCGGCAGTCTGTACTTATGCTCGGCGGTGTTCCTGCCGCTCGGCTTGCCGGCGGACGATCCGTTCTGGCAAGGAGCCGATGCGCTATGGACATCGCAGCAAGTATGGGCGGGGCACACGGTTGCCATTGACAAAGCGATATATGTGTAACACAACGAAGCGTCTTGTTTCCTCGTGAAACAGGCGCTTTTTTTTGTCCAACGACGCATGTGCGGGCAGCCGGGATTTATATGACGCAGCGCCATTTTTCATGTATACTAAATGGCGTAAAATCCTGTTATCCCCAAATAGCCATATAGAGCGATTGTGGATAACTTCGCGAGCCAGAAGAAAGTAGCGTGACGCTTTTGAATGAAGATTATCAGTTAACGGTACAAGAAGTGCTGGGCAGGCCGTTTTTTCAACACGCCCATATCGCGGCCGGCCGGAACGGGCTGCATCGGACGGTACGTTGGGTCCATATTATCGAAGTGATTCAATTCGAGGAGCTGCTCCAGGGCGGAGAGATGATTCTGACGACGGGAGCCGCTTTCAAGAGCGATACGGCTCTGTTCATGACCTATCTGAACCAGCTCGTTACGAACAACGTGTCCTGTCTCTGCATCGAGATGGGCCATTATTTGACAGCCATTCCCGAGCCGTGGATCGCTGCTGCGGAAGCATGCCAATTGCCGCTTATTATATTCCCGCAGGCTGTGCGCTTCATCGACATTACGCAGGATATTCATGCGCATATCATTAATCAACATCATAAAGCGCTGCAGGATTTGGAGAAAATATCGCGTGAATTCCACCGCATGACGCTCTCCTCGCAGGGGGTGGGGCACGTGCTGGGGCTGCTGCAGAGCAGCACGAAAGCCCAAGTCATCTATGTGCCGACGGACGGGCAGCCGAGATTCGTCCCGCAGACGGGCAGCCGCGAGATGAAGGAATGGCTGGATGTGGTAAGCGGCCGTCTCCCGGATGGCGGGAACTCGCGGCATGCAGGCGCGCCAGCGGTATTTGACTGGGAAGGGCAGACCGTCATCGTTCACCCTGTCGGCGCCATGGGCAAAACTTGGGCGCATATTGTTCTCATTCTCGCCCGTAAGCCGCAGGAATACGAGTACTTGATCCTGGACTCAGCCTCGTTGTCGATCGCGCAGGATTTATTGCGCAAGCGGTATATGGAGGAGCGGAAGCTTTATTCCCAAACGCTGTGGGTGGATGATCTGCTGCATCTGCGCATTCGTGATGAAGAGCAGATCAAGGTGCTGATCGGGAGCAGCTTCAAACAGCTGAACGAGCTGCCTTACTATGTCATTTTAATAGAATTCGAGTCAAAAGCAGGCGAGGACCATCCGGCGCTGCCGAGCGATGGCGTAGAGTCTGCGGGCATTCACCTCTCGCTTGCGGCAAGGTCCGTTTTTGAACAGCATACGTTCCATCCTCTGCTTACGCTCAAAAATAACCGGCTTGTTGTCGTCGCGTTCGACAAAGCGCCGAAGCGGCCGGCCAAAGAACGGCTGCAGCACGTTCTAGCGTCGCTGCAGCTGTTGAAAGCGGAGGAAGAGATGGAGTTGACGATTGGCGTCGGTCAGAGCAATCGAAGCTTTCTGCAGGCGCATCAGAGCTACCAGGAGGCGCTTCAGGCGATTTCCCTTGCGCCTACGCTGCAAAGCAAAGTGCTGTTTTATGATGAGCTGGGCGTGTACCAGCTGCTGTTTCATATTGCGGACAAACAGCTGCTGCAATCGTTCGTCCGTACGTATTTGGGGCCGATCCTCGACCATGACCGGCTGAAAGGCAGCGAGCTGCTGCGCACGCTCAAAGTCTATCTCGACAGCGACGGCTCCAAACAAATTGCCGCTCAGCAGCTTTTTATCGTGAGACAATCGCTGTATTACCGCTTGGAGAAGATCGAGGAGCTGCTCGGAGCCGATTATATGCTCCCGGAGAAGCGCCTGGCGCTGCAGGTAGGCATTCGCGCCTACCAACTGCTGCACCCCGAAACGAAATTGTGAAAAAGATAGATTCAGTTTCTTTACATTTTGTCTAATGGAACGATAGCGGATCCCTCTTATACTTGGAAATATCAAGTAAAGACGGATCCTTTTTATGTCAAGGGTCCCTAAGAGAGGCAGATGCGCAATGATCATCGGGGTTCCTAAAGAAATCAAAAACAATGAGTTTCGCGTTGGCATGACGCCAAGCTCCGTGCTTTCTTACACGCAAGCCGGTCATGAAGTGAAGGTGGAGACGAAGGCGGGTCACAGCATCGGCTTCACGGATGAGGATTATGTGCAAGCAGGCGCCAGCATCGTACATTCCGCTGCTGAAGTATGGTCCGCCGAGATGGTCGTTAAAGTGAAAGAACCGCTTCCGGAGGAGTATGGTTACTTCCATGAAGGCTTGATTTTATATACGTATCTGCATTTGGCGCCGGAAGCTGAGCTGACTCACGCACTCGCCAGCAACCAAGTGACGGCGATTGCGTACGAGACCATTCAACTGGCTAACGGCAGCCTGCCGCTCCTGACGCCGATGAGTGAAGTGGCCGGACGCATGTCCGTGCAGATCGGGGCGCATTTCCTGGAGAAGGCGCATGGCGGCAAAGGCATCCTGCTCGGCGGTGTGCCGGGTGTCGAGCCGGGGCGCGTAGCGGTGATCGGCGGGGGGATCGTCGGCACGAATGCGGCGAAGATGGCGATCGGTCTTGGCGCCGATGTCACGATTGTCGATTTGAATCCGGACCGGCTGCGTCAGTTGGACGATCTGTTCCAAGGCCGTGTCAAAACGATCATGTCCAGCCCTTACAACATCGCGGAAGTCGTACGCAGGGCCGATCTGGTCGTAGGGGCCGTCCTAATCCCGGGGGCCCGGGCACCGCGTCTCGTAACAGAAGACATGGTGAGAACGATGAGTCCGGGCAGTGTGATCGTCGACGTCGCGATTGACCAAGGCGGCTCCATCGAGACTATTGACCGCATCACGACGCATGATAACCCGACATATGAGAAACATGGTGTCATCCATTATGCGGTAGCGAATATGCCGGGGGCCGTGGCGCGTACGTCTACCTTGGCCTTGACCAATGCAACGACGCCGTACGGGCTGCAGATTGCCGGCAAAGGCTATGTGCGTGCGGCGCTGGACAACAGCGCGATCGCCAAAGGGGTGAATGTCGTGGGCGGCCATGTCACCTACAAAGCAGTGGCAGAGGCACACGGATATGAATATACGGACGTTTACTCGCTGTTAAGATAGAATTTATGTCATGTTTCATTACACAAATCATAGAAATCCTTTAATTATGTTATTATAGTTGACATATATCGCACAACGATGTATATTAATATTACCGCACAACGACGTGCACCTAATATACTTGAGGCAATGGCGCCTATCCTGAATGAGGATAGGCGCTTTCTGTCTTTCCGGAGGCGAGTGTCATGAGAAAATTCATGCAAGATATCGTTCTGTTTATTCGTGTTCTTCCAACGGCGTTAACTTGGTATTGAGCAAAAATGACAAAAAAGGTGTCCCCGCCATGATGATGGCTGTGGGACACCTTTTGCCTTATTAGAACGCAGGAACGATTGCGCCTTTGTATTTGTCTTCGATGAATTTTTTCGTATCGGCGGAGTTCAATTCCTTCGCCAATTTCTGCATAGCTTCGGAATCTTTGTTATCCGGACGGGAAACGAGAATGTTCACGTACGGAGAGTTTTTATCCTCGATGAACAGCGCGTCTTTCGTAGGGTTCAGGTTAGCTTGCAGCGCATAGTTGGTGTTGATCAGAGCAAGATCGAATTCGCCGATCGTACGCGGCAGCATCGCCGGATCAAGCTCTTTGATTTGCAGCTTTTTGCTGTTCTCTACGATATCTTTCACAGTACCTTTAATGCCTACGCCGTCTTTCAGCTTGATCAGGCCGTTCTTCTCCAGCAGCGCCAGCGCGCGGCCGGCATTGGAAGGGTCATTCGGAATCGCAACCGATGCGCCTTCTTTCAGTTCGGCAGCGGATTTGACTTTTTGCGAGTATGCGCCGAAAGGCTCAATGTGTACGCCGGCGACTTTCACCAGGTTTTGTTTTTTGTCGGCGTTGAACTGCTCAAGGTAAGGAAGATGTTGGAAGAAGTTAGCGTCCAATTGCTTCTCGAACACTTGAACGTTCGGTTGGACGTAGTCGTTAAACTCAATGACTTCAAGGTTAACGCCTTGCTCTTTCATTTTGGCTTTCAGGCTGTTCAAGATTTCTGCGTGAGGCACGGACGTAGCGCCGACTTTCAGCGTCACTTCCTTGCCTGGCGCAGCCGCTGCAGGCGAAGCGGATGCGGCCGGAGCGGTGCTGGCCGGGTTCTCGGCCGGCTTTTGTCCGCATGCGGCTAGCGCCAGCACGAGGAACAAGGAAACTAGGGATAAAGTAAGCTTTCTCATTGTACAAGGACCTCCAATAATGTTATGATGTCTTATTTGCGGTTGTATTTGGCAACCATCCGGTCGCCGAGCATTTGCAGCAATTGAACGAAAAGGACAAGGATCACGACGGTGACGATCATAATATCCGTACGGAACCGCATATAACCGTAACGGAGGGACAGATCGCCGAGACCGCCGCCGCCTACGACGCCTGACATGGCGGAGTAGGAGAGCAGCGTGACGGCCGTTACCGTCACGGCTGAGATCAAGCCCGGGCGCGCTTCCGGCAGAAGGACGCGCCACACGATTTGCCATGGCGTTGCGCCCATCGATTGAGCGGCCTCAATGACGCCGCTCTCGATCTCACGCAGCGCGGATTCCACCAGCCGCGCAAGAAACGGCGCTGCGGCAATGACCAGAGGCGGAATAGCGCCTTTGACGCCGATGGTGGTGTGCACGAGCGCTTTGGTGATCGGGAACACGCTGATCATCAGAATGACGAACGGCACGGAGCGGAGCACATTGACGATCAGCGAGAGCACGCCGTACAAGGGCAAATTTTGCAGCAGCTGGCCTTTGGAAGTAAGAAATAAAATAATGCCAAGCGCCAAGCCGATGATCACCGTAAACAGCAGCGACCAGAGAAGCATGATCAGCGTATCGCCGGTTGCTCCGGCAATCTCGGCCCAATTAATTTCCCAGCTCATATTCACGGTACCAGCACCTCCACATCCATGCCTTCCTGCTTCAGCTTGCCCGTCACTTCGGCGATTTCGCCAGGGGTTCCGCCGGATAATTGAACGACCAATTGACCGTAAGGCACCCCTTTCATGGACGAAATCGTCCCTTGGAGAATGGCGAAGGATACGCCTGTCGACTTCACGGTTTCGAACAAAATCGGCTCATACGTTTTGGCCCCGATATACGTTATGCGGATCACAGTGCCTGAAGGATCGCTAGGCTGCAAATTGGTATGGCCGGCTCTATCGGTCAAATCGGAAACTTGTCCGACGAAATCCTTCGTAACCCTGTGCTGGGGTTGAAGGAATACATCCAGCACTTTGCCGGTTTCGACGATCGTGCCTTTTTCCATGACGGCTACCCGGTCACAGATCGCGCGAATGACCTGCATCTCGTGCGTGATCAGCAGAATGGTAATGCCCAGCTTCCGGTTAATGTCGAGGAGCAGGGCGAGAATGGCGTTCGTCGTCTGCGGATCGAGTGCGGAGGTCGCTTCATCACAGAGCAAAATATCCGGATGATTCGCCAGCGCTCTGGCGATGCCGACACGCTGCTTCTGACCGCCGGACAGCTGGTTCGGATATTTGTGAGCGTGCTCCTGCAGCCCTACGAGCTCAAGCAGCTCCTTGATTCTTGCATGGATTTCCGCTTGACCCGTACCCGCCAGCTTCAATGGAAAGGCAATATTTTCGGCCACCGTGGCCGAAGCGAGCAGGTTGAAATGCTGGAAGATCATGCCGATCTTGCGGCGCTTCACCTGAAGCTGTCTGGCATTCAGAGCAGTCATGTCCTCTCCGTCGATCCGGATGCTCCCGGAAGTAGGACGCTCGAGCAAATTCACACACCGCAGCAGAGTGCTCTTGCCTGCCCCGGAGTGCCCGATAATGCCGAAGATTTCTCCGCGTTCGATATGTAAGTGGATCTGCTGGATGGCCGGTAAGCGTCCCGGTACATCCTCGTACACTTTGAGCAAGTTATCGATATGAATCAGGATGAATACCTCCTATTCCATGCAAATTATGGTGTTGATATATTTTGACCGACGGTAGATCATTTTATTAGAAAATGCAAGGGGATGCAACAGCTAAAAATTGAAAATTGAATCTGCGACTGCGCATTGACGCTGTATTTATTTGCATATAAACTTAAGTTAAACGTTTCAACTGAAAAAGAGAGCGCTTCACTCGGTGAAGAAAACGCTCTTATAGTGAAGTATCCAAGGGGATGACAAATTTGACAAATTTGCAACAAAGACAAATCGAGGTTCAATCGCGTGTTGCGCAAGCGGCATTTGACCAGCCGCTCCTGAGCAGCGGCTTTTTATTTCATGGGGATGTGCGCGACAATTTCTACTACGCCTCCTATCTGTTTGCAGCGTCTCAAGCTGAAGAGATCGCCTTCGCCGGCGACCGCAGCCTGGCGAAGGCCAAGGCGGAAGGCGTTCTGCAGCTGCTGCTGGAGCTCCAGGACCGGGATCCGGCAAGCCCGACCTACGGGCATTGGCCGCTGAATTTGAGATCGGCGCCGAAGGAAGCGCCGAAGAACACGCTGCCTGTCGAGTTGATGGGCAGCTTGATGGTTTACTTTTATGAGCGGTACGCCCATGTTCTGAGAGAAGATTTAAGAAGCTTGTTCGAGGATGCTCTTCACCATATTTATAGGAGCGATTTCTACCGGAAGCCTATGGAGCATTTCAACCATCACGAAGCCAAATATACGGCGGCCAAGCTCATTCTCGGGCAGCGCTTTGCCGATCAGGAGCTGTTCGCAGATGGTGCGGAGAGCTTGCGGCTGACCTTAGACAGAGTGACTTCGCTGGGAATGTCCGAGTACGGCGGACTGCCTTGGTTCTGGCATTGGGTCCAAGCATTCACATGCGCTTGGCAGCTGGTCGCAGATCCAGAGGTGAAAGCCGAGCTGTCCCGCTTGTTGGACTATTTATGGCGCGTGCGCTCGACGTATTACCTGGGCGGCGCGTGGGTGGGACCGCATGCCCGCATGTGGCCGCACGACATGCCGAAGGACACGAATGTGCTGCATGACTACGTGCAGTATGGCGATTTCGCGCTGCCTGCGGACATGCCGCGCACGGAGTATGCAGGCTTCCTTGTCTATGAAGCGCCGGCCGATGCGCGCGAGCTCGCTTTGAACCGTGAAGCTCCCGTACAGGTCAAATCGAAAATTCCGAAGCAAGCTGCTGTCGCCGCTCACTCAGAGGATGTGCTGCACAGTTATGTTTATATCACGGATCACTATGCCATGGGCGGTATGTACGAACGCGTTCTCGAGTTCGACAATGAACAGCACCGCTGGGATGTCGCCCTGCCGCTGGGACGTGTGCATGGGGTCAATCACGCGTATTTTTTCCATCCGGGACCCGGATTCGCAGAAGGAGATTTGCGCCATCAAAGCGAATACTCAGAAGTGTTTTTTCACCGCAATACGATCATCTCGATGTATCATATTCCGGAAGATCAGCCTGACCGCATCATCGGATGCCTGCCGCCAGGCGAGTGGATGGAAGATGACGGGGCGTTATTCGGGCTGTGCGGACATGTATATATGGCCGTATTCCTGCAGCAGCCGTACCAGCGCGAGGTGCTCGCCGACCGCTCGGTGGTCACAAGCCGAGGCTTTGCCAACGCCGTCGTGTTCGAGTGTGCGGATCAGACCGCTGCAGCTGCCAAAGGGATCGCCGATCTCCGGCAATTTGCCGACATCATGAGACGGAAGCGGCCGACCATGGATGAGAACAGCCTTGTTTATACATCGCTGAGTGACGATTTGCTTGTTTTCCGAAGCGGCCCGAACGTTGAAGCCGGCAGATATGTGAACGGTCTTGCCGCCGACTTCGCCGATTACACGGTCCCTTTAAAATAAAAGGAAAAGAGGATGTTAACATGCCATTAGTGGACATGCCGTTAGAGAAGCTGCTTAGCTATGAAGGGCGCAACCCGCGCCCGGACGATTTCGATGCTTATTGGGAGCGGGCGATTGCCGAAATGAAAGCGGTTGACCCGCAGATCGAGCTGCGTCCAAGCGAGTATCAAGTGCCTTTCGCAGAATGCTTCGACCTTTATTTCACAGGGGTGAAAGGCGCGCGCATTTATGCCAAATATATTCGTCCCAAGCACACATCCGCGCCGCATCCGGCGATTGTGCAGTTCCACGGTTATTCCGGCAATTCCGGCGATTGGTCCGATAAAATTCAATATGCAGCGCTGGGTTATTCGTTCTTCTCTATGGATTGCCGCGGTCAAGGGGGCTTGTCCGAAGATGTTGGGGGGATGAAGGGGACAACACTCAGAGGACATATTGTCAGAGGGCTGGACGACCATCCCGACCAGCTGCTGTTCCGCGACATTTTCCTGGACACGGCGCAGCTTGCAGGCATTGCGATGAGCATGCCGGAGGTGGATCCGGAGCGCGTAGGCGCAATGGGCGGCTCGCAGGGAGGGGCATTGACGATCGCATGCGCCGCGCTCGAGCCGAGAATCAAGCGATTGGCACCCGTCTATCCGTTCCTCAGCGACTACAAGCGCGTATGGGAAATGGATTTGGCGAAGGATGCGTATCAGGAGCTGAAGGACTTCTTCCGCCGTCACGACCCGCAGCATAAGCGTGAAGACGAAGTATTCACGAAGCTGGGCTATATCGACATTCAGAACCTCGCGGAGCGAATTCAAGGGGAAGTGATGATGGCCGTCGGACTCGCCGACACCGTCTGCCCGCCTTCAACGCAATTTGCCGCGTACAATAAAATCAAATCGAAAAAAAGCTATGAATTGTACCCTGATTTCGGTCATGAGGGTCTGCCTGGCTTTAACGATAAAACCTTGCAATTCATGCTTGGTTTATAAAAGAAAAATGCCGCTCTCATCATAGATGGGAGGGCATTTTCGTCGTCTTGCAGGGTTTAACCGAGAGCTTTCGCTTTAAAATGAACGACGGCGCTGTACAGCATTTTGCCGGCATTCGGATCGAAGGCAGACTGATGCTGAATGGCGAAAACATCGAGCAGCAGCGCTTTATTGTTATCGATTTGCTCGTTAATCTGCTTCTCCAGCAGTTTCAAATCATATCCTTGATAAAACTCGATTTTATTTTCCATGCGGTCCAGTATGAAGTCCATCGCGATAATCCTCCCGGGAAACTGATGTAAAGATTAGATCACTTCTCTATTATACCGTCAATATCTGATATAGGAAGTGGGGGGGAATAGGCGTATACTGGTAAGGGGACGCGTGAAGCTTGCAGAAATTATATCGGAATGCTGTATATTCCAGACAACAAGTAACAGGAAGTGATGTCGTTTTGAAGTCTACACGGTTGTTGATTGATTTTCTCAAAGTGAAATGGCCGTTGTATGCCGCTGCCGTATTGTCGATCTCGCTTGGCAACATCATTCATTCGTATTATCCGAAGCTGTTGGGCGAATTCACCGACAAGCTGCAGCAGGGAGGCCTCAGCAAGGAACTGATTATCGATTACAGCCTGATGCTGCTGGCCATCGGTCTGAGCTTCGGCATTCTGACGGCAATCGGCCAGTATTTGATCATGCGCAACGGCAGAAGATTCGAATTCGTCACCCGTAACCGGTTGTTCGATCATTTTACACAGCTGGGAGCTACTTTCTATTCCAAGAACGGTGTCGGCAAGCTGCTCAGCTATGTCATGAACGACGTAACCGTCATCCGCGAATCGATTTCGATGGGCATCAATCAGATCACGAACTCAGCGATACTCATTATCGCCGTCGTGGCAACGATGCTGTTCAGCTCAATTCCGTTGTATTTAATTGCGATCTGCATTTTGCCTTTACTGCTCATTCCTTTCCTAACGGTGAAGTTTCAGCCGATCATTAAGAACCGTTCCTTGCAAGTTCAAGAAGCATTAGGCAAAATGACGGAGTCGGCCGAAGAACAGTTCGGCGGCATCCGGGTGACGAAGAAGTTCGCTGTAGAGTCCATTATGATCGGCAGGTTTAGCGCGACGGTTGACCGGATTCGCGACAACCAGCTGAGACTGGTCCGGCTTTCCTCCCTATTTGAAGCACTCATTCCGTTTCTGGGCGCAATATCGCTGATTATCGCGATTGCTTTTGGGGGCTATTTGACGATTCTCGGCAGAATTACAATCGGTAATTTCGTAGAATTAACCTTGTACATACGCATGATGGTGAACCCCTTGCAGCAGATCGGACGCGTCATCAACGCCATGCAGCGCTCCAAGGCGTCGCTCGAACGGCTCAATGAGCTGCTGAATCTGAGATCAGAGGTCGTGCAGAACGAGCTTGCGCAGCCCAGCCATTTGGATCATGAAGGCATACGCATCGAGCATCTCTCCTTTGCCTATCCGGATGACGACGATGAGGTGCTGCATGACATCTCGCTTACGATCGAACCGGGCAAATCCATCGGCATTATCGGTAAAACCGGCAGCGGCAAATCAACTTTGGTGAAACTGATGCTGCGGATTTACGACCCGCCGGAGGGGACCGTTTACATCGGGGATACGGATATTCGCAACGTGACCTTGGAAAGCTTGCGCAACCAGATCGCCTATGTGCCTCAGGAAGGCTTCCTGTTCAGCACAACCATTCGCGATAATATCGCCTTCTACAAAAGGGAGCTGCCGCTGGAGCAGGTGGAGCGCGCCGCGAAGAAAGCGCAGATTTTATCCAGCATCACGTCGTTTCCCGAGAAGTTCGAAACGAAGCTGGGCGAACGCGGCGTCACGCTGTCGGGCGGACAACGCCAGAGAACGAGCTTGGCCCGAGGGATTATCAAGGATTCGCCGCTGATGATTCTGGATGATAGTGTAAGCGCTGTAGACGCCGTCACAGAGAAGCACATTATCGATACGATCCGCAAGGAGCGCTCCAACAAAACGACGATTTGGATCGCGCACCGGATATCGGCGTTAAAGCATACCGATGAAATCATCGTGCTCCATGAAGGCCGCATCGTGCAGCGCGGCACACATGAAGAGCTGATCGCCCAGGAAGGCTTGTATGCAGAGCTTCATGCGATACAGGAAGGGGGGAGCCACGATGTCGCAGAGTAAAACCGCCGGCATGAAAGAGCCGCAGCCCGCCAAAGCGTCCTTACGGGTCTTATCCGGATACGCCAAGCCGCACAAATGGACCTTCGCGGCCGTCCTCGTATGCGCGCTGATGGGAATCGCCGCAGACTTGTTCCAGCCGTACCTCGTCAAGATAGCGATCGATGATAACTTGATGATCGGCAAAAACGATTACAGAGCCCTGCTGCTCATCTGTTTATTTTATGTAGGACTTTCGATAAGCTCGCTGTTTTTCAGTTATCTGCAGAACAACCTGCTTCAATTCGCCGGCCAAAGCATTGTGGCCAAAATTCGCAAGGACCTGTTCCAACACATTTTCAAACAATCGATGTCCTATTATGACAAAACGCCAAGCGGCAGCTTGATTACGCACGTTTCGAGCGACACGGAGACGCTTAACCAGTTTTTTACGCAAGTGCTGCTCAGTCTCGTGCGCGACGGCATGACCCTGATATTCATCATCGTGCTGATGTATCATCTCGATCCGGCGTTGACGCTGTACAGTATGATCGTTATTCCGATCATTGCGCTTATCGCGATCAGCTTCCGCAGGTATATGCGCAAGACGTACCAGCTGTCCAGAACGCAGCTGTCCCAGATGGTCGCTTTCGCCGCGGAGAATTTGTCGGGCATGCATCTCATCCAGGCCTTCCATCAGGAGAAGGAGCAGATGAGCCGCTTCGAGGAGCGCAATCACAGCTATTTCCGGGCCAATTTGCGGGAAATTCGCACGAACGTTTTGTTCAACCGTTCCTTTGATATTTTGGGCAATTTGTCGGTCGCGTTCATTACGTGGATCGGCGGCATTGCCGTTTTCGATAAAACGATCGAATTTGGCGTTCTCTATGCGTTCATTACGTATATTCGGCAGTTTTTCCAGCCCATCAATAATATTACGCAGCAGTGGAATACGCTCCAATCAACGACAGTTTCGATGAACCGGATTTGGAACATTTTCGCCACGCAGCCGGAAGTCAAGGATAAGCCGGACGCGAAGCCGGTTGCCATGCAGAACGTGAAAGGCGAGATTCATTTCAGCAATGTGACCTTCGGCTATTTGAAGGAGGTGTCCGTTATCGAGAATCTGGAGCTGCGCATCGCACCCGGTGAAATGATCGGCATTGTCGGTACGACGGGCGCCGGTAAAAGCTCGCTGATTTCGCTGCTCTGCCGCTTCTACGATGTGCAGAAGGGAAGCGTCAGCATCGACGGGACGGATATCCGCGATATCCCGCAGGCTGAACTTCACAGGATCGTAGGCCTTGTGCAGCAGGAACCGTATTTGTACGCCGGCAGCATTCTGGACAATGTGCGGATGTTCGATGAAACCATCCCTCGGGAAGCGGTGATTGAGGCTTGCCGGTTGGTCGGCGCCGATGCGCTGATCGCCAGGCTGAAGGATGGCTATGACACGCGGATCTCCGAACGGGGAAGCGGCTTGTCGGCCGGCGAGCGGCAGCTCATTTCGTTCGCGCGCATTATCGTGTTCCAGCCCAAAATTTTGATTCTCGACGAAGCGACGGCGAATCTGGATTCGCAAACGGAGCAGCTTATCCAAGCTGCGCTGCAGGTTGTCGCAGAGGGGCGGACGACACTGGTTATCGCTCACCGCATCTCGACGATCATTCATGCCAACCGCATTCTGGTCATGAGCCACGGACATATCGTGGAAGAAGGGAACCATGCGGAGCTGTTGGCGCAGCACGGGTACTACGAGCAGCTGTACCTGCACTCGCAGGGCAGCGCGGAGACCGCTCAAACGATATCATAGGCATCAGGATAAGCTTAGTTATGACTCATAATTAGAGTCGTAGCTAAGCTTTTTTTTCTATTATTCTACCTTCGGTCAAGTAAATGTAAGCGAACCAATATAAAGAGAGAAAATAAGGTTTCTAAACAAAAGTGGTAAATTATGTTGTTTAATTTGGACTAATGTACTATACTGATGTATAAAATTGTAAACATTATGTCGACGGATGTCGAAAGGAGTTGTAGTTTTTCAAACAGCATACTGGCAAACCTATTGAAAAATAGGGACGCAAAACTAGAGGGACTACATCCAACAAGGATATGTCAGCCAGTTGCAGCTCTGCGATTGGTGAAGTTATTGGCATTGTTGCCAGGGTTCACTTTTTTTTTGTGTGCGTATTTATGCTTGGCCAATCTAGCGAATCTAGCGATAGGAGTAGAGATAATGAGAGAGAGAAGACCTGCGAATATGCAGCATTTGTTCCCAAGTGAGAATGGGAATCCGCAAACGCGTCAAATGGTGCTTCAGCTGATGGAACAAATCCTGACGGGCGTCGACGCCTTGAAAAACCCGAATGGCGTTAACCTCAAAGGAGAAAAGGACCGGTCGGGGAATTTCTACAGCAACCTGATTCGGAACAGCGCGATTCCGGGAGACAGCGTTCCCCTGGAGGAAGTGAACGCAGAGCTGTTGAAGCTGCTGCACGCCCATCCCTACCATACCAAATATTTTCTGACCAACATTCTACCGATGGCCTCCATCCCCGGTATTCTGGGCATGATGGCGGCGTTCATGGTGAATGGCAACAACTTGTGGGATGTATACGGACCGGCGGGCGCGGAAGCGGAAGTTCGCGTCATCAGTATGATGTCGAAGCTCATCGGCTACGATCCGCTTACCAGCGGCGGCTATACGACATGGGGCGGGCAGGGCGCCGTCTTCTCAGGGCTGCGCATCGCGATTGCGAAAGTAGCGCCGAATGCCTTGCAGCAAGGCGTCCCCGGCAATCTCTACGCGTTCTGCTCCGAAGCGGCGCATTACTCCTTGTTCAAGTCCATGGAAGCATCGGGGATCGGAAGCGACCACTTGATTCGCGTTCGCACGAATCCGGATAGCTCCATGGATGTCGGCGATTTGCGGCTCAAGATGGAAGAAGTGGTCGCAGGCGGCGGCATTCCCGTCTATATTGTTGCGACCACAGGCACGACGGATGCTATGGGAATCGACGATTTGTCCGCAATTTATGCGGTTAGCGATGCCATTGCGAAGCAGCATGATTTGCCAAGAGCGCACATTCATGCGGATTCCGCTCTAGGCGGGTTCTTCGCCTTCTTCAACGATTACGACTTCGAGTTGAATCCGCTCGATCTGAAGCAGGAGGTTCTGCATGCGCTGCTTCAGATTCATGGCAGAATGAAGCATTTGCATATGGCGGATTCCCTATGCTTCGATTTTCAGAAGCTGGGTCAAACTCCTTACGTCACCAGCTTGTTTCTGGTGCGGGAGGCCGGCGATTTGCGGTTGATGGATCTGCATCCTGACGAAACGCCGTATGTCGGACACCGGGGTTATGGGCAATACCACACGGGGTATACGTTGGAATGTTCCCGTATGGGCAGCTCCATCAGCATCTACAGTGCACTCTTGGCTTTTGGCATTCAGGGCTATCAGCGCCTTCTGGCGCAGTTCGTTGAGGTGAATCTCGCTTTTCGTGAGGCGATTCGCGAGGCAATCCCGCAGGCTGTCATCGTGAATGAAGACAATCCCGGCATCATTACACTGCTGCGCATTTATCCGGAAGGCGTCTCCAGGTTTCAGGACGAGCTTGGCGGTACATGCACGCTGCAGGAGGTAGAGCGAAACAACCGATTTAACGAATTGTGGTTCGAGCTGCTGGGCGAACGGCGGGACCAAATTTTCTTCGGCGATACGAAGAAGCACCTGCTTGTTCCAACTTCCGATCACAGTTCTGTGGCGCTCTATGCCTCCAAACTATTCATCATCTCCCCCTATACGGAAGTGCAGCATGTGGACGAAATCGTCCGTTATTTGAAAGAAACGATCGATCAGACGTATCGCCAATACGCCGGTGAAGCAGCGATGAGCAGGAGGTAATAATGAATGTTAGGGATTAAGTCATATTTTAAAAAAGCGGTGAACGGATTCCGTTCCCGTCTCGCGGTGAAGATGACCGCCAGCATCGTATTGCTGCTCTTATTGGTCAGCGGCATCTTTTCTTTATCCGGCTACTGGATCTCCACCAAGTTATCCGCGAAGCTGGAGGATCAGTTCGTACTGCGGTTAATGACGAATATTCAGAACGTGACGAACTACCTCGCTGTCATTCCGGACCGCCCCGAGCAGATTACGGATACGAAACACCAAGCTTATGAGCGAATCAAAAAACAATTCGAGGCGTTCAAGAAGGAAGATTCGCTGGAGAACGTCTATGTGTTGATGAAGAAAGACAACAAAGAACAGATCATTGTGCTAACCGGCGTAGAGGACGATTACGGCACCGATTATCCGTTCACGCCTGAGATGAACGAAGCCGTCAAGCAGGATAAGCCGGTGATCAGTTCCATTTATACAGATGAGTACGGCATTCATAAATCCATATTCGCACCGCTCCGCAACCAAAACGGTGAAAACATCGGCATCGTCGGCATCGATCTCGACGCAACGGTCATCCCGCAGACGAAGCAGGAGTTGGTCTGGACGATGATCATGATAACGCTGCTTATTCTTCTGCTAGGCAGTTTGATCGCCTACTTCATCAGCAGAAGCGTAACGAGGCCGGTTGTGCGTCTGATGCATATGACGGAGAAGGTGGCGGCAGGCGATTTATCCGAGCGGGTGCATATCCAGCGGGAGGATGAGATCGGCAAGCTGGCCGGGGCGTTCAATGTCATGCGGGAGAATCTGGACATTCTGATCCGCCAAATGTTCACCTCCGCCAATATGATCACACAGACCAGCGAGCAATTGTATCACTCGGCGGACGAGTCGAGCTCGAGTGCCGGCGTCGTCGCCGTCTCGATGAACAATATGTACGGCGGTGTCGCGGAAGTCGTTTCGTCGATAACGGACAGCACGACATCCATCTTCGAAATCAATGGGGAGCTGACGGAAGTGACGTCGGAGGTCAAACAAATGCAGCTCATGGCCCACCAAGTCGGGGCGCAGTCGGTTGACGGCCAGCAGCTTGTGGAGAAAACGCTGCATCAAATGAACGTGATTCAGAAGGAAATGAAGCAATCCGAAGAAGCGGCTCAGCAATTAGGCAATCGCTCCAAAGAGATCGGCGAAATCATACATATCATTACCGAAATTGCGCAGCAGACGAACCTGCTGGCGTTGAACGCATCGATCGAAGCGGCCCGTGTCGGCGAGCAGGGCAAAGGCTTTGCCGTCGTTGCCGGCGAAGTGAAGAAGTTGGCCGAGCAGTCTACTCGTGCGGCGAGCTCGATTACGGATCTTGTATCCAGCACGCAGAACGACAGTCTTGTGGTGATGGCGAGCATTACGCAAGGCAATCAAGCCGTGGAGCAGGGGCAAACGTGGATTCACGATACCTATGAGAATTTCAAGATCATTTTCAATGGTATATCCATGTTTTCCGAAAGGACAGATCGACTCTTGGATACGCTGGAACGAGCGGTCCAATCGTTCGAGACGATTTCGGCTGTGATGCAGCGGATCTCCGGAATTACGGAAGAACAATCCGCGGGCTACGAGGAGGTTGCAGCCGCCGCTGAGGAGCAAAGCGCCTCCATCCAGGAAATCACGGCGGCGATTCGGAATCTGTCGGAGATGGCGGCAGCGCTTCAAGGTTCCGTGCAGAAGTTTAACATGAAGCAATGAACGAAGCGGGCGGATGATCGCCTTGGAGAACCGTCACTTTGACGGTTCTTTTTATTGAACTGCGGCGGGGCGGGGCTCTCTCGTTGAGGGAGCCGAGCTTTTCTTGGTCAGCCGCAGGTCGTAACTGGAATTTCTCCCGTTATTCGCGAGAAAATTAGCCTAGTTGTACGAATAAAGGGAATTCCTCCCGTTCATTCATCCCCATTTCGCGTAAAGGCTGCAAGTACGGGCTGAATAACGGGAGGAATTCCTGTTATTCAGCATTCGAGGATCCGCCAGGCTGCATGTAACAGGAGAAATTCCCGCTATGGGCGGGACTCTCGGTAGAGGCTTAGCTCTCTTGGAGGAGCCGAGCTTTCTTATGAATGGCACCGGCAAACCTTACCGCAGTGCGGTGCAAGGGGATAATCACCAGGGCTAATGATCAGGTACTAGGAATAGATAGTACTTCTCAATCGGCGTAACTTGAGTAACAATAAGAGTATGACGAGAGGAGGTCCTGCAACATGAAATCGAAATGGATCACAATTCAATTAGGTTATGTGTTGGGAGCCAGCGCGCTGCTAACCGCCATTGTATATTTTTTCGCAACCAACTGGGAGAAGCTAAACCGCTGGGAGAAATTCGTTCCCGCCTTCCTCCTCATCCTCGGCTTCTATGGATTATCCATATGGTTATCCCGGCAATCAGGCAGGCAGTTTCTCAGCAAGCTCAGCTTGTTCGCCAGCTGCATTTCCTTCGGGGTGGGAATCGGTGTTATCGGGCAAACGTACAACTCGCATGCGGACAGTTATGCGTTGTTCGCCGTCTGGTTCGTTCCGGCTATTCTGTTCAGCCTGTTAACGAGGTGGCAGCCGTTCTATGTACTGGCTTATATCCTCGGCCATCTGGCTTACGGCTATTATTTCTTTCCGCGATGGCAGGGAAGCTTGGAGACGGAAGCCGTTCAGCTCGCCGTCTGGCTGGGCCTGGTGCTGGTGAACGGCGCGCTTTTCGTATGGACGGAACAAGGGCGCTTGCAAGCTCCCTTCCTGAAATGGATTTCGTTTCAAGCGGCATTGGGCATGCTGGTGTATGTTTCCAATTCACACGCCTTCGAGGATTATGGCGTCTTCATGAATCTGCCGCTCGTTATTGCGCTGGCAGCAGCCGTCCGATATACGCATAAGACGACAAACAAAGCGTACCTGCTGTTTACCGGACTCTGGATTTCCGCTGCGATCACGGTGAAATATATCGAGCTGGTCGCCCACTATTATAATGAACTGTTCTTCATAGTAAGCTTATTGTTCATCATCGTGTTCATCGGTGCCAACGTGAAATTTATGAATTATATACGGGCTTGGCAGCCGTCGGGCACGCAGTCTGCTGCGGATGAGCAGGCTGAAGGAGCATCCGGGAGCGGGAAAGCGGATGGCGATTTCACCAAATGGGTCGTCCGCGTATTGACGGTTTCCGTCGTGATCGTCGGTTCTTTGCTAGGCAGCTTGACCGTCATCGGCATCGTGACGTTGGTGCTCGGGTTCGAAGAGCCGGCCAATATTTTGATCGGTTACGGCCTTGCGGTTGTGCTTGGGATGATTGCGGCGAAAAAGCTGAACGCACTCGTCCGGTACACGATTCTCATCAGCGGCTTGCTGCTGGGCGCGGGGGCAGCCGCGTTCTCCGAGAACGTTCCGGTGCTATGGGCATTCCTGGCGCTTACGGTCGCAGCGTTTATTTATATAACGGGCTTGCTGCACCGCATTTTCTTTGTACTGGCCGCCATCGTGCTAACCGCTGCTATCTTATTTAACTGGATCGAGAGCGGCGTAACGGTCGTTACCATCCTTACGGTTCTCTTATTTGCTCTATTCGCCGGCGGTCAGGTCATTCCGAATGCCTCCATCAGGCAGCCGGTGCTGTACAGCGCTTACCCAACATTGCTGCTGTCGATGTTCGTTCTCACTTTTATAACCGAGTCGTACTGGTATTATGTGGCCAATGGCTTCTTCTTTCTGCTAGTCCTGCTGGCTCTGGCGGTCAGCAAACAGCTGCAAATCAGATGGGTGTTCGCTTGGTCGATGGGCTTCTGGACAGCGTTCCTTGTGTACAAATATTACGATCTCGCCTGGAAGCTGCTGCACAAGTCGTTCACCTTCGCGATACTAGGCATTCTGATTCTCGCCTTCACCGTATGGTACGAGAAGAAGCACGCTGAGGCGGCGGCGGAACCCGCTGCGAAGACCGACTATGCGGCGAACCGCCTTGTGATCGCCGTGCTGGTCGTGCTGCAAATTGCCGCGATGTCGCTGCAGATCGGCAAAAGCGAGTGGCTGCTCGCAAGCGGCCAGCAGATCCGCTTGCAGCTGGAGCCGCTCGACCCGCGCTCGCTGATCCAAGGCGATTATGTGCGCTTGCGGTACACGATTTCGGAGCCGCCTATTTTTGGCGACAGGCCGGAGGAGGCCGCCTCCAAACGCATTACGGTCGTGCTGGCTCCGAATGCAGCCACGGGCGTTTATGAGTTCAGCCGCGTTTATAAGAAGGGGGAGCCGCTGGCGGCAGGTGAAGTTCGTTTGAACGGCAAACGGACCGGCTTCGAAACCGTGGAATACGGCATCGAGCACTATTTCATCCCAGAAGGAACCGGCAGCGATTACGAACGGCAGGCGAAGTTCGCCGAAGTGAAGGTTTCCAAGAACGGCGATGCCATTCTGGAGCGGCTGATCTTGCAGCAGACGGTTGTTCAATAGCGCATAGTGTGATAAAATTACCCGATCTTGGCATGTTGTTAGAAAGGGGAAGCATTTCGCATGTGGCTTATGTACTCCGTGCTTGCGGCTCTAAGCTTCGGGCTCCGGGGCATCCTCTATCACTGGACCAGCCAGCAATCGCTGAATCGGAATGTGCTGCTCTGCGGCACATTTTTCATGGGCGCTCTGATCAGCGGTATCAGCGCTTTTCTTCTGCATCAGGATTGGACGGTTTCGGCGCTGATCGGCGTTCAGATGGGGCTGTTTTCCTTCGGAGCTAACGCAAGTATGTTCAAAGGCTTTGCCGTAGGGAAAGCCTCGCTCGTGGCCATCCTCACGGGATTGCCATCCGTCGTCGTCGTCTTCGTCGCCTACCTGATCTGGGACGAACGGCTGAATATGCTGCAGTTTGCAGCCTTCGTCATCATTGTCATCGGCATCCTCGTCGTCCGATATTCCAATGAAATCACGATGAAGAATTTGCAAGGGGCCGGATGGGGAGCGCTGGCGCTGCTGCTCTTCGCCGGTAACGATCTCTCGGGCAAATGGACGACGCTCGTATCCGCTCCGCTGTTTCCGACGCTGTTCTGCATGTTCGCCACAGGCACCGTATGTTTCGGACTATGGTGGTTGAAGGACCAGTCGGCACGGGAACCCGGAAAGGAAGTGGCGATCTCCTCTGCGAAATGGTCGGAGCAGCGCACATTTCTGTTCGGGATGCTCGTGGGGATAACGAATGTGGTCGGCATGATCTTCATCCTGCATGGCTTTGAACATGGCAAGGCGGGCCTTGTATCCGCCGTCGTTGCACTAAACGTGCTAATCGTACTGCTGTACACGCGATTTATATTGAAGGACAGGTTTTCCAGGCTGGAGCAGTCCGGGCTGGCGCTTGCTTTTATCGGAATTGTGATGATGAAGTTGGTTGCTTCTTGACAAACGGCACTTATTGCAGTAATATTCAGTCAATTCATAACTTGATAGTGAACATTGAGGAACAGGACAGTAGTTCTTGTCGGACAGTCGCAGCGAGCCGGGATTGGTGGGAACCGGTACGAATGTCAGGAACGAAGCGGACCTGGGAGATGGTCTCCCGAACTGGTGAGTAGGGGGATCCGGCGCATGCCGTTATCTTAGGAGGGGTTAAATCCGGACATCATCCGCAGATTTAACACTTAGAGTGGTACCGCGGGAATGAAACAGCTCTCGTCTCTTATTAGAGACGGGGGCTTTTTGTATTTATTCGAGAGAGGGAGGGTTTATCCATGATTCAACAGCTTATCCTTGCAGAACTGGAGGGGCATGTCGAAGCGCTGCTCGCTGCCTATGCCGCCGAACGCCCGGCACAATTGAAGATCTTGACCGAGCATCCCGCACATCCCGAGCATGGAGACTACAGCTCCAATATTGCTATGCAATTGGCCAAGATCGTACGCAGATCACCGCTGCAAATCGCCGGGGAGCTGCAAAGCCGCATCGAAGAAGGCGGTTCGGTGCAGGGCTTGTTCCGCAAGGTAGCTGCCGTGGCTCCCGGATTTCTGAATTTCTATATCGATTGGAACGTATGGGCTTCCGGCGCTTATCAGACGGAGGATAAGCAGCGTATGCGTCGCGAGCAAACGAAGGTGCTGGTGGAGCATACCTCGATCAATCCGAACAAAGCGGCGCATGTGGGCCATCTGCGTAATTCCTGTATCGGGGATACGCTCACTCGCATGCTGTCTCATGCGGGCTATCAGGTGGAGGTGCACAACTACATCGACGACCTTGGCAATCAGCTGGCGGATACGGTGGTAGGCATTCTTCATACGCAATCCGAAGGAGCGTTTCTGCGTTTCGGCGATTTCTGTTGGGAAACGTACGCGAAGGTGAATCAGGCTTATAAAGCGCAGCCGGAGCTGGCGGAGCAGCGCGCTGTCGTGCTGCACGCGATTGAGAGCGGTACATCCAATCTGGCTTGGATGGGCGCTCTGGTGGCGGAACGGATCGTCCGCGAGCAGTTGGAGGAAATGAAGCAGTTCGGTATCAACTACGATGTGCTGGTCTGGGAGAGCTCCATCGTTCGCGCCGGATTCTGGGATACGACGTTCGAGCTGTTAAACCGAACGAACATGTTCCACAAAGTGACGGAAGGGAAGCTGGCCGGCTGCTGGGTGCTCAAACAGGCGGAGGACAGCGCGGATGCGTCAACGGATAGCCAAGACTTTCAGGGAGATAAGGTGCTCGTGCGTTCTAACGGCATTCTGACCTATACGGCCAAGGACATCGCTTATCATCTGTGGAAGTTCGGACTGCTCGAGAATGACTTTGTCTATAAAAAATGGGAAGACGGACTTTGGTCCACAGCAGCCGAGGGCCGTAAAAAACCGATCGGGCACGCGGATATGGTCATTAACGTTATCGACTATCGCCAGCAATATCCGCAGGAGATGGTGAAGCTCGCGCTGGAGGTGCTGGGATACGAGAAACAGGCCAGCCAGCTCAAGCATGTGAGTTATGGCGTCGTGTCACTCAGTCCGGGCACGGCAGCGGGGCTAGGCATCGATACGTCGGATGGCAAAGGCTCCTACGCGATGTCAGGCCGCCAAGGCATCGGCATCAAAGTAGCGGATCTGCTGGATCGCATGGAGCAGGTGATCGACGCGAAGCGTTCGAGGAAAGCGGGCATATCCAGCAGAGCGATCGCCGCGGCGGCGATCCGCTACTATTTGCTGAAGTACCAGCTGCAGACCGAGGTGGTTTTCGATATGGAGCAGGCGACTGAGGTAACGGGAAACTCAGGCGTCTATCTGCTCTATGCGTATACGAGAGCGAACAGCATTCTGGATAAAGCGCAGAAAGAACCTCGCCTGCAGGCGATACAGGCCCATTTTGCCGGGAATCTGCTGGAGGAACCCGAGTATCAGCTGCTGCGCCATATGGCGTACTGGCCGGAAACGTTGGACAATGCAACCGATCAGCTGGCACCGAGCCTAATCTGTCATTATGCGTTTGAGCTGGCCTCGCTGTTCAATCATTTCTACAGCGCATGTCCTGTGTTGAA
Organism: Bacillus sp. 3255; assembly: GCF_031456485.1. Classification (NCBI taxonomy): domain Bacteria; kingdom Bacillati; phylum Bacillota; class Bacilli; order Caryophanales; family Bacillaceae; genus Bacillus; species Bacillus sp. 3255. Next base: position 127,263 of record NZ_JAVDUS010000015.1, read on the forward strand.
AGGCAATGAGGACCGCATCGCGCATCGCTTGTGGATCACGCAATTGGTGAGAAGCAGGCTGCATCAAGCGCTCGAACTGCTCGGCATGCCGACGCCGAAACGGTTGTAGCCCGCACACGGACGGATGATATGCGAGTGCCGATACAGCCTGTCATCCTGCTGCATATGCTACTTCATACACGTCATTGTTCGGCGTTGACGAGGAGGAGCCTGCTATGCTTCAGTCCAAAGTGAAAACGTATCGTTACCGTATCGGTCAAAAACAATTTATCGTCATTAAAATCTATCAAACTGCCCGGGCATCGGCTAAGATGGGCAATGCCCTAGCCAGCAATGCGCTTAATATTCAAATCTTCAAAAAGCAAAAAAAACGTAAAAAGCGGTAGCACCCCGTCGGGAAACGGATAATTTTCGTTCGACGAGAGGGGGTGAAGGCATGCAGCGCAAATCGAGTAAAAAGTCCGGCTACAGCAGCGGCAAAACGAAAGTCAGAGTGAGACAATCCGCGAGCGCGACGATCGGCCAAGGCGGCAATTCGATCTCGGTCAACGCTTCGGAGGTCGGCGTCGTCCGCATCCGGCCTTAAAAATGCAACAATAGCTTTCTGAACGGGATTAAATGCGGTACAATAGGTATATTCGTGCCAATATGAATGATTCAGGAGGCTTTCACCCCAATGACAGAAAAAGAGATCGATACACAAGCTGAAGAAAATACAACCCAAGATCTGGAGCAAGAACAAGCCCAAATCATAATGACTTGGTTTCAACACATCAATGAAGTTGTGAAAGCGCAATTTCCGGAATATGAAGTCGATGGCCAAATTGGAAACAATCCGATCTATGGTCCGATGTTTGCTTTTACTCTTAAACAAGAAGAGAAATTCACGACATGCGGATTTTTCTTAAATGAGATTATGCGTAACTTCCAAACGAATCCGAACGCGGGCCTTTGGCTGTCTTCCTTCTTCGTGGATTTATTGAGAAGCCCGGAAAGTCATCCGCTGCCGAACCCGCCGCAAACCGAGGATGACGCGAAGGAACTGCTCGATAAGCACATCGTTCCATATGTAGCTACGGCTGTACGTGAAGAGTTCCCGGAGCAGAAGATTTATGTGGATCTCGAGCTTCATGAGGAGCATGGTCCGGTTCTGGAAGCCGGCTTTGTTGCGGTACAAGAGGGCAATAACACTTGTGCGCTTCCGCTGCAATATTTAATGACGTTATATTTATTGAATCGCGACCCTGCGGAGCCGATGATTCAAGCGATGTACCGTCTGTACGAAGAAAATAATCTCGGCCAAGCTTAATAGAAAGCCAGGAGGTTTCAGCCTCCTGGCTTTTTTTGGCCGTGATCAGTGACGGAGCTGCACATAATCCGCATAGCTCCTGATCGTCGGAACCGTGAAGCCGCTGCCAAGCTTCGCGTATTTCATGGCGTGCGACGTGTTGAACAGCACGACGGAGTCGCTCGGGCGAAGCCAGCCGCTGTCGCAGAGCGCGAGCAGTCCGGCCCACGTTGCCGAGCCCTCCGGCGACGCGGAGATGCCCTGCGCGCCCAACGTGCGCGTAGCTTCGGCGATTTGGCGCTTCGAGAGCGCCAGCGCCGTGCCGCCGCTCTGCTGCACAATCGACAGCAGCAGTTCCAAGTCGGGCGGCTGCGGGACACGCATGCCGGTCGGACTAGCTTCAACGCCGGCAGGCGGAGGAGCTTGAGTCAACGCGTCAACGATCGGTTGGCAGCCTTCCTCCTGCACGCAGACGAACTTCGGCATCGGACCGTCGATCCAGCCAAGCGCTTTGAGCTCATGGTAGGCTTTCCACATGCCAATAATACCGGAGCCTCCGCCGGTCGGATAAATGATGCAGTCCGGGAACGTCCATCCGAGCTGCTCGGCGAGCTCAAGTCCCATCGTTTTCTTGCCTTCGACACGGCCCGGCTCCTTCAGGGTGCCGACGTTTACCCAGCCTTGCTCCGTCCTGCCGGCTTCGATGATCGCCGCGGCATCGTGAATGAAGCCGTCGACGAGGTAAGTGTCGGCGCCGTATAAGGGACACTCTTCCACGATGAGCGGCGGGCAGTCTTGAGGAATAAAGACGGAAGCCTCAATTCCTGCACGGCTGGCGTAGGCAGCCAACGCGCCCGCGGCATTGCCGTTCGAAGGTACGGCAGCCTTGGCGGCGCCGGACTCCTTCAATAAGGAGACGGCGACGGAGAAACCGCGTGATTTGAAGCTGCCCGTCGGGTTCTGCTCCTCTCGTTTAATCCACAGCTGCCGGAGCGGCAGCTTGGCTTCCCATTCCTGCATGCGAACAAGCGGGGTCCAGCCCTCGCCTAGCGTGATGATACAATCCGGGTCACTCACCGGAAGCAGTTCGTTGTATCTCCACATGGATGGGTAGCGAGTCAGTAAGGCTTCCTTCTTGAATGTTCGGGACAAGCGCTCCAGGTCGTACTCGACCAACAACGTACCGCCGCACGCGCATTTCATGTCTTGGTAGCGGAACGGGAGCTTTGCCGAACATCGTGAGCAATAAAGCCCCAATTGCTTCATCTTTTGGGCCTCCTCACCGTTTTCAGCGGGAAAACTGTTGTAGTTGTCATCCTATGAATTCGCACATGCAAACTCTAATGTAGACTATTACCGTGAGGCGAAGATGGAGACGGCTTGTGTCTCTTGCTTTTGTTTATTTTTTGTGAAAAGACTTGATTTTTCGGAAGGCCGATTTATCTTTCAGCTTCAGAAACAGCTCCAGCATCGGAGCGAAATTAACTTCAATAATCCACACATGCCCCTCAGTGTCCAATGCCATATCGATGCCCATCGTTTTCACCCAGCGATAGGAGGGACCGAGCTTGGCTGCGCTTTTCAGAGCGACTCTATCCAGCCGGGCAAGGAGATCGCCGGATCGCATCGTCCTCAATGCCGAATGCCGGATGGCATGATCAACGGATACGACTTTGCCGCTGCTCATGCGAATATTCGTCACGATGAAGCCTGCTCCGGCAACTTTGGCCAGCTTGCCCGTCACCTGCCACGGTGAGCGGGGGTGGCGCTGTACCATGACCCGCAGATCGAAGGGACGGCCGTTCACCGTGGCCAGATGGATGCGCTGCTGGACAATGTAATTTTTCCCAGCCTTCTTTTTGAGATAAGCGGCCATCTGCTCTTGGCTCGTGTACCGTTTTTTGCGGGCTCCGTCTTGCACTTCATATTCGGAATCTCCCATTTTTCTGATTCGCACAACGCCATGCCCGCCATAGCTGCCGGTCGGCTTAATAATGACTTGACCGTATTTATCGATCATTCGCCAGAAGGTCGACTCCTTCAGCCAAGCGGTTTCCGGGAGATGCGCCCGGAGCTCCTCCGATCTTCGCAGCAGCTTGTATTTCGTCCATTTGCTCGTGCTGAGATTACTCATAGGACTTCACTTCTTGCTCTTGAATGACAATGTCGTGCTCTTCCACACGCAGCACTTGATTGTGTTCATCCACGAATACCACCTGCGGCTTCAAGACGCTGATTTCTTCCTCGTTCATTAGCCCCATGCTCAAAATAATGACAAGATCGCCGGGTTGAAACAGATGGGCCGGCGGTCCGTTCAGCCCGATTTTGCCGCAGCCTTCCGGAGCCGGAATGGCGTATGTTTTCCAACGGGTCGCATTGCGCAAACTCGTGACCTGCACCATTTCGTAAGGTAAAATGTGCGCTTTCCGCATCAACAGGGCATCTATCGTAATACTCCCGACATAGTTCAGATCGGCCTCCGTCACGGTGGCACGGTGGATCTTGCCTTTACACATTAGTCGCTGCATATGCAGTAGCTCCTTTATCATCACATTGGGTGTTCATCACAACGTATGATGAAGGCAAGTCTTCTTGTGTAGGCAATGGCCCAGCCCCTCCCAAAAATGGGTAGATACCATGCCGATTTCCCGGGTAATCGCAGGAATCGACATCCGTTTGCACACAAAAAAACCCGAGCGGGCTCGGGCGTTTCTGCGGCGGATTAAATTAATTTAAGGCCGCTAATTAAAACTAAAGAGGCGATAATCGTCCGCAGGACATTCGTTGGCGCCTTGGTAGCCAACATACTGCCAAGCAGTACGCCGGGGATCGAACCAAGCAGCAGGTTAATGACGAGCGTATAATTCACATTGCCCATGCTTGCGTGCAAAATGCCGGCTGTCGTAGCCAGGAAGAAGGCGTGTGCGATGTCAGTTCCGACGAGCGTAGCGGGTACCATGCGGAAAAAGTAGAGCATCGCTATCGCGTACAACGAGCCGGAGCCGATCGAGGTTAATCCGACCACGAATCCGAGGACGGCGCCGATCGTGATCGTCAGCCCCTTTTTCTCCTCCAGGCTTCTAAGCTGCCAGCGGTTCTCCTTGATCTTATGGCCGAAGAACACTTTGAACAGAGTGGCAAAAGCGACCAGAATCAAGACATAGCCAAGCGCGTGCTTAATAATGACCTCTTGATTGTGGTAGAAGGAGTTGAAAATTTTCAAAAAAATAACTGCGAGGATGACGCCTGGTATACTGCCCATGGCTAGCATTTTGACCAGTTTGAAGTCAATTGTTTTCTGCCGCCAATGCTGAATCGTGCCGAACAGCTTCGTGATGGAATTATAAAGGAGGTCCGTGCCTACGGCAATAGATGGATGAATCCCAATCAGGATTAATATGGGGGTGAGCAGCGAAGCTCCCCCAACTCCGGTCAATCCGACCAGAAAACCAACGATTACACCCATTAACAAAACGCTTAAAGTCATGTTGTCATGTCCCCAATCAATTACCGACTAATTCAATTGGATTAATTTTATTATATGGAGAAGCGATATGTAAAGAGAAATTTTTTTGATGTGAACGAAGGCTTTTGGCAATCCAATCTCCGTACATGCTATTCATTAAGCGGAGAATAAGTTACAATATGTGGATGTGACATTGGAGGACAGTTTTAGAAGACAGCTTGGAGGTGTGTGATTTGAGCAATCGAACGACAGTCATGATCAGTATTGTGCTCGCGATGCTGGTGGCTTCAATGGATACGACGATCGCCAATACGACGATGCCGATTATTGTGAAGGAGATTGGCGGCGAAGACCTGTTTGCATGGGCTTTCACCTCGTATATGGTGCTATCGACCGTACTGGCTCCGTTAGCCGGACGATTATCTGATCTATTCGGTCGGAAAAGGATTTATGCCGCCGGTATTCTTTTATTTCTAGGCGGATCCGTGCTCTGCGGAATGTCCCAGAGCATGCTGCAGCTCATCATATTTCGCGCGGTGCAAGGGATCGGAGCGGGGGTTATGATGCCATTTCCTGCGATTATCGCCGGAGATATTTATCCGGTTGAGCAGCGGGGGAAGGTGCAGGCGTTCTTCACTGCGATGTGGGGATTGGCGGCTGTGTTGGCGCCGCTGCTAGGTACATTTTTCGTCACATATATGAGTTGGCGATGGATTTTCTTCGTTAATATTCCGATCTGTTTGGTCGCCTTAATTGCGCTGAAGCCGTATAAGGAAGTATATGAACCGAAGAAATCAATGGTCGATTACGGCGGAGCGGCGCTGTTTGCGGCCGGGATTTCCCTGCTGCTGCTAACGACGACAGTCGAGCGGAACAATTACATATACGGCATACTCGGCGTGATCTGCATGATCGTCTTTTTCCTTTATGAGAAAAAAATCAGCGCCCCGATCGTGCCGCTCAATTTGCTGCGCAACCGGCCGATCGCGATCATGATCGCTATTTCTTTCATCACATGTACGGCCTTGTTCGGGACTTCGAGCTTTATCCCGCTTTTCCTGCAAAATCAAGGTCATTCGCTGTTCATAAGCGGCATTGCCCTCTTGGGAACGTCCATAGGCTGGATGGCAGTCGCCGTTCCAAGCGGTAAATGGGTGCTGCAGTACGGTTACAAGCCGCTGCTCATTATTGGGAACGGTCTGCTCGTGGTGACGGCGATCATGCTGTATTTGATGAACGAAGCGACATCCTTCTGGTACTCCTTCGCGACGATGACCATGCTCGGACTTGCCTACGGATTAATTTTTACGGTTTCCACGATTGGTTCCCAGCAGCTTGTTGAGCCTCATCAAAAAGGGATTTCCACATCGCTCCAATTGTTCGCCCGCAATATCGGCACAGCGGTGAGCGTGACGATTATGGGCGCCATACTAACCAAATCGACGATGTTTTACAGCGGGTTTCACGGGATGTTCGTGTTCGGCTTCATTGCCAGCCTGGTCTCGATGTTCATCCCGTTTCTACTTCAATCACCGGCCAAGCAGACAGCTTGATTGCAATCCCAATACCCTGAGGCAGCAGCCTCAGGGTATTTCATCATCCACCCTATTTAGGAAATAGCGGCAAATTCATGCTTACCTTCGGTCAGGTCACGAACCGTAGCCGCGAATATCATATTACCGGCGTATGGAATCTTCGTAATCGTAACTTCAGCCGGAAATGCGGAACGGTCGGAGCGGTAGGCTTTCATGTGAACCCGCTTGCCGAGGAGAGCGGCATCCTGCCGGGCTAATTGCCTGTACAAGGAAGCGGCAGCTTCTCCGTTCTGATCGAACGGGTATAGGAAGTCGAGCATCGTCATGGATAATGCTTGTTTGCGGCTATACCCGAACGTAGCCGCTGCGGCAGGATTAAATTCAATAATCCACCCCCGGCTGTTAATCATGAGAATACTGTCGATGCTAGTATCGAGCAGCAAGGCTTTGAGCGAGGAGTGGTCGGCGAGCCTCTGATCGATTCGGAGCGAGTAAATAATTATCAGCGATAAAAAAATAATCGTACCGAATGCAATCAGCATCGCTAGTACGAAAGCGTTCAGCTGCGAAGCATTCTCGCCGTATTCCGTATGGTTCAACGGGAGTGCGGCCGAAGCGGATAGCGTACCCAAATAATGCATACCCGTGATAGTTACAGAGATAAGGAAGCCTCGGATGAGTATTTTGGGGCTGCTTGCGACAGACATCTTGAGTACGGCAATCGAGGCAGCGACGGCGAGCAGTACGGAGAGGATGAAAAGCACCGGTGAGAAACGGACCTCAACCGCATTGATGGCACTCAGACCTATGTAGTGCATACTGGAAACGGAAAGTCCCATAAAGACTCCGCCAATTAGTATACTCGGAACGCCGGGACCGGTTAGAAACGCAATGAAAAAACCGATGAGCGAACCGGCGGCGACAACCGCCAATGATGCTAGGATGGTCTGAACGTTATAAACTAGCCGGTCCGGATGATATTGTGCGAGCATGGCGATAAAATGCATGGACCATGCGCCTGATCCGATCGTCATCGCACTGCAGGCGATCCATAGCTTTTGCTGCCACCCCTTGCTGATGGCAATACGGTGGGATAAACTCAGACATGTATAAGAGGCTAGCCAAATAATGACGAATGCCAGCATAACAAGATACATCGTATAGTGGTTCGCAAGTGCATGCTGCATATATAATACCTCTCATTGAAAAGTGTTCTCAATCCGGAATACACTGCTTTCTTATTATAGTAACTGAGTAATAGCCTGTATATAGCGCTTAATAAGTGTTTTTAGCGAAAACTGTCGAAATCCACGAAAACTTTGCAAAAGTAGGGAAAGGAGGATCGAAGATGGTTCCAAAAAGCATTCGAGGCATTATCTTTGATATGGATAATACGCTGCTTCAATCCCGCATTGACTTCAAGGCGATGAAGAGCGAGGTAGCGGCATGGTTGGCGGAAAAGGGACTCTTGCCCGCAAACTTTCAGGCGGATGCGCATACGACATCGACACTTCTTGCTTACGCGAGTGAGAACGGAGCAACCGACGAGATGATAGCCGAGGCTCTGCGCATCGCAGCCACCCATGAGCTGAAGGGAATGGAGGGGGCCGGGCTCGAGCCTGGCGCAGCCGAGCTTTTGGACCGGTTGTATGGCAGGTATAAGCTGGTCATCGTGACGAACAATTCGCATGCAGCCGCCATCCGCGCGTTACAGATAACGGGGATTAAGGATCGTTTCGATCTCATCGTAGGCCGCGAGCAAATGGAAGCGATGAAGCCTTCTCCTTCAGGCAATTTGACTGTATTGCAGCATTTTAACTCGTTGAAGGGTGATCAATGGATCGCGATCGGAGATTCTTGGATAGACGGCAGGGCAGCCGAGGACGCGGGGATTCCGTTTATTAGCTATGGAGACTCACCTTCATCTGCGATGGCGGAAAAAAGAGTTCGGCCAGCAGCGCACATTGACAAGCTGTTGCGTCTGTTAGATTATATTTAGGTTAATCTAAAATTTGCAAATCAAGAGAAAGAAGTGAGTGCACGTGCTGATCGATGTGAAATTCAAGCTGCATGAACAACAAATACAGGACTTGCTCGGCTATAGCATATTTCCCGATCCCGATCAGTTGGAAGAGACGGTTAGCCGTTATGTGAATGACTCCAACCTGATGCTCTATGGATACGAATCCGAAGGCATCCTCGTTGGCATTATCGGGTTTGACATTAATCGCGACCAAGAGATGACCATTCATCATCTGGCTGTGGAGCCTCATAGCCGGGGAGCGGGCTTCGGGCGGGGCATCATTCTCGAAATTATCGAAGACATGCATCCCCTCAGAATCGTCGTGGAAACGGACGAGGAGGCTGTGCAGTTTTACCGAAGCATCGGGTTCGTCATTCGCAGCATAGGCGAAAAATATCCGGGCGTCGAGCGCTTTGTTTGCACCTATGAGATAGACCCGGAGGATGAGTAGCTGAAACGCAAAAAGGCTCGTCAGGATTTGGAGGATCCTGACGAGCCTTTTTTGTGCCAACTTAAAGCGGAAGGCCGGAAATATTGGGGGATATCTTTGTAGATACAACAGAATTTCTAAATTGCGGGTTAGTCACTGTGGCAGCGCCGACGAACAAAAACAGTGCTTCCTGTGATATCTGCAAAATGCATAAGTACGCCGGTTCCTGCCTGTCTCATCAACCTCGCAAATCCGAAACAGTGGATTCTGTGATATCTGCAAAATTCATGAGTGCTCCGGGTCCTGCCTACCTCATCAACCTCGCAAATCCGAAACAGTGGGTTCTGTGATATCTGCAAAATGCATGAGTGCGCCGGGTCTTGCCTACCTCATCAACCTCGCAATATCCAAAACAGCACTTTCTGCGATATCTACAAGATGCATATTTACGCCTGCTCTTCTTGACCAGCCTCACGAACCTTACGATAAGTGAAAAACTGTACTTTCTGTGATATCTGCGGAGCTACGGTCAAAAGTAAGTGTCATGTTAGATTTTCGGAAGCATATATTGTTGTAGGCTATGTATAGCATCATTTTTTGTTGAAAGCGATTTCTATGCGGCGTTTAGTGACAAATTTCACAATGATGACAAGCATTGCGGGTGCTTTGTCAATGGATGCGACAGAGTTCCCCCGAAGAAACAGGAGGGTGCAGAGATGCTGCATATTGTCGTATGTATTAAGCAGGTTCCTGACTCCAGAGAAATTCGTATCGATCCGAAAAACAATACGTTAATCCGCCAAGGCGTCCCCAGTATCGTCAATTTCTACGATATGCACGGGCTGGAGGAAGCGCTGCGGATTAAGGATGAAACCGGCGCAAGGGTGACGGTCGTCACGATGGGGCCGCCACCTGCAGAGAAGAGCCTTAAGGAGTGCATCTCCCTCGGTGCGGATGACGCCGTTTTGGTCACCGACCGCGGCTTTGCAGGAGCGGACACGCTTGCGACTTCCTATGTGGTCGCGCGAACGATCCGCAAGATTGCGGAAACGTGGGGACCGGTGGACATGGTGTTTTGCGGCAAACAAACGCTGGATGGCGATACGGGACAGGTGGGGCCGGGCGTTGCCTGCCGGTTGGATTTGGAGCAGCTGACGTATGTGAATAAAGTGGTTCAGGTTGATGAAGAGAAGCGCAAGGTGCGCGTGCACAGGCTGTTGGAAGACGGCATCGAAGTTGTGGAGACAAGCATGCCGGTGTTGATTACGGCGCTCAAGGAACTGAACAAGGTTAGGCGGGCCTCGCTGCCGGGCATGATCCGCGCGGCACGGTATAAGCCGACGGTATGGACGACAGCGGACTTCCCGGATTTGGAGCGGGCCAAAATCGGGCTCAAAGGTTCGCCGACGATCGTCGCCAAAACCTGGGTGCCGGAGGTAAAGGCTGTCAAGACGCAAATGATTACGTCTGATACGCCGGAAGCGGCCGCCGCTCAATTGGCCGACCAGCTGCTCACGGACGATATGCAGAAGCTGCTCGATTGGTCGTCGCCATGAGGAAGAGACGGCTCATGCGTATAATAAGCGATCTCGTAACGAATGGAGGGAGTCATCTTGGCTAATGAACAAGACCAAGCCGAAGCGGCAATGCCCGACTGGTCCGCCTATCGGGGCGTGCTCATCGTAGTGGAGCAGCGTGACGGCGTTGCGAAGAAGGTGTCCTGGCAGCTGCTGGGCGAAGGCAAGAAGCTGGCCGCGAAGCTGGAAGCGCCGCTCATGGCGCTCGTCATCGGCGACGATGTCGAACATCTCGCCGAGGAAGCCGTGCATTACGGCGCGGACCGGGTGTACCTCTGCGAAGCCCCGGAGCTTCGCACTTACCGGACCCGGCCGTACAGCCGGGTCTGCTTGAAGCTGATCGAGGAAGCGAAGCCCGAGATCGTGCTGTTCGGCGCGACAGCCACGGGGCGCGACCTGGCAGGTGCGATCGCAACGCACCTGCCGACGGGGCTGACGGCCGACACGACGCAGCTCGACGTGGAGCCGCCGCCGTCGCGGCTGCTGCTGGCGAGCCGGCCGGCATTTTCCGAGAAGATGATGGCGACCATCCTCTGTAAGCAGTACCGGCCGCAGATGGCGACGGCGCGTGCCGGCGTGTTTCAGGCGCTGCCCAAGGATACGGCGCGCCAAGGCGAGATCGTTCGCATCGAGGCCGCGATGCGGGAGGAAGAGATCGCCGCGCAGGTGCTGGATTTCCTGCGCGAAACAGGCAAGCTCAATCTCGAGGAAGCCGAGATTATCGTAGCCGGCGGCCGCGGGCTTGGCGGCCCCGATGCCTTCGGGATGCTCGCCGAGCTGGCCGAGGCGCTCGGCGGCGTCGTCGGCGCATCCCGTGCAGCGGTGGACGCCGGCTGGATCGGCCATGAGCACCAGGTCGGCCAGACCGGCGCCACCGTGCGGCCGAAGCTGTATTTCGCGATCGGCATCTCCGGAGCCGTTCAGCATACCGTCGGCATGAGCAATTCCGACGTAGTCGTCGCCATCAATAAAGATGAGAAGGCGCCGATTTTCCAATTCGCGCATTATGGGATCGTAGGCGATATGTTTAAGCTGGTGCCGGCAATCACCCAGGAAATCAAGCAGCGCCGGACGCTGTTTGGCAAGCGGCTGCCGGAAAGCGCTCCCCCGGGAGGCGAGAAGAAGAGCGAGGCGGCGCCTGCCAAGAAAGAGGCTCGTGCAGCACGAGAGAGGAGTGAGGCCAAATGAATGAAAAATTCGATGCGATCGTCGTTGGCGGAGGACCGGCCGGTGCGGCGGCTGCTTTAACGATGGCGCGCGCCGGCTTATCGGTCGTACTGCTCGAGCGAGGGGAATTCCCCGGGGCCAAAAACATTTTCGGCGGCGTCCTCTACAGGAAGCAGATCGAGGAGCTCGTGCCCGAGTTCTGGAAAGAGAAGAACTTCCCGATGGAGCGGTACATCGTGGAGCAGCGCATCTGGATGATGGGGCAAGAGTCCATGGTCACGTTCGGTCACCGCAACGAGGCGTACAAGGAGCCGTATAACTGTTTCACGGGACTGCGTGTCAAATTCGACCAGTGGTTCGCCGACAAAGCTGTCGCAGCGGGAGCCATTCCGGTCTATGAAACGGTCGCGCTGGACGTCATCCGGGAAGGTGATAAGGTGGTCGGCGTGCGCACGGACCGGGATGACGGGGATCTGTATGCCGACGTAGTCGTCATTGCGGACGGCGTGAACTCCTTGCTTGGCAAAGCGATGGGGATTCATAAAGAGTGGATGCCGGACCAGGTGTCCCTTGCCGTGAAAGAAGTGATCGCACTGCCTAAGGAGAAGATCGAGGACCGCTTCGGGCTCGAAGGCGACGAGGGCGTGACGATCGAATTCATGGGTGAGACTTCGCTGGGCATGGCGGGGATGGGCTTCCTGTATACGAACAAAGATACGATTTCTTTGGGCGTCGGCGTGATGGTCAATCATCTTCGCGATAAAAAAGTGAAGCCGTATGCGGTTCTGGACGCCGTCAAGCAGCATCCGATGATCCGCAAGCTGATCCAGGGAGGGGAGACGAAGGAGTATTCGGGCCACTTGATTCCCGAGGGCGGCTTCCATTCCATCCCGCCACTGTCGGGCAATGGTTGGTGTGTCTGCGGCGACGCCGCGCAGCTGGTCAACTTCGTGCACCGCGAAGGCACGAACCTGGCGATGACATCGGGCCGGCTTGCCGGTGAAGCGATTGTGGAAGCCAAAGCCAAGGGAGATTTCTCCGCCGCGTCCATGCAGGCATATGATCAAAAAATACGCGAATCGTTCGTGCACAAGGATTTGCAAAAATATAAGGGCATGCACCAATTCCTGAAGGATCAGGATCCCGGATTGCTGTTCGATAAGCTGCCGAAGGCGCTGAACGAAGCCGCCTACAATATGTTCCTGGTGGACGGGACGACGAAGGCGGATAAGCAGAAAATGGCGGTTAAGCTGATTAAGAACGCCGCAGGCGGTACGGTCAACCTCATGAAGCTGGGCTACAAGGGATGGAGGGCGATGAACGGATGAGTCAAAGCGACATTTCCGATAAGCTGTTTACCATTCGCTACAAATGCGACGACAAGTCTCACCTGGTAATTAAGGATAAGCAGACTTGTGTGAGCTGTGTGACGAAGGATTGCAATTACTTCTGTCCCTCGGACGTGTACGAGTGGGAAAAAAAGCTCAAAATTACGACAGTTGCTTATGAGAACTGTATTGAATGCGGAACGTGCCGGATTGCTTGTCCGTCATATAACATCGAATGGGTATATCCGAAGGGCGGATACGGTATGACGTATAAGTTTGGCTAGTGCACGTTATATTTTGGAGAGGAAAGTTCTTCAAATTTCACCTTGTTTCCGGTATGATGAGTCTATTACATAGGCTGATCATGGAAGGGAGACAACGGCGATTATGCTGAAACGACCTGAAGCAAGCGAATATAACTCTTATTATGAAATGTATATCAGTAAAGTGCCGGATGGCGATTACGAGACTTTCCTCCGCCGCCAGCTTGAGGAGATCACCGGGTTCTTCTCCGGATTAACCGAAGAACAAGGACTTGCGCGCTATGCGCCTGGCAAGTGGAGCTTGAAGGAACTGCTGGGCCACATGACGGATACGGAGCGTGTCATGAGCTACCGGATGCTGCGCGTCGCGCGGGGGGATACGACGAAGCTGCCCGGTTTCGATCAGGATATTTTCATCGAGAACGGGAGCTTCGACCATGTGCCGCTGGCCGACTTGATCGCGGATTTCCAAGCGGTCCGGCAGGCGACGTTTACACTGCTGACAACGATCGGGGTGTCAGCTTGGCCGCGTGTTGGCAACGCCAGCACGTATGACATTACGGCAAGAGCGCTGGCTTACGTAATCGCAGGTCATGCGGAACATCATCTCGGCATTGCGCGCGAACGTTACGTATAACGAAAGAAGAGTCCACCGGGAGCGGCTGCTCCCGGTGGACTCTTCACTTTAATTAGTACAGTGATAGTGCCAATGAATCGCGTTCGTTGAAGGAATGCAGGATCGCTTCGCATCCAACGATTTCGATGGAGATGATCGAGTCCAAGCATTTCTTGATCGTCGCTCTTCCTTTAATCACTTTCGCTTCAAGAGCGGATTTCAATAGATTGAATTTCTTTTTATTTTTCTCATCGGAGTAAACAGGCACGGGTTTGTTGTGAATCGTAATAAACATTTTCATAGATTTTCACCATCCTAGGAATTGGATATATGTTTAGCATATAGGATTATTATTAATTTAACCTTAAAATAGTTTTACAATTTTGAAACAAACTTGCATTTTCATGGGAAGCTATTCGCTTTTTGATCGATTCCTCCTTTTACTACCTTTCAACTCTAGGTTTTCTTGTCAATGAATATACGAATGAGCGGGCAAAAAAGTTCCAAACTCGCTCCGAAAGAACATGAAAAATTTGTGAATTTTTCAACTCTGTGAATCTTTCTGCCGGTACAGCTTGGGAGAGATGCCGAATCTATGCTTGAAAGCCCTGTGGAAGTAAGGGTAACTGCCGAAGCCGCAGCTTAGCGCGATTTGTTCCAGCGACATGGAACTGTCGTGCATCCGTTCAACGGCGCTGGACAATCGAACTTCCAAGGCGTATTGAATCATCGTTTTGCCGAAGCATTCTTTGAACAGATGAACCGCCCGGGAGACGCTGAGCCCCACGTGTTCGGCCACATCGTCGACTTTGAAGGTGGCGGTCGCATGGGCTTCGATGAATCGTTTCATCCGTGTGCCTGTAAATGGCCGTCCCTGCAAGGAAACCGTTTCGGTCATGGCACGTTCGACATAAACGCAAAGCGCCTGCAGCAGGTAGCCGCTAAGCTCGCGGTTCTCCTCTTCCATCCGGCGTTTCTCAAGAATGAGTTGGCGCCATAGGGAAATAAGCCGCGGATCCAGGTCGATGCGCGTACACGTCTGTTTGGGGGTGCGCTTCCACCAGCTGTCGATCCAGCTCCCTTTGCAAAATAGATAGTAGTCGCCGCTGGCAATCTTGCTCCCGGGCTGGTCTGCCGGCTGTTCGATCCGCAGCTCGTAGGGATCTCCGGGTTGGAAGAGCAGCAGATGTCCGGCTTCGATCGGCATCATGGCGCCGCCTACGAGAGCTTCACTTGTGCCCTCGGTCTGCAGACGGAAAAGATAAGAGTTAAGTCCGGATTTGGTGCTGACATTAAACGGTTCCATATGAAAAGAATAGCCGCAGGTTAACAGCTCGATGTCCATTGCAATCACCTTTCGTAGCCAAATAAGAGATGTTTTGATTATATCGTTAATGGTAACAATATGCTATGTTCCGTTATACTTGTGTACATAGTCTTGGAAATACCCAAATCGAGAATGAAGAAAAGAGGAGAACGAATGGCACGTTTAGGCATTGGTCTGCAATTGTACACGCTTCGCGATGACATGGCTAGAGATTTGGAAGGCACGCTTCGCCATGTTGCCCAATTAGGTTATGAGGGTGTGGAGTTCGCCGGATATTTCGACAAGCCAGCAGCCGAGATGAAGGCTTTGTTGGATGAACTCGGGCTCAAAGCGATCGGAAGCCATATCAGTTTAGATAGATTCCGCAAGAACCTGCAAGGTGAAATCGACTACTTGCATACGATTGGCGCCAAATATGCAATTTGCCCTTATGTCGGCGCGGAAGAGCGTGAGAATGCCGACCAATGGAAAGCCTTGATTGCGGAGTGCGAGCAGTTCGCGATCGAAGTGAAGAAACAAGGCTTGCAGTTCTTATACCATAATCATGATTTCGAATTCCATCATAAAGTGGACGGCGAGTTCGTCTTTGATGCCATGTACGCAGGCAAAGAAGCCATCCAGGTTGAGATGGACGTCTGCTGGGTGAAATATGCCGGACAAGATCCGCTGGCTTATATCGCTAAGTACACAGGCCGTCTGCCGCTTGTGCACTTCAAGGATTTCACGAAAGATTCGGAAGGCAAACTGGTTACGCTGGAGCTTGGTCTGGGCGAAGTTCCGCTGGAGCAAGTCATTGCTGCGGCGGAGCAAGCGGGTGCGGAGTGGCTCGTCGTTGAGCAGGATCACTGCCAGAAGCCGCCGCTTACGAGCATCGAGAACAGCTTGAACTGGGTCAAAGAGCATTATACCAACGTTAAATAATTCATAATTTTGAGGGAGTGTATCATTAATCATGAGCAAAATTAAAGTTGCCGTCATCGGTTGCGGCTCTATCTCCAAACATAGACATATTCCTGAATACGCCTTGAATCCGAATGTTGAGCTTGTCGCTTTCGTCGATCCGGTTATCGAAAGAGCGGAGCACTACGCGCAGCTTCATGGCGGCAAAGCGTACAGCAGCTACCAAGAACTGTTCAAGCAAGAGAAAGTTGACGCAGTAAGCGTATGTACGCCAAACTATTTGCACGCAGAGGTTTCCATCGCGGCTGCGAACGCCGGCGCCCACGTGCTGGTCGAGAAGCCGATGGCAACGACGGCGGAAGAAGCGGATGCGATGATCGAAGCGGCGAAGAAGAACGGCGTCTTCCTCATGGTCGGCCACAATCAGCGCCTCATGCCTCCGTCCGTGAAAGCGAAGGAGATTTTGGAGACAGGCAAGCTTGGCAAAGTCTTGACGTTCCGTACGTCCTTCGGCCATCCGGGACCGGAAGGCTGGAGCATTGACGGCCGCGAGAGCTGGTTCTTCCGCAAGGAAGAGGCGATCATGGGCGCTATGGGTGACCTCGGCGTGCACAAATCCGACTTGATCCGTTGGCTGTTGAACGATGAAGTGGCACAAGTCGCAGCATTCGTCGGCACGCTGCACAAAGAAGGCACGGATATCGACGATAACGCGACGTGCTTGCTGCGTATGAAGAGCGGTGCAACAGGCTCCTTGGTTGCCAGCTGGACATACTACAAAGGCCAAGACAACTCCACCGTACTCTGGTGCGAGAACGGCGTAATCAAAATCGATACGGATCCGAACGATCAAGTTATCGTCGAATTGCGCAACGGTACCGTTGAACGTTACAAAGTCGGCCAAGTGGCGACGAACGAGAAGCAAACCGTCAGCGGCGTGATCGATGAGTTCGTAGCGAGCATTGTGAACGGAACGAAGCCGCGCATTTCCGGTGAAGAAGGCAAACGCTCCCTGGAAGTCATCCTGGCTGCATTCGAATCCGAAGCGACAGGCAAAGTTATTACGCTCTAATTCATATACCAATTGCAAAAATCCCTCAAGCAGTTCAACCTGCTTGAGGGATTTTTTATCTGCCGCCGATTTCAATCGGCAGCGTATTCGATTTACCAACGACGTTCTCTTTGGAGTCTACAACATGAACCTGAATGTCCCAGATGCCGGCCTTCAACAAATTGCCTTCTACTTTGGCCATTACGGTATGCTCATCCTGCCAGGTCGTCGGCACGGCTTTGCCATTCAGCATGACTGTGCCCAGCGGCGGCAGATTGCTGCCCTTAACCGTCAGCGTGATGCTGGTACGGCCGGATATATCTTTGGAATCCGCCTCAACTTGATCCAGGAGTATGGGACCGAAGCCGAGCATATATTTGGAATTGACGATAGGTGAAGCATAGTCCTTATAAGCATGGCGATCGCCGAAAAGAATGTCATACTGCAGCGTTTCGTAATCTTTCAGATCCAACTCGTTAATGTTCATCGACTCAAAATAATCTTTGGGCGGGATGATCGGAATCTTCTTGGCAAGCTGGCTCAAATAATCCGTATAATAGCTTCCTTGCTGTTTGGATAATTCAATAAGATAAGGACCTAAGAATGACGGGCTAATGTTCAGCTTATCTTTGCGGTCATCGAAATTGTTCCAGATGACGAGCGGTGTGCTGTACATTTTTTTCAAGAAATCCGGATCGTCCTTGCCGCTAATATATTTGGTATCGATATAGGTCGCATAATCATCCCCAAGGGCCGGCAGGTGGTCGCCCCAGAATGCAATGATGGTCGGTTCGCCTTTGTTCTGATAATATTGTACAAGATCCTTCAACATGTTATCGGCCGCGCTGATGCCTTGGGCAAGCGTCTCCAGCATCCCTTGGGAGGAAGGCGAGATGTCTCCGCTCACATCAATCGTATTTTTCGGGAATTTGCCGGGATAGAAATGGAAATGATTCTCCATCGTGTTGGCGAAGACGAAATCCGGACCGTCGCTCAGCTCCGTCGCATGAATAATGTTTGCCGTCACCTCGCTATCCGCAATGTACGGACCGGAGTAGTTGGGCTTGAAATATTCGATCGGGATATACTTCGCGAAGCCGAAATCCTTATAAACTCTGTTACTGTTAAAATACCAATTGTAAAACGGGCTGATCGCCGTCGACGTGTACCCTTGTCTGGCATAAATGCTGGCCAGCGAATCCACCTCGTTCGAGATGAACTGGTTATACGCAATCGAGCCTTGCGGCAGGAAGCGCATGGAATTGCCCGTCAAAACCTCAAATTCTACGTTGGCCGTTCCGCCGCCGTATTGTGGCGACAGCAAGGAGCCGCTTGTTCCGGTTTGTTGCAAATTATGAAAGAACGGGATCGGATCCCGGCTGAATTTCACACCTTTAATCACCGTAGGGTCCCAGAAAGCTTCGCTTAAGACGACGATTACATTCGGCTTCACATTCGGGTCGCCGGCTTTGACAGGCTTAGGTGTCTGGCTGACAATCGCTTCAACCGCTTTGTCGTCGTAGCCTTCACGCTTGTCGCTGAACATGGATTTCGTATTCAGGAACGTAGCCAGCGCATATCCGTTCGTCTGCGTGTTCTCAACCTGATTCCAGACGGAAGCTTGGATGCCGAACCATTTCTGCACAGGAAGCGGGCGATCCGTGTAGACCGCGAATATCATGGCTAGCGAAACAAGTGCGAGAATTGCCCGTTCTTTTAACGCTACCTTTTTCATAAATAAGGGTGTGCGGTATAACAGGAAGTAGCTCGACGCCAGGAACAGCACGATCATGAACAAGACTTTGAACGTGAAAATATTGGAAATATATTGCACCATATCGGATGCTTCTCCCGCAACGACCAAATCCCAAGGTGTTAACGGAACCCCCAAAATTTTCAGTTTAATGCCGCTGATCAGGGCGAGCACGAGGAGAACCCCGGAAAGGATCCAATAGGCCATCCGCGTGCGGCCGACAACCGCAATCAAAAGCAGGAGCAAACTGAAAACGATCCATTCGTTGAAGAGCAATTCGACCAAATGCTTGTAGCTCCAAGTGAACATTTCTATATAGTGCCCACGACTCAGGATTTCCATAATAACCACGGGAATGAATGCAATAAATACGAAAGGCAGCCGCTGCCGCGCAAATTGCAGGAATGGCTCAAAATTAATTTTCATAAGGTCTCCTACTGATTGTAGATAAATTGTAAATGACATCTGACATTATACCATGGCAAATGACAATATTCGATGGTAGATTATCTAATATTTTTATGACATTTTCACTAGATGAAGGAAGGCTTTCAGAAGGAAAATGACGCCTTGGTCTAGAAACATAAATATACAAAAAAAGACATATAAAGGGGATGAAAACATGGCGAAGGAGCAGATCCAATTACAGAAAAGAGTCTCGATACGGGCTCAACACCGCAGAATGACCAAAAGCAGCTTATTCCGGCGCGGAATTTTCCTCTTCCTGGGAGCCGCATTAATGGCTGTTGGCCTTGAAATCTTCTTGGTTCCGAACAAAATTATTGACGGAGGCATAACGGGGATCTCTATCATTCTCTCCTATTTATCCCAGGTTCCAGTAGGGATCTTCCTGACGCTGCTCAATATGCCCTTTCTTTTCATCGGTTACAAAATGATCGGTAAAACGTTCGCCTTATCGACGTTATTCGCCATTCTGATCATGTCCGCGGGAACGGCTTTGCTGCATCCGGTTCCGGAGCTTACGAACGACCCGCTCTTGGCTGCGGTGTTCGGCGGCATTATTCTCGGCATCGGGGTCGGGATCGTCATCCGGTTCGGGGGCTCGCTGGACGGAACGGAGATCATTGCGATACTTGTATCCAAGAAAATCCCGTTCTCCGTAGGCGAGGTCGTGATGTTCTTCAACGTCTTCATCCTAGGCAGCGCAGGCTTCGTCTACAGTTGGGATCGCGCGATGTATTCCTTAATTGCCTATTTCATTGCCTACAAAATGATTGATGTTACGATTGAGGGCTTCGATGAGTCCAAATCCGTCTGGATCATCAGCGACCGGTTCAGACAAATCGGCGAAGCGATCTTGGACCGGCTGGGACGCGGGGTTACTTATCTGGAAGGCGAAGGGGGCTTCTCCGGAGAGGATAAGAAGGTGATCTTCTGTGTCATTACGCGGCTGGAGGAAGCGAAGTTGAAATCCATCGTCGATGAACTGGATCCTACAGCGTTCCTCGCAGTCGGCAATATTCACGATGTCAAAGGCGGAAGATTCAAGAAAAAAGACATTCACTGATTCAAGGCTCGCCGTCCTTATTCTTGTCTGGTCTGGTTTGCTCGAACAAGCCTAAATCCCGTATTTGCTGGGCGGCATCTTTGCTGCTTGAACTCCCCAACTTTTTCAAAATATGACCTACATGAATTTTGACCGTTCGCAGGGAGATGAAGAACCGGTTCGCAATCTCCGTTTGCGTATGGCCTTGGTCGATCATCTCCAGCACCTGGAGCTCTGTCGGGGTGATCATATCGCGAATTTCCTTCACCTTGAATTGATGCTCCAAGCGCTTCAACCGGCGGAACTCCTCCCGCATTTGTTCGGCAACAGCCGCATTGATGGACGCTTGGCGCGCATGAACGGCTCGGATAATAGCCGGAAGTTCTTCGAACCTGGATTTAATCTGGTAGTCGATAGCGCCGGCTTGAAACGAGCGGAAAATGAAATCCTTCTCCTCCATCGAAGTCAGCATAATGACTTTGACTCCCCATCCCAAGAACGCCTGTTCGGCAAGCGCGATCCCTGCAGGCTCATCCTGCAGCATGATATCCATCAATACGACGTCAACGCCCGGCTCTGCGCCCGCGAAGAGCTCTCTGGCCTCTTGCGCGGTCGAGACGGTATCTACGACCGTCAAGTCCTGCTGGCGGTTCAAATAAGCTTTGAGGCCGCGCAGCCAGTCTAGATCATCCTCTACAATCAATACGCGAATAGGTTCCAATGTGAACCCCCCTTATGTCTGTAATCCCTTCATCGAGAACGTGAGAAACACGCTGGTGCCTCGGCCGGGGGAGCTGCTCAGCTCCAACGAGCCGCCGTGTTTTTTCATCACGCTGTAGCAATAGGCGAGTCCGAGCCCGAAGTTGCTGCGTGACCCGCTTTTCGTCGTGTAGAACGGTTCCAGCACTTGCTTGAGCACCTCTTTGTCCATCCCAGTGCCCGTATCTTTAATTTCAAGCACGAGCTGCTTTTTGGTCTGAATGGTTCGTACGGTAATGACGCCGCCTTGCGGCATCGCTTCTATGGCGTTCATCAGCACATTCGTTAAGGTCTCGGCCATCTGAATCCGGTCCAGCGGCAGGATGATGTTCTCCGCGACGCTTACGTTCACTTCGATACCCGCCGCATAAGGCTTTAATGCCGGCAGCACTTCATCGATCAGCTCTCCGAGGCGGACCGGAGCCATGCGCAGCGGCAGCTCCTGCGTCTGTTCATGCACGCGGGTGATCATGTCGCGAATATGCGTGGAAGCTCCCATCACGACGTCGATGTCCCGCAGCAGCTCTTCCTGATTCGTTTCTTCGGCGTGCTGTCTCATCTTCTCGAGAAACAGGCGCATTTTGCCGACATCGTTCTTGATCGCATGATTTAAAATCGCCGTGCCTGACGTGATCGCGCGGAGCGTTGAATCCAGCTTGCGCCGTTCGATCAGAAGCCGCATGCCGAGAAAGCCGTATTTGAAGAACGTATAAATGAAAAAAGGCACCACGAAAGCGAGAATCCATACGTGGTACACCCACATCCGGTAGAATCCGAAGCTCGGCATCAAATAGTTCAGCACGCCTACACAAAGGATCGGCGGCAGAAGCGCCAAGCACGTGAACAAATGCGTGCGCTTCAGGGCCGGCAGCCGCTCTTTCTTCAGCACGATCATCACGGCGCCAATGAAGATATAGGGAACCGCCCAAAGGGCGACGACCCCGAACGATATCGGCAGTTCCTCGGTATAGCCGGGTGTGAACAGCAGGCACGCGAGGGGCGGAATGAGCAGCGCGAACGGAAGCCAGGCCCGTACCGGCGGCTTTTGCCAAGAAGTGTTATAGTTCAACGCGAGCATGGCGAATGAATAGGGCAGTCCGTAATAGGAGATGAGCGAGCAGATCCCCATCACGCGATAGAGCAAGCTTGTGATGGACGGATTGGGCACCGTGAGCTGGATATAGGGGATGAACGTTTCCGATAGAACGGCAGCGAGCGCTCCGAAGCCTCCTGTGAAAGCAATCGAGCTCATCCAGCGCATCGTGCTTGACCGGGGATCGATCATCAGAAGCCCGAGCGCGATAATCCAAAGCGCAAATAATACGAAAAGCATAAGTCCTCCACCTGTGCGAATCCATATTTTCTCTATTGTGGCATGGAGCCAACATTTGCACAAGAGTTCCTTTCCTATCAGACTGTGGCAGGATATGGGACATCCTTCACGAATAAATGGGAGAAGGGAGTGGAGCCTCATCGATCTTAAGAAGCAGCGAACGTCCATATCCATTATGACGATTGTGGGCAAAGTCCTGTTAACCCTGGTATTCATCGTCGTCATTACCGTTCTTGTCTCGGTAGCTGCAGCCGTGGCCGCCATTCTGCGGCAGCCGGATCTGGGATTGAGCATGGACGCTGTGGCGCGGGATCCTTTCTTCATCAAGGCAGCCTTGTGGGCGCAGATCTTCGGCTTCATCAGCGGTGTTCTCCTGTCATATGTCATTTTCGAGAGGCGCAAGGGCTGGAGCTTAGGCTTGCACACGCGCGGACTCGTCAGAAGGTTCGGCGAGGGCTTCGCGGCCGGAGCGCTGCTGATTACGGTGTCCTGCACAGGCATTTGGCTGCTCGGCGGCATCGCCATCCAAACCGGTTCATGGTCCCCGGCGTTAGGGCTTGAGCTCTTAAGCGGATTCTTACTGTTCGTCGGCGTTGCCGTTAATGAAGAGCTGTTCGCCCGGGGGTACCTGCAGGGGCTTGTCCAGGCGCGCTTCGGCGGCAAGGCAGCGGTCGCCGTGTCGACGCTGTTCTTCGCCCTGCTGCATGCATTCAATCCGGGCATGTGGAACTCCCCGATGCCGCTGATCAATCTGCTCTTGGCCGGGCTGTTGTTCGGCTTGGCGCGTGTACTTTCGGGAAGCCTATGGATGCCCGTCGGGCTGCATCTGTCCTGGAATTTCATCCAGGGCTGCATCTTCGGCTTCCAGGTATCCGGCACCCCGATGCCGTCACTTGCCCATGCCCGGGCTCAAGGAAGCGAGCTGCTTTCCGGCGGCGGCTTCGGCGCGGAAGGCAGCCTGGTCACCACAGCCGTGCTGGTCCTCGGGATGGCGGCATTAATCGCCTATTACAGAAGACGGCCCGTAACCCAATCCATTCAACACGTTAACGTTAAGGAGGAATGAATGATATGAATCGATACGAACTCATCCAGAGCGAGTGGGACGGTGAGTCGACGCTTCGCCTCGTCGACCGCGAAGCCCAAGCGACAGCCGAGGTCATTCCGGCTGTCGGCTTGCACTTGTTCCGCTTCGACGTGCGCGGCGAAGCTTACATCGCGAAGCCGGCCGGCGTCGCCGAGCTTCGCGAGAAGTCCTCGCGCTACGGCGTGCCCATTCTGTTCCCGCCGGGGCGCGTCAAACAGGCGGCCTTCACCTTCGAAGGCCGCGAATACCGGCTCCCGAAGAACCGGGAGCCGGATCACGCCCACGGCGAGCTGCGTGAGAAGCCGTGGAAGGTTGTGGCCAGCGGCGCGGACGCGGCTGGCGGGGCGTATGTCTCCGCGGAGTTCGACCTCGCGGAGCATCCGGACATGCTGGCGTATTATCCGCACGCCGCCTGCTTCCGCTTCACGTACCGGCTGAAGGACGGTACGTTGTCGCTCAGCGGTGAAATCGCCAACCGGAGCGGCAGCACGATGCCGCTGTCGCTTGGCTTTCACCCGTATTTCGCTTACGCGAGCGGCGAAGCCAGCCGCGTGAAGGTGGCCATCCCCGCGGCAGCGGAATGGCCGCTCAGCGCAGACGGCTACGCCGCGGGCGAGCCTGCGCCATCGGCGCTGACGGCGGCGCTCCGGGAAGGCGCTGTGCTGACGGAGCTGCCGAACTACCCGGGCGGCTCGCAGCTGCTCAGCATGGAGCCCGGCCCGCAAACGTGCGAGCTGCGCTATGAGGCTCGGGGCACGAAGCTTGTGTTTGAGATGGGAGAGAAGTTTCCCATTCACGTGCTGTTTACCGCGCCATGGACGGATGCGGTATCCCTGGAGCCGTACACGAGCATTATGAACGTGTTCAACGAGCCTTACGCCCCTGCGCTGTCCGGCGCGCAAGGCTTGGCGGCAGGAGAGACCTTCGCCTTCACATGGTCGATCCGCATAACAGATTTAGCCTAAATAACAAAAGAGTCAAGCATAAGGTTCGAAGCCTTAAGCTTGACTCTTTTTTATTACCAAGGCTCATAGCTGAACCCGGCCGTCGAGTACCCGGAATATGAGTGCTGATGCCATTCCTCGATTTTGCCTTCCCTTGCTGCGGAAATTTGCAGCGCTTTGCCTCTTGGCGTGTTGAAGGCGTTGAGCTCGACGATCCCCTCGACACGATGATAGTGCGTGCCGTTTTGGAGCGGAATGGCAGGTCCTGTCGTTCCGAAGTAATTATGATAGTGGCCGTATTTGATCCCGGTTATGCCTTGATATTGATGGACATGTCCATCGTAGGCCGTTCCATTGACGTTGAAGGTGTATAACCGCAACAGGTGATTGTGGCCGAGCTCTACGGACGACATGATCTTGAAGAAGTGAACATGCGCCGGAGGAACGTAACATGGCATACAAGCTCCCCCTTTGAACAGGTTATGGTTCATCCTATTCTTGAATGGGAGAGCTCATGACTACGGAAGCGGGTACGGGTTCGACTGGCCGATTTTCATATGCTTGTCGTCATAGATCCGAACTTCGACCTGATGGGACGGAGCGCTCTCTAGTATTGGATTATCCGAAGAGGACAGATCGACATATAACGTCGCGTCGCCATCGAAATTGGATTTGTACAGCTTGCCGTCGATATACACGTTGCACGAAGAATAAAACGGCTTGCCGGTTACTTTCAGCTTGTTCTCGCTCCGGCTCACTTGGCTGATGACGGGATCTCCGTAACCAAGCGTGTAGCCCTGCTGGACAATCGTATCTTTATAGCCTTTGGCTGCATACCCGTAGCGGCCGCCAAATAAATTATCATATTGCAGCTTTCTGTAATCGGCTAGATCGCTTTCTTTCAAGCCCGCTTGGTCCCACATGTTCTCTGGGGGTATGACCGGAAACTTTTGCGAGAGCTCATAGAGATAGTCGGTGTAATAACTGCCTTGGACGCCTGCCATATGCAAGAGCTTGGGCCCCAGAAATGACGGGCTCATCTTGAGCTCGAACTGTTCCTGGTCGGCAGGAAGGTAATTGTTCCAGATCAGAAATGGCGTATAATGGGTTTTCACGTACAAATCCGGGTCATTCGGAAGCACATACTTCGCGTCGCGGTACACCCTATAATCATCTTCAAAAAATGGGAAATGATCCCCGAAGAACAACAGGATCGTCGGCTCCTGCCGCTTGGAGTAATAATCCACAAGCGATTGCAGCGCTTTGTCCGTCGCTGAGATGCCTTGCGCATAAGTTTCCAAAATGCCCTTGGATTCAGCAGAAATATCGCCGGTTACTTCAATCGTATTCTTACTGAACTTACCGGGGTTGTAAGGATGATGATTTTCCATCGTGTTCGCAAAAATAAAATCAGGTCCCGCACTCTTCTCCGTCTCCTCGATAATTTTGTTCACAACCGCACGATCCGCATAGTTCGGACCTTCAAAGTCGTTAGGGAAATACTCGCTCGAAATAAACCGCGAGAAGCCGAAGTGCTTGTACACTTTGCGGCTGTCGAAGAAATAGCTGAAGAACGGGTTGATGGATGTCGCCGTATATCCTTGCCTCGTCATAATACTGGCCAGCGAATCGACGCCATGGTTCACATATTGAATGTAAGGAAGAATTTTATCAGGAGGCTGTCCGAAAAATCGCATCGAATTCCCCGACAAAACTTCGAATTCTACATTAGCCGTGCTCCCCCCGAATTGCGGCGACAGCATCCATCCGCTCGTGTATCGTTTTTGCAAGGCATGCAGGTTCGGAATCGGATCGCGGCTGAACGTAACGTTCTTCATCAGCGTTGGATCCCAGAACGATTCTCCGAGCACGACGATCACATTCGGCTTTTTATCGCTTGCTGCCGGTTTCTCAGGAATTTTGGCAATAATCGATTCAATCGCTTTCTTGCTGTACCCCGCAGGCTTGTCTACGTTCAGAAAACCGAGCATTTTAACCGAGGAGTATAGATAGCCGTTCTCATCATACGTGATCGTTTGATCCCAAGGAACGGTATAGATGCCGTACAACCTCATGAAAGGAATCGGCGCGTCCA
Organism: Bacillus sp. 3255; assembly: GCF_031456485.1. Lineage (NCBI taxonomy): Bacteria > Bacillati > Bacillota > Bacilli > Caryophanales > Bacillaceae > Bacillus > Bacillus sp. 3255. The sequence goes on from NZ_JAVDUS010000015.1 coordinate 153,712, forward strand.
TGTAGAGACTTGCCGCCATGACAATGGCGATAATCGCATATATACTGCGTTCGATCCAATTCAACGCGATTCGTTTGCCCCGCAAGAGCACATGGAATACAACAGCGGTTACAACAAGGAATAGGGCCGTACACCCGATGATGCGGTAATTTAAATACTCTTTCAGAAACGCGGTGTACGCCATGATCTGATTGTTAAAATACAAGTCCCATGGATAGTAGGGGCTTCCTATGGCCTGCAGTTTGCTTCCGCTGATTGCGCCAAGCGGCAGCAGCGCTGCACACAGCAGCCAGAACGATAGTTTGGCTCTGCCTGTGACGGCGATCAGGAATACATAGAGGGTTCCGACAACGAAATAAGCGAGAACCATAGAGAGCGGGTGATGCATGACCCACTCATGAAGCCCTTCGTAGGAGCCTCGCTCCAAATACTCGACCATAGCCATTAAGATAAATGGAATGACCAGGATCATCAGTCGAGAGGGGAGATGTTTTAGTAAGCGAATGAAAGCTTTCATGTTCGTAACTCCTGTTCTATTAATGCAAGTCCATGGATCATTATCTTATATCCTGGCAAAAGATGAAAGATACCTATTGACAGATCTAACTATAATAATTATTATTACAGTTAATTGTGATTGAAAAGTTTACAGTTAGTTAGCCGGAGGTGGAAACGATGCAGCATGTTGCAACTGCAACAGAAGTGGCGCAAGAGAAAGTGATAGATGCCAAGAAGGCTGTGCCATGGATTATTTTTCTTATCTTTTTTGCGGTTTTGAACGAAACGGTATTCAACGTCTCAACGCCGGAGATCGCCAAGCAGTACGCGATTACGCCGACAGGTGTCAGCTGGGTGCTGACGACGTTCATTATCTTTTTCGGTATCGGATCCGTTATTTACGGCCGTTTATCGGATATTTTTTCGCTGAAAAAGCTGATCGTCGCCGGTATACTTATTTATAGCGTCGGATCCGCATTAGGCTTCGCGCTTCAAGCGTGGTATCCTGCCGTCATTTTTGCCCGCGCCGTGCAGGGGGCCGGCGCATCAGCCATTCCGGCCTTGGTCATGGTCGTCGTCGCCCGTTATTTCTCGCCTTCGGATCGAGGGAAGGTATTCGGGCTTCTGACCTCGACGGTATCCTTCGCCATCGCCGTTGGACCGGTGGTAGGCGGGTTCGTCTCCGCGACATTCCACTGGACGTATTTATTTATCATTCCGCTGTTTACGCTTATTTCCATTCCGTTCTTCAATCAGATATTGCCTGAAGAGAAGCGCAAACCAGGCAGTGTCGATATGCTCGGTGCAGCGCTCGTGGCGCTTTCGGTAGCGGGTATTACCGTCTACCTGTCATACCCGCATTGGTACTTTTTAGCGGCAAGCGCCGCACTGCTCATCTGGTTTATATTTCACATTCGGCAGGCCAAAGATCCGTTCATTGAGCCTTCCTTATTTAAAAACAAACTGCTTCGCGGCGGTTTGATTGTCGGCTTCCTCGTCTTCTGTACGGTCATGGGCATCATGTTCGTCATTCCGCTCATGCTGGCCAAAGTCAACGATCTCAGCACCAGTACGATCGGTCTTATTCTATTCCCGGGCGCTATGTGTTCCGTCATCTTCGGGACGATCGGCGGCAACTTGGCGGATAAGCGGGGAAACAATTATGTCGTGTTTATCGGGCTCGGCCTGCTCGTTATTTCCCTAGCGGCCATCGCGCTCATGGTCGGTCATTCGCCATGGCTCATTTCGGCGGCGCTGCTGCCTACTTATGTCGGCTTCTCCTTCGTCCAAACCGCTCTGGCCAATCGTGTCTCCTTAACGCTTGATGTGAGCGAGACGGGGGTGGGGATGGGGCTGTTCAACCTCATCACCTTCATCTCGGGAGCGGTCGGAACGGCCCTTGTTGCCAAACTGCTGGATGGCGGCTTCATGGACTTTTATACGAATCCCGTTCTCAGCACGTTAACGGCGGTTCCATTCAGCAACCTGCTGATCATTTTTGCCGCTGTTATTATCCTCAGCGGGCTGTTTTACAAGCGGATTTTTGCCAGAAAGACGGCTTCCGTTTCAGTCTAACACATGCCAAAAACCGGCCTCTCTTCAAGCTTCAAGAGGGCCGGTTTTTTACTGCCTGTTAACCCCAGGCAGACGGACTGCGTTATTTATTCCTCGTCGGAATTCTCCGTACTAATTTGCTGCAAAACTTGCAGGAAAGTAGCCGAAGGCTGAGCGCCGGTAAGAGCATACTTGCGGTTGATGACGAAGAAAGGCACGCCGGTAACGCCGGCCTCACTTGCAAAATCCAAATCGGCTTCCACCTGCTCCAGACCAGCGTTCGCGTTCAACTGCTCAGCCGTTTGTTCGCGGTTCATTCCGATTCGTTCGGCGGTATCTAACAGAGCCTCGAAGGAACCCACATCCAGTCCGTCTTCGAAATAAGCTTTGAATAACGCGTCAACCAGCGGTTTTTTGAGTTCTTCAGGGGCAATTGCAAGCAGCTGATGTGCTTTCAGCGTGTTGGGCATTTTCTCAACCTTCGAGAAATCAAAGTGAAGTCCGGCCGCCTTGCCGGCCTCCGTCACCTGCTGGAACATGCCGTTCAATTGATCCTCACCCGTGCGGAATTTATTCGCCATGAGCTCGCGGAAAGGGTGGCCTTCCAGCGGAGTCGTGGGGTCGAGTTGGTAAGCGCGGTAGTGAATCTCAACAGGCTCGGCATCGAATGAAGCCAGCGCATCCTCCAAATTCTTTTTGCCGATCCGGCACCAAGGGCAAACAATATCTTCGAAAATTTGAATTATCATATCGGCAAACTCCTCGAATTAGAATAGTTACTATATTTTTATTATAGCGCATTGAAACAGTTAATTCATCTGCCTGAAACGTTCTGGCGTCAAGCCGACATGCTTGCGGAAGCTGGACACGAAATGGCTGACATCGCGGAAGCCTGCCCGAATCGCTACTTCCTTGACCGTCTTGTTCGGAAACTGAAGCAGCATTTCCTTAGATTTACGCAGACGCATTCGAATTAAATACGCATAAGGCGATAAACCGAAGGCGATCCGGAACATCGTATTCATATGCCGCGGTGTGACGGCCAGCACGCCGGCCATTTGCTCCAAGCTTGTATCAGGGTTCACGTAGTGCGTCTCCAACCACCCGAGCAATGGCTGCAAATGCGCGATTTGATTGCGGATCGATACGCGATTGTTGATCTCCCCATGCTTTTTAAGCTGAATGAAGAAACGGTACAAGTCAGATGAGGCATCGTAGTCTGTATACTCGGACCCTGCATCCATGTGCGCAAGAATTTGGCCTAACTCGAGCTGCAGCGGACCGTCCTCGTCCCACCTGTATACGGCGGATTCCATCAGCTCCAGCGTGCTGAGAATCGCTTCTGCGCAAGCTCCGCTGAAGGTGACATATTGTGTGCACCAGGTATCCGTTGTGGCGTAGTAAGCATGCGGGACGCCCGGCAGAAGCAGTACGCCAGTCCCTTTAGGCAGCGCATACTTCTTGCCGTCCAGCACAAACTCGCCTTCGCCGTCGTACGTTTGCAGCCAATGATAGCAAGGATAGCCCTCCGGCCTTACGAGCTTCTCTTGATCTTCATGATGTCCGATACTTTCGATAAAAAGCGGAAACGGTTGCGCAGTCGAAGGCGTCAATTGGTATCTTTTATGCATGTTAGGATGTCACCAGTTCCATTTTTTTATATTAGTTCGTAAAAATATTATATTTTAAGATGAAATAGAATCCAATACAATGAATTTATTCTTATATGAACATTGAGGGATGGAAGAGGTGCATTAGCGTGATTAATGACAAGCTACCGAAAATATGGTACGGCGGGGACTACAATCCCGAGCAATGGGATAAAGAAGTGATGGATGAAGATGTGCGGATGTTCAAACTCGCCGGCATCGATGTAGCCACTGTTAACGTATTTTCGTGGGCTCGCATCCAGAAGAATGAAGAGTCCTATGATTTTGAGTGGTTGGACGACATTATTAACAAGCTTTATGAGAATGGGACCTATGTATGCTTGGCTACCAGTACGGGAGCCCATCCCGCATGGATGGCGCACAAGTATCCCGATGTGCTGCGCGTCGATTTTGAAGGGCGCAAGCGCAAATTCGGCGGCAGGCACAATTCATGCCCGAACTCCCCGACATATCGCAAATATTCGGCGCTGCTAGCCGACAAGCTGGCAGAGCGGTATAAGGAACATCCGGCCGTCCTGATTTGGCACATCTCCAACGAATACGGCGGTTACTGCTACTGCGATCAATGTGCGGCAAGCTTCCGCGTCTGGCTTCAGGACCGTTATACTTCGCTGGCTGCCTTGAATAAAGCATGGAATACGAGCTTCTGGGGACACACCTTCTATGAGTGGGAAGAAATCGTACCGCCGAATGCGCTTTCCGAAGAGTGGGGAGAGGACAATACGAACTTTCAAGGCATTTCGCTGGACTATCGCAGATTCATGTCCGATAGCTTGTTGGAATGTTATAAATTAGAATACCATGCAGTCAAAAAACACACGCCGGAGTTGCCGGTAACCACCAATTTGATGGGTTTGTACAAGCCATTGGATTACTTCAAATGGGCAAAATACATGGATGTCATCTCCTGGGACAACTACCCGTCATTGAATACACCGACAAGTCTTACCGCAATGACGCACGATTTGATGCGCGGCTTGAAGCAGGGCCAGCCATTCATGCTGATGGAGCAAACTCCCAGCCAGCAAAACTGGCAGCCTTATAACTCCTTGAAGCGGCCGGGCGTCATGAAGCTTTGGAGCTACCAAGCCGTGGCTCGCGGAGCGGATACCGTGATGTTCTTCCAGCTGCGGAGATCAGTCGGGGCATGCGAGAAATACCACGGTGCGGTTATCGAGCACGTCGGACATGAACATACACGTGTTTTCCGGGAGTGTGCGGAGCTGGGGGCAGAGCTGCAGACGTTGTCTGACAAACTGTTGGACTCCAGAGTGCGTGCCCGAGTCGCAATCGTCTATGATTGGGAAAACCGTTGGGCCGTTGAGCTTTCCAGCGGACCGACCGTCGCGCTGAAATACGTTGATGAAGTTCATAAATACTATGATGCTCTTTATCAGCAAAACATCCAGACAGACCTGATCGGGACCGACGACGATCTAACCGGCTATGATATCGTTATCGCTCCAGTTCTCTACATGCTCAAAGAAGGCTATGCGGCGCGCGTTGAGGCGTTCGTTCAAGGTGGAGGCACCTTCCTCACCACCTTCTTCAGCGGCATCGTCAATGAGAGCGATATCGTTACCCTTGGCGGCTACCCAGGCGAACTGCGCAAAGTACTTGGCATTTGGGCGGAAGAGATCGATGCCCTGTTCCCTGACCAGCGCAACCAAATCGTCCTCAACGAGGCGTGGGGCGCGCTGCAAGGGGAATATGAGTGCGGCCTCCTGTGCGACCTTATCCATGCGGAAGGAGCCGAAGTCAAAGCCGTCTATGGCAGCGATTTCTATCAGGGAATGCCGGCGCTGACCGTCAACAAATACGGCTCAGGCCAAGCGTGGTATATGGCATCAAGTCCTGAGCCCGCTTTCTTGCAGGGATTCATCCGCAACCTGTGTCAGGAGAAAGGCATCGTAGCTCCTATCCTGCCGGTAGCAGGCGTTGAAATCTCGGAACGTGTCAAAAATAAGGAATCGTTTATGTTCGTCATGAACCACAACAATCAGCCGACTAAGGTAGAACTGGGCGCTTTCAAAGCAACGGATCTGCTTTCCGGGCAATTCGTCGAAAATAACGTCACCATCCCAGCCAAAGGCGTTCTTATTCTGCAGCAAAAGTAAAAAAACAAGCCATAACCTTTATCTTTTTCCAAAGATAGAGGTTTTTTTGTTTTTTAGGTATAATTTAATCGTAAAGTAGGTTCAAGAGGGGGTGCCGTGTGACCGAACAACAGCAGTTGTTTATTTGCTCAGATTCAATTGGAGAAACCGCCGATGCCGTTGCCAGGGCTACCATTCGTCAATTTAATTCCGAACAGATCAGGATCAAGCGTTACGGTCATATCAGCGGGCAAGATGAAATCGTGCAAATGCTGCAGGAGGCGGCTGCTGCCGGAGGATTTGTCGCCTATACCTTAGTCCAGCCGGAACTTCGTGAAACGATGAGGAATGAAGCTTTTCGTCTGGGAGTCAAAGCTGTTGACATCATGGGGCCGATGCTCGAAGCTTTCTCCGAAACTTATGGAGATAAGCCCAAGCGCAAGCCTGGCCTGCTGCACGAGATGGACGCCCATTACTTCCGCCGCGTAGATGCAATTGAATTCGCTGTCAAATATGACGACGGCAAAGACAACCGCGGCATGCTGCAAGCCGAAGTCGTCCTCATCGGAGTCTCTCGAACGTCCAAAACACCGCTAAGCATCTACCTAGCGCATAAAGGCATCAAATCGGCCAACCTACCTATTATTCCGGAGATCAAACTGCCGGCTGAGCTGTTCAAAATTCCCGCCAAGCGCATCATTGGCCTCACCATGGATGCCAGTCAAATCCTGCAGATTCGTCTTGAGCGTCTCAAAACCGTTGGCCTTCCGGACGGCTCCGAGTACGCCACCTATCGCCGCATCCAAGACGAACTCGCTTATGCCGAATCCATCATGAAACAGCTTAATTGTCCGATAATCAACGTCACCAACAAAGCGATTGAAGAAACGGCTGAAGTTATTCTCGACCTCATCTCAATCAGATAAATTCAATTCCAGCGATGCCCTGAGCGCCTAACGCTCAGGCTTCGCTTTTCTATTGCTTCGTTTCCGCTCCACGCCCCCGAACCCTGAAGCCTGAACCCTGAACCCTGAGCCTCGACCTCCGACCCCCGAACTCCACACCCCGAACTCTCGCGAACACGAAACAATGACCCCCGACCCCCGAACCCGAACTTCCGAACCCCGACCCCCGAACTCTCGCGATTACGATCCCTGACTCTCTGTACAAGGCAAACACCTCGTAACTTATATCCGGTTTATCGGGCGGCGCATTCCTACATCAGCCACCTTGTCCAGTCTAGTCCTTAGTACCTGGCGTGAACCTAGTGTCCCGACACTCAATTCATTGATAAAACGCATTTTCTGTTGTATCTATAAACTACAATTCGTACCTCCGCATCATAAATATGCGAATCCGAATCATCGGCGTATCCTAACCATCTCTTTTTGGACAGCGTACCAAAAATAAGCACCCGAACCCCGACCCTGTCCACTGCACCAACAATTCGTAACTTGCATTTTATCGGGACGGTTCATACCTGCATCAGCCACCAGCCTCAGGGTCGCCCTTACTACCTGCCGTGAACCAAGTGCTCGGGCACTCAATCTATTGATAAAACATATTTTCTGTAGTATCTACAAATTATAATTTCTACTTTTGAATTCCCAAAACTGAGCTTACATGCTTTTATCCCTAATTAGAATTATTTACAATAGACACTAGATCCTATAGGATAACTTCCACTAAAAACTCCAACCTGATTTACTGCTGCTAAAACTCTGAACCGAATTATTTCTACAGAAACCCTAGTAAGGTAGCCTCAACAACACTCTAAACTGAGTTGCATCTGCTAAAAATCTAGCAGAGAATTACTTCATCAAATCTCTTATAGGTTTAATTTGACCCAATTTTTCACAGGATTACTTCCACTTAAACTCTAACCTGATCTATCTCAACTCAAAGAATTACGTTTGCTTTGTATATACAACAGAATCTTTTATTTATGAATATTAGGCATGGTTAGAGCAGCTTTTTGTAAAAAATATTTCCGACAAACCCTTCCAATCGGAACATATGTTTGGTATAATAAAGGAGAACAAATGTTTGGTGTTGGGGTGGGATAGTGAGCAGACAATATGTTAATCTGGATTCAACAGTGCTTCATACAGAAGAGGAATGTGAGGAGTTTTTGTCGGAATTGCGCTGGTCCAGCGGCTTTCATTGTCCTTGGTGTGACCATAACGAAGCGTTCAATATACGAACGAGAAGATTATTAGAGTGCAAGGAGTGCCGCATGCAGGTTTCCATTACCGCGGGCACAATCATGCATAAATCAAAACTTCCATTACTGGTCTGGTTTCAGGCTATTCACCTTTACATTCAAGCGGAGGGGAGTATGACGGTTAGTAGTCTTGCCCGTTCGCTAGGAATAAATTATAGAAGTGCCCAACTTCTAATGAAAAAAATTATATTTTCGTATGAATATACGAATCATAGGCTTAATGTATTAAGTAAGTCAGAAAATTCCGGGGTAAATGTGCAGAAGCATACATCTCAAGCAGACTCGGACTGTCAGCTAATATCGATAGGGTCGACACCAGCGAATCTCTCCGAACTGACTCCGAAATCTTCATTTTCCTCATCAACTTCAACTTCAACTTCTACATCTAGTCCCACATTTACTTCCATATCTACTTCCTCATCTACTTCCTCATCTACTTCCTCATCTACTTCCTCATCTACTTCCTCATCTACTTCCTCATCTACTTCACTTTCTACTTACTCCTTAAGCACCGTTACTTCTTCCTTGAGCACTTCAACTTCATCGACTTGGGATTTTCAATCCTATATCGAATCCAAGATGAATCGATTAAGTAACAAATTAAGCATACGGCGCATAGATCCTAGGAAGCCTATCGGTCTATCACATTATCATAATAAGTTGAAAGGTAATCATACGTTAGATTGTCGTACCTTGCTGCGGAAATGGTTCAGAATGGCGGTTTCGAACTATTTTTATCCGACTTTTCTTAACTATTTCCAAATGTCAGCGTAAATATGGCGTACATCTACATCCTCCACACCATATCGGCGGTAGGATGATTTGACCCCGATCTTTTTTTCAGGCATGATGAGGAAGTAACATATGCTGATATTTTGGAGTAGGGAGCGAGCCGCGAATATGAAAAGGACGTTGCAGATTCCGATTCATTTCTATCGAAAGTTTATATCGCCGTTGAAGCCGCCTACCTGCCGGTTTTATCCTACATGCTCGCAGTACGCACTGGAGGCCATAGAGGTTCATGGAGCACTGAAAGGATCATGGCTCTCGGTCAAAAGAATATGCAAATGCCACCCGTTCCATCCAGGCGGAATCGACTATGTACCGCCGCGGGAGGATAAATTAACTCATAACGATCAGTCGGCTTGACAGGCGGCTCTTCTTTTCGATATATTTGCCTTAAGATGTTGAATATGGTTCGATGAACGGATAAGTACAAATGGAAGCCTATGAACAGAGAGCCGGGTCAGGTGAAAGCCGGTATAGGAACAAGTTTGGAATATGGTCCCGGAGAATAAGCCTTCGAGCTGCCCAGTGTTAATGTCACAGCTGTGATTTGCATGCACATTTGGGAGTAAGCTGGCTTCGTGTCCCAGCGTTAATGGGCAAGTCAATATTGACTTACTGAGCCCCGAGCTTGCGAAAGGCGGGGGAACCTGGGTGGTACCGCGTGAGTTCAGCTCTCGTCCCAAGATGGATGAGGGCTTTTTGTGTTTTCTACTTTTGTTTTAGGAGGAACGAGGAATGACAACGAAATCGAACAGTTTCTACATCACAACCCCGATTTATTATCCGAGTGATAAGCTTCATATCGGTCATGCTTATTCGACGGTGGCTGGCGATGCAATGGCGCGATATAAGCGCCTGCGCGGCTTTGATGTCCGGTACTTAACAGGAACGGATGAGCACGGTCAGAAGATTGAACGCAAGGCGCAGGAGAAGGGGACGACTCCGCAACAATTTGTGGATCAAATCGTTGCCGGTATTAAGGAGCTCTGGAGCAAGCTTGATATTTCTTATGACGATTTTATTCGTACGACGGATGATCGTCATAAGCAGGCGGTTGGCAAGATTTTTCAAAGATTGCTTGATCAAGGCGATATTTATTTGGGTGAGTATGAAGGCTGGTACTGTATCCCGGATGAGTCTTTCTTCCCGGAAAGCAAGCTGGTTGACGGGAAATGTCCGGATTGCGGACGTCCTGTCGAGAAAATGAAGGAGCAAACGTATTTCTTCCGCATGAGCAAATATGCGGATCGGTTGGTGCAATATTATGATGAGAATCCGGATTTCATCCAGCCGGAGTCCCGCAAGAATGAAATGTTGAACAATTTCATCAAACCGGGTCTTGAAGATTTGGCGGTATCGCGGACAACGTTCGACTGGGGGATTAAGGTTCCCGGCGATCCTAAGCATGTCATCTATGTTTGGATCGACGCGCTGTCGAATTACATTACTGCACTGGGCTATGGCTCCGAAGATGACAGCTTGTTCGAGAAATATTGGCCCGCTGACGTGCATTTGATGAGCAAAGAGATTGTGCGTTTCCATACGATTTACTGGCCGATCATGCTGATGGCGTTGGATATTCCTCTGCCGAAGAAAGTGTTTGCGCACGGCTGGCTGCTCATGAAGGACGGCAAGATGTCGAAGTCGAAGGGCAATGTGGTTGATCCGGTAACGTTGATTGACCGTTACGGTCTCGATGCGCTTCGGTATTACTTGATGCGCGAAGTTCCTTTCGGTGCTGACGGTACGTTCACGCCGGAAAGTTTCGTGGAGCGGGTCAATCATGACCTCGCCAATGATTTGGGGAATTTGCTGAACCGTACGATCGTTATGATCGATAAGTACTTCGCCGGCCGAATTCCCGCTTATGTTGCCGGGGCTACCGAATTCGACGAAAGTCTCCTGGAGACTGTCCGCACAACGGTAGCGAAGTATGAGGAAGCGATGGAGAAGATGGAGTTCTCCATCGCCCTGGCCGCCGTGTGGCAGCTGATCTCCCGCACGAACAAATATATCGACGAGACGCAGCCGTGGTCGATGGTAAAAGACGAAGCCAAGCGTGAAACTCTTGGCTCGGTGATGTATGTGCTGGCCGAGTCCCAGCGCATTTCATCCGTATTGCTGCGTCCGTTCCTGACGAAGACGCCGCAATTGATCTGGCAGCAGCTTGGTCTGGCTGCTGAAGAACTGCCACGCTTGACCGGATGGGAAAGCGTGCAGAGCTTCGGGCATCTCCCTGCGGGCACCACGGTGCAGAAGGGAGAGCCGATGTTCCCGAGACTGGACGCCGCGGCAGAGGTTGCCTACATCGTCCAGGCGATGGGCGGAGGCGACGCTTCCAGCGCCGCCGAAGAGAAGGCAGCAGCCCCTGCAGAGGCTGCTTCGAGCGTACCCGCGCCGGAACCTAAGGACGAAATCGGCATTGACGATTTCGCCAAGGTGGAGCTGCGCGTGGCACAGGTGATATCGGCGGAGCCTGTCAAAGGCGCCGATAAGCTATTGAAGCTGCAGCTCGATCTCGGTTACGAGCAGCGGCAAGTCGTCTCGGGCATCGCGAAGTTCTACTCGCCCGAGGAGCTGGCTGGACGCAAGGTCATCTGCGTCACGAACCTGAAGCCCGCCAAGCTGCGCGGCGAGCTGTCCCAAGGTATGATTCTCGCCGCATCGCATGGCGACCAATTGACGCTTGCCACTGTGCCGGATTCGATGCCGAACGGCGCCATTGTCAAGTAAGCGAGCACATGCCGCTTCCCTGTAATTACTAAGGGGAGCGGCGTTTTTTTTGAGGTGTACCGGGCATTCTAAAGGAAACTAATCACGAATTACGGAGTGAGATGCATGAGTGCTCGGTACGCGAAGCTATTGTTTATCACAGGCATGGTGTTCGTTCTGACATCTTGTTCGCTTTTTGGCGGAGGCTCAGATAAAAAGAAAGAAGAGAAAGAGAAGAAGGAAACGAAAGCCCAAGGCAAGAAGGAAGACAACAGTATCATCAACCAAGAGTTGAAGAAACAGTATGAGATGTATAATGAGATCATTCAATATAAGTGGCAACAAGAAGAGAAGTTGAACAAGCAATCCGAAGAGCGATACAAGAAGCTGAAAGAAGAGAGCGAGAAGTCCCAACAATCGAAATCCGATAAGAAGGAAAGCTCTGACAAATCCAAGAAGAAAACAGAAGATAGTAATGGGAGTTCCTCTTAGGATTTAAAGAATTAAGGCTATGCTGTGACAATTCGCAGCATGCCTTTTTTATTTTAGCCGGCTATTGTATTGACTTCATCTGGGGGGACTCGTATAATCAATTCGTTAATAAAAAATATTACGATTTAGACATGGGTGGAGTGAGGTTCCTTGGTTCGTATAAAAAAAATACTTCTTATAGCATTATTGGCTGTAATGGCAATGTTGATCGTTGGTTGCGGCAGCTCTTCGAAAGCAACATTGGTTGAAGGCAAAGTGAATGTGGTCACCAGCTTTTATCCTCTATATGAGTTTACGAAGGAGATTGGCGGCGAGTATGTGAATGCCATCAACCTCGTTCCGGCTGGTGTAGAGCCTCACGATTGGTCGCCAAAAAGCAGAGATATCAAAAATATGACACAAGCCCAAGTTTTCGTGTATCAAGGCGCGGGGTTTGAAGGTTGGGTAAAAGATTTCTTGGGGAGTCTGTCCGCAGATTCGACTTTAAAGGTTGTCGAGGCCAGTCAAGGGGCCAATTTGATAAAAACGGCAGAAAATAAAGAGGAATTCGATCCTCATGCATGGCTAAGCCCGTTAAATGCTGTAAAAATGGCTAATAATATTAAAGATGCGTTAATTAGCGCCGATCCTGCGCATAAGGAAGCGTATGAACGAAATTATGCCAGCTATGCGGCGAAATTAAACGATTTGGACGCTCGTTATAAAAAAGAGCTAGGTCAGACGTCGAAGAAGGAAATCGCCGTATCCCATCAAGCTTTTGCCTACTTGTGCAGAGATTACGGTTTGACGCAATTGGCGATTATGGGGTTATCGCCTGATGCCGAGCCTACGGCGCAGGATTTGAAGAAAATGAATGAATACATCAAAGAGCATCAGTTGAAATATATATTTTTTGAGGAGCTTGTATCCGATAAGCTGGCCAAAACGCTGGCCAATGATGCCAAGGTAGATACCATGGTCCTCAACCCCCTAGAAGGCTTAACGGAAGAGCAAGCGAAAGCCGGCGAGACGTATATTTCGATTATGGACAAAAATTTGAAAAATCTAGTGATCGCTTTACAATAAGAAGAGAGGTTTCAAGCTATGAGCCAAAAAGATTTTTGCCACCGGAGTATCGTATCGATCGATGATGTGTCTTTCTCATATGAGCAGAAGAAAGTCATTGATAAGCTCCAGTTTCAAGTGCTTGAACGGGATTTTGTCGGTGTCATCGGCTCGAACGGCGCTGGGAAAACGACCTTGCTCAAAATGCTCGTCGGGCTCCTTAAACCGACAAGCGGTGAGATTCGGCTGTTCGACAGTCCGCTGAGCCAATTCAAAGATTGGGAACGAATCGGCTATGTTCCCCAAAAAAATGCGTTCAACCCTCTTTTCCCGGCGACTGTCCGGGAGATTGTTTTATCGGGGATGTACAGCAAGAAGCGGATTTATCGCCGGCTGTCCAAGGCCGACCTGCAAAAAGCGGAAGACGCGATGCTCGCTATGCGCATCGAGGACTTGGCTGACCGCAAAATCGGCCAGCTGTCCGGCGGCCAGCAGCAGCGCGCTTTCCTCGCGCGCGCCATCGTCAACAACCCGGAGCTGCTCATTCTGGATGAGCCAACGGTTGGCATCGATGCCGAGACGCAGAGCGGATTTTTCCGAATGATCCGGCACATGCACCAGCATCATCATATGACGTTCATCATGGTATCTCATGACATGGACATGATGCAGTCTTATTTGGGTGCGGAGCCCAAACAGGTTAGCGGCGGGATTAAGTTTCATGTGAAGCACACCCATGATCCGGAGGATTGCCGAGAGACGAATTTGACACATTCGATCGGGCAGATTCGCGAGATGATCGGAGTTCAGTAAGGAGCGGGCATTTTGGACATATTTACGGAGTATTTTTTTCAACGCGCTTTAATCGGTGGCATACTGATTGGGCTAATCGCGCCTTTGATGGGCGTTTTTCTTGTCCTGCGGCGGTTATCGATGATCGGGGATACGTTGGCCCACGTCTCGATCGCCGGGGTCGCCCTCGGGTTTCTCATTCATGTATATCCGCTTGGCGTCGGTCTGGTATTTGCGCTGCTGGCTTCGTTCGCAATTGAACGGCTGCGCAAAGCCTACAAGACCTATGCGGAGCTTTCGATCGCGATCATTATGTCAGGCGGCGTAGCGCTTGCCACGATACTTTTTACGCTCGGAAAAGGCTTTAATATGAACGTCATGAGCTATTTGTTCGGGAGCATCTATACGCTCGATCAACAAGACTTATGGGTCGTGCTCGGCGTTACGGTGCTTGTTGTCGGCGTCATCGCCGTACATTTCAAAGAGTTCTTTCTCATGTTCTTCGATGAAGATGCAGCGAGCGTAAGTGGACTTCCGCTCCGGTATTATAATATGATGATTACAATGCTGACGGCGCTTGTCATTTCCGTTGCTATCAAAATCGTGGGGGCTCTTCTTGTTTCCTCATTGTTAACGATTCCGGTAGCGTGCAGTCTGTTAGTGGCAAGAAGCTTCAAGCATTCGGTCATTTTAGCTGTGATTTTCTCGGAAATTGCCGTGGTGATCGGACTGGTCATTGCAGGTGTATGGGATCTCGCTCCTGGCGGAACGGTCGTCCTATCGCTTATTGCGATATTGATCGGGATCATTTTAAAAAGAGGATTGAGGATTTGATATGGATTCTGTGAATTTGTGGATTGCGTTATGGGCGGGGATTGCCTCATTCATCTCGCCATGCTGTTTGCCATTATATCCATCTTATTTGTCCTACATAACAGGCATTTCGGTTAGTGAATTGAAATCCGGCGAAACCTCAGCCCAAGTACGCAGGCAAACGATGCTGCATACGTTAAGCTTTATCCTTGGATTTTCGATCATTTTTTATGCACTAGGACTTACGGCCGGTTTCCTTGGCAATTTCTTCATCGATTACCGGGACCTGCTGCGGCAAATAGCGGCTTTGCTGATTTTCATTATGGGTTTGTTTCTGTTAGGCGTCTTCCAGCCTCAGTGGCTGATGAAGGAGCGTAAACTGCAGATCAAGTTTCGCCCTGCGGGATACTTGGGCTCCGTGCTGATCGGGATGGGTTTTGCCGCGGGGTGGTCGCCTTGCGTTGGCCCTATCTTATCCGCGATTCTAGCGCTTGCAACGACGGAACCGGGGACCTGGTTCCAATTGACGACCGCGTATTCATTGGGCTTTGCGATTCCTTTTTTCGTGCTCTCCTTCTTCATCGGGTCGACGCGCTGGATTTTGCGTTACTCCAACCTGATTATGAAAATTGGCGGGGGCTTGATGCTCATAATTGCCATTTTGCTGTATACGGGCAAAATGACGCAAATCACCCTATGGTTGAACACCATAACCCCCGAATGGTTGAAATTTTAATAAATCTCGTTCGTGCTTTCTATGTGAAATATTCGATTTTGGCCTGAGGGAATTTATCAAAGATACGTTCTGTGATAAATTCCCTTAGTGCGTCTGCCTGTTCGTCGGGATACACGTATTTTCCCCGGCCATAGCGGCCCCATTTGTATTTACGTTTTTCTTCATCCATTTCCAGCTTCGTTTTCGGATATCGCTTTTCAATGATATTTTTGGCGGTTTTGGTGAACCGGTGCTGAATCATTTCAAAGGTCAAATCTTCCGCTGCTTCAGGCGGAAGCTCTTTGTGCAGCCGTTCGAGCAATTCGGCATAGCCTTGCTCCCAACCTTCATGCCAAATGATCGGGGCGATGATGAAGCCTAGGGGATACCCGGCTTTGGCCACTTTGCCCGCGGCTTCAATTCTTTCATGGAATTTGGAAGTTCCGGGCTCGAAGTTTTTGATCACATAATCTGCATTTACACTAAAACGAAACCGGGTATGCTTGTTATGCTTGGCATCGAGGAGCGGCTCGACATGGTGATACTTGGTCACAAACCGCAAACGTCCGTGTTCCTGCTGTCCCATAAATTCGATCACTTGCTTCAATGAGCCGGAAATATGCTCCAACCCGACCGGATCGGAAGTACAGGCCGCCTCGAAGCGGGTAATTTCGGGAAGCCTTTCGTCGATATACTTCTGGGCGGCACCGAGAATATCATCCATGTTGACATACACACGAATGTAAGGCTTAGCGCCAAGCGTCGTCTGAAGGTAACAGTAATGGCAGTGTCCCATACAACCGGTGGCGATCGGAATCGCATATTCGGCCGACGGCTTGGAGGTATCGAATTTGAGCGTTTTGCGTATTCCGACAACAAGCGTTCGTTTGGCTATGCGGTATTTCTCAAGTTCGGAATCGCCGGGAAGATCGCGGATTTGATTGTGGGAGGTTGTCATATGGATCTCCAAGCCTTGGCCTTTTGCCCATTCATAGATTTGCTGGCCTTTGGTATAATTCATAGCATCAGGTTCAAAATAAACAAGCTCCGGTACGAACACGGATGTCGTTGGAACGGGTCTGGCGAGCAGCTCGGTAGACATGGGAAACTCCTTTCATCGCGTGTAATCAAGCGTGTTCCTGTCGTTTAGTGTACCATCGCCGCCGCCGATTGAGTCATGGGAGATTTGACCGCGTCTAGGTTGATGGATTATGATAGGTAAGCAAGTGGCAGCAAATTAAGGAAAAAGCAGGGGGAAATAACGCAATGGCTACACCGAGCATGGAAGACTATCTGGAGAGAATATATAAGCTCATAGACGAGAAAGGTTACGCTCGTGTCTCCGACATTGCTGAAGGGCTTGAGGTGCACCCCTCATCCGTAACGAAGATGATTCAGAAGCTGGATAAGGATAACTATCTGATTTATGAGAAATACCGCGGCTTGATGTTAACCCCGAAAGGGAAGAAGATGGGCAAGCGATTGGTGGACCGGCATCAACTGCTCGAGAACTTTTTAACGATCATTGGCGTCCAAGAGGATAATATATATAAAGATGTAGAAGGAATCGAACATCATTTGAGTTGGGACTCCATTACTTGTATCGAAACGCTGGTTGAGTATTTCCGCAGAGACGAAGCTCGGGTCGGCGAACTCATGAATGTGCGTAAAGATTTAGATGCTGATAACTAAGCAGAGACCGCAGTTTGCGGTCTCTGTTTTTTTTTGCGCATAGAAACAAACTGCTCCAGCATACATAACAAAGAAAGCCCTTTGTTAGATTTCGGGGAGGGGTGTCGAATTTGTTAATCAACGGTGTATTCGAGGGCGGTGGCGTGAAAGGGATCGCTTTGGCCGGAGGCGTCAGTGCGGCGATGAATCAGGGACATGTCTTTCATCAAGTCGCAGGTACAAGCTCAGGCTCGATTGTGGCGGCTTTTCTGGCTGCCGGTTACACAGGGGAGGAAATGAAAGAAATGATCATGAGGGCGCCCTTCAAATCGTTCCTGCAGCGCTCGCCGATCTTCAATGCCAAAATTATCGGTCCCGCCGCGCGGCTGCTGATTAAGAAAGGGCTGTACTCCGGGGAAGCGCTGGAGCACTGGGTCAATCTTCAGCTTGCAGCAAAAGGGATTCGTAATTTTGGCGATCTCCGGAAGAACCAGCTGCGCATCATCGCTTCCGACATTACGCAAGGCAAGCTGCTGATATTGCCGGAAGACATCGCGCAGTACGGGATTGATCCCCGGCAGTTTTCCATTGCCAAAGCGGTTCGCATGAGCACGAGCATCCCTTACTTCTTCGATCCGGTGATGATCCGCCGCAAAATAAAAAGCTCTGCGAAGGCAACGCCTTTCACAGAGCAGTTTTATTATATCGTGGATGGCGGCTTGCTCAGCAACTATCCGTTATGGTTATTCGACGAACCGGGGGAGCGGAAGGAGAAAATTCCCGTTATCGGCTTCCAGCTCGTCGGCAAGAGCGATTTGACAACGCACCGGATCCGAGGCCCCATTACGATGCTCGAAGCATTGTTCGGCACGATGCTCAGTGCGCATGACGAACGCTACATCGAGCAGAAGAACCGTTTCCGGACCGTGAAAATTCCAACGCTAGGTGTCGGAAACACACAATTTAACTTGTCGAAGGAATTGAGCTTAGCCTTGTATGATTCCGGGTACCGCTCATCCAAGGATTATTTCAACAGATGGTCCGCACAAATCTATGAAGCGGAATATGAGAAATATGTGCAGCGGATTCCCACAAAGTAAAGCGGATTAATGATATCTCGGATAATCGTCCGAATCAGAGTCTTTGGATCCGTTAATGACCCGAAACTTGGCGTTCTTCCTTTTTACTTTGGATGGGCCGCGGCCGAACGATATCGTCTTCCAGCGATTCGGCGGGAATTTGTACAGCAGAAAGATGATGCCTAACACGAGAATCGGTATGAATAAAGTTGGCAGATTGACCAACAATCCAATCGCAATCAGAACACCGATGGCGATTTCGACCGGCGAAAATCTTCTTCTCATGCCCGTCCCTCCATGATTCTTTTTTCGGCTTCGCGCATCCGGTTGAAGGAAGCGATCGATACCTCGACTTGACTGTCTTCTGGCTCTTTGGTTGTTAACAGCTGCAGCCACAGTCCCGGATATCCCAGGAAGCGCAGCACCGGCACATCGCGCAAGGAGTTCGTGAATCGCAGCACTTCATACGATACCCCGATGACGACTGGAAGCAGCAGCAAACGCTGTACGATGCGCTCCACATAACCGTCATAGTGCAGGAACGAGTAAATGACGACTCCGATCAGCACGGTGAAGACGATGAAGGAGCTGCCGCAGCGGTAGTGCAGCGTGTTGAATTTCTGCACGTTGCTGACCGTAAGCTCAACCCCGGCTTCATAGGCGGAAATTACTTTGTGCTCGGCCCCGTGATACTGGAACAGCCTGCGAATCATAGGCGTTAAGGATATGAAATAGATATATCCGACAAGCAAGATGATTTTGATTACGCCTTCTATAAGATTATGAAGAATTTGATTGCTAAATACATTTTGGAACAAAAACTGTTCAATAACGGCGGGAACCAAGGTGAACACGAATTTGCCAAAAAGAAAGGACAGTACGCCGACGACGGCGACACCCAAAATCATGGAAATGTTGGAGAAAAAGCCCGGTTTCTCCTCTTTCGCAGCGGCTTTATCCTGGTCGCCTTCCTGCTCGGCGAATGATTCGGCGGAGAAATTGAGATGCTGTGCGCCTTTGGCGCTGGATTCGATAATGCCGACGATCCCGCGAATGAATGGGATTTTTTTGAGTGTTTGAACCCAAGGGATATCTTTCTTCGGAACTTCAAGGAAATCCATTGATCCGTCTTTCTTGCGCACGGCGGTTACATGCACATTTCTTCCTGCGAACATGACGCCCTCGATGACGGCTTGTCCACCATATATACTGTTTTGTTCTGCCATGAGATCCACCTTCTTATCAGTCTTCGATTCGGTTTGACGTACTTTCTTATTGTAACGGATTCAGGGGTTGAATGCTACCGATAACGGTAGAACATACTATTCATGCCTGATATTACGTGAACCTACGTTAAGAAAGGAAGAGAATCGCAGATGAGTGAGAAGCAAGTGGAGAAAATCAAAACGAACCGGTGGCTGTTTGCGGTTTACATCGGTTTTTTTGCAGGGCTTATATGGGGAGCAGTGAAAATCGTTGAGCAATATTTGAAATTCACCAAAATATCGATTGGTTTTCTCGTAGAACCGTTCTTTAAGCATGACTTTTTGCTGACATGGCAGGGGGTGCTGATCGGTTGGGGATTTTTCATGCTGTTCTCCATCCTGGCTGCCTTCATTTACATGGTCACGATGTGGAAGCTGCAGTCGGCCTGGTGGGGAATCGGTTACGGCGCTGTATGGTGGGCAGCCATATATTTGTTGATCGGACCGCTCGCGGGGATGACTTACTGGATCGGCGATCTCGACCTGAATACCAACCTGAGCGATTTCTGTTTATTCCTGGTCTGGGGGATGTTCATCGGTTATTCGATCGCAATTGAGTACACGGATACGAAGACAAGAACGCCTATACACAAGACATGAAAGTTATGGTAAAATATCAAAGGTTAAATAGGCTCATAACGTCTATGTGACTGAAAAATGCTGGGGAGTGATTCCTGTTGAAAAAAGTGCTGGTCATTAACGGGCCCAACTTGAATATGCTGGGCATTCGTGAACCAGGCGTCTATGGAACGGTTTCCCTTTCAGCCATTATTCAAGGCTTGACGGAATTAGCCGAGGTCTTGTCGGTTGAACTGGAGTGCTTCCAATCGAATCACGAAGGCGCAATTATCGATAAAATTCATGAAGCCTTCGGAACGAAGGACGGCATTCTCATTAACCCCGGTGCGTTTACGCATTACAGCTATGCGCTTCGCGACGCGCTAGCCGCGGTTCAATTGCCTGCTGTCGAAGTGCATTTGTCGAACATTCATAAACGCGAGGAATTCCGCCATCACTCGGTTACCGCTCCCGTCGTCCTCGGACAAATCAGCGGGTTCGGACCCCAGAGCTATGAACTTGGCTTGCGGGCATTAGTATCTCATATGTAGAATCGTAGAAAGATTGGTGATTAAGATGCAGGAGAAACGTATTGAACGTCTTCGCAAGGTTATGCAAGAGCAACAATTACCGGCTGTACTCATCACGAATGCCTATAACCGTACATATGTATCTGGCTTCACCGGTTCTTCCGGTTATGTACTTATCACATTAGACCGCGCAATCCTAATAACCGATTTCCGTTATATGACGCAAGCGCCTCAACAAGCCAAATTGTTCGAGGTCGTCGAACACGGTCCTAAACCGATGGAGACCGTTCTGGCGCTGCTGCAGAAGCAAGGGCTCACGCAGCTTGGATTCGAGCAAGGAGACGTGTCGTACGGCGACTATCTCAGCTACCAGGCCTCCTTGCCGGGCATTGAGCTTGTGCCGACCTCGCGCCTGTTTGAAGTGATCCGCATGGTCAAGGACGACGCAGAGCTGCAAGTGATGCAGGAAGCGGCGGATTTGGCCGATCAGACATTCTCGCACATTCTGAACTTCATTAAACCTGGCGTGAAGGAATTGGACATCGCCCTCGAAATCGAGATGTTCATCCGCAAGAACGGCGGAACGTCGACTTCCTTCGAAACGATCGTCGCTTCCGGCGAGCGCTCGGCGCTGCCGCACGGCAAAGCCGGTGAAAGACTGCTTCGGATGAACGAATTTGTCAAATTGGATTTTGGAGCGTATTATAAAGGGTATTGCTCAGATATCACTAGAACGGTTATGCTAGGTAAGCCTACAGACAAGCACAGAGAAATCTATGATATCGTTCTGGAAGCCCAACTGAATTGCTTGGCTAATCTAAAGCCCGGCATCACAGGCAGAGAAGGCGATGCTTACTCGCGTGATGTCATCGTGAAGCATGGCTATGGGGATTACTTCGGCCATGGCACCGGTCACGGACTGGGCATGGAGATTCACGAATCTCCGCGTTTGTCCAAAACCGAGGATACGATTTTAACTCCTGGTATGGTGGTTACCGTTGAACCCGGCATTTATCTTCCCGGCTTCGGGGGAGTGCGCATTGAGGATGACGTCGTAATTACCGACACCGGCATTAAAATACTTACAAACTCTACAAAAGATTTTCTTATTATTGACTAGCGGAGGGATTCACAAGTGATTTCAGTAAATGATTTCAAAACAGGTCTTACGATCGAAGTAGACCACGATATTTTTACCGTATTGGATTTCCAACACGTTAAACCAGGTAAAGGTGCTGCATTCGTGCGCTCCAAGCTGAAAAACCTGCGCAACGGCAACACCGTTGAGCGCACATTCCGTGCAGGCGAGAACGTTGGCCGCGCGCACATCGAGAACCGCGAAATGCAATACCTGTATGCGAGCGGCGATGAGTATACGTTCATGGATAACGAAACTTTCGACCAAACGAGCCTGTCCCGCGACCAATTGAAATGGGAACTGAATTTCCTTTTGGAGAACATGAACATCAAAATTATGAGCTACCAAGGTGAAATTCTGGGGATCAACCTGCCGAAAAGCGTTGACTTGAAAGTCGTTGAAACAGAGCCGGGCGTGAAAGGCAACACGGCGCAAGGCGCTCTGAAATCCGCGAAAATGGAAACAGGTCTTGTTGTTCAAGTGCCTCTGTTCATCAACGAAGGCGACGTGCTTTCCATCGATACGGATGACGGCAAATATATCTCTCGCGCCTAGTCGCTGCTAGGACAAGCCTCTCTGACTTGACAGTCAGGGAGTTTTTTTATATGGCGCGTCCAATTCGTATCACAAAAAGACATTTTATGCTATAATATTGAATTGTTATGCACTAGTATGCGTTAGGAGTGGGTCAGCTTTGTCTCTAATCGTGATGAAATTTGGCGGAAGCTCTGTCGGTGATGCGGAGCGAATGAAGCGTGTGGCAAAAAGAATCGTGGAGCGAAAACAAGCAGGGCACAAGTGCGTTGTTGTCGTATCTGCGATGGGAGATACAACGGATGATTTGATCGACCTGTCTAAGCAAATTTACGACGGAGCCCCGCCGGCTCGTGAAATGGATATGCTGTTAACGACTGGGGAGCAGGTTTCCGTAGCGCTCCTATCGATGGCGATACATAGTTTAGGGGAGCAGGCGGTTTCTTACACCGGCTGGCAGAGCGGTATTTATACAGAAGCTGTGCACGGCAAAGCGAGAATTACCGATATTCAGCCTGAGCGTGTGCTGAGAGCGCTGGATAACGGCAATGTTGTTATCGTAGCCGGCTTCCAAGGGATGACAGAAGCTGGAGAGATTACAACGCTGGGCCGCGGCGGTTCCGATACGACGGCTGTTGCGCTTGCTGCTGCCATTAAAGCGGATCTGTGTGAGATCTACACGGACGTCGACGGGATTTATTCGACGGATCCACGCATTGTGAAAGTAGCGAGAAAGCTTAACGAGATTTCTTATGACGAAATGCTCGAGCTTGCCAACCTGGGAGCGGCCGTGCTTCATCCCAGAGCGGTGGAATACGCCAAAAATTATAACGTTACCTTAGTGGTGCGTTCCAGTTTTACGAACAACGAAGGGACCAACGTGAAGGAGGAAGCAGTGATGGAGCAAGGGATCGTCGTCCGCGGCATCGCATATGACAAGAATGTGGCAAGAGTAAGTATTCTAGGTGTACCTGAGAAGCCGGGCCAGCTGGCCAAAGTATTTTTGGCGCTTGCCGAGGTGCAAATCGATGTAGACATCATCGTACAAAGCGGCGTAATCAACGGATCGGCGGATTTCTCATTCACGACGACACTGGCGGACCGTGAGAAAGCGCTGGATGCGATCGAATCCATTCGCGGTGAAATCGGCTTCCGTGAAGTCACTTCCGAAGTCAACCTGGTGAAAGTATCCATCGTGGGCGCAGGCATGGTCAGCACGCCAGGGGTTGCCGCGACGATGTTTAAAGTCATTTCCGATCTGGGCATCTCGATCTCCCTCGTCAGCACGTCCGAGATCAAAGTGTCCTGTGTCATTGACAATTCCAACCTGAACGAAGTCATTCAATCGCTGCATACCGCATATGGCTTGGACACAACGGAGCAGGCTTTCGTTGGCGGCCCGCAAGATCGCAGATAATACCTGTCAGCTGAATTTATCCGATATGAAATAAGCAAGTTTAAGCAGAAAAGCGGTAATCCCGGCGGCCATCAGAGGGCCAACCGGAATTCCGCGCAAGAATACAATACCGAATATGGAACCGATAACTAGACCCACAATCAACTGTGGGTCTATTTTCAATAGCTCCAAACCTTTGCCATTCATATAAGTAGCAATAGCTCCGCCTAGCAAGGCGATAATGCCAGGCCATGTCGTGAAGACCGATAAGATATGCTTCATTGTGATGCGTTCGCTGGCAAAGGGCACTAACACGCCGATCGTCAGGAAGAGCAGCCCCAGCTCCAGGCCTCTTCGTTCCATCGTCGGAAAGAACCGCACCAGGCCTACCAGTTTTACAGCCAACAGCAAGCAAGAAGCCGTCGTTATGATCGGAGACCGGCCAATGAGTCCAATTACGATGAGTATTACTAACAGTATATTGCCATTCATCCACATAACCCCTCGTCCGCATACTTCCATCTTAGTTTATGAGAGGGGCTTGTATTTAGAACGCCGGGCGAGCCAGATTCCGTTGAAGAAGCACCATTTGATCCCCTTCCAGAATCGGGACCTGGTCTGTGATATTCGTTTGCGCGCAAGCGACGATATCCGCCTGGAATCCGGTTTTGCACATTTTTTTGCCATTCGAGCATGTCAGCAAAGTATCAAGCAGCCGGTCCTTCACCTGCAGGTAGCACCCCCGCATGGCTAAACCGAAATCATTGGTCGATAATGGTTTCTCCCCTACTACCGCAGCCAATTCTTCCAGCATATGCCCCGCACAAAGTCCGTCTTCCAGAGAGAAGACGTCCTGCGTTCCCGCACATACAATGACGGTGTCGCGTTTCAGATGGGCGATGGTTTCCGCGCATGCCCGGCTGTTCAAGAAAGAGCCTGCGAGCACATTGTCGGCTTTTACCGCTTTCTGGATACCGCGCGTGCCGTTCGTCGTCGTCAGAATGATGCGTCTGCCTTGAATGGCTTCCTTCGTGTATTCCAGCGGCGAGTTGCCGAAGTCGAACCCCGGTATTTTTTTGCAGAATCGCTCCCCGCCCAGCAGATCGCCTTCCCGGTACAGCTCCTTGGCTTTCAGAACGGTCTCTACAGGGACGATAGATTTACAGCCGTGAACGAGTGCGGTTACAATCGTGCTCGTTGCCCGCAAGACATCGATGACGACGACGGTTTTATGAAGCAAATCGTCATTCCTTGCTTCGCCGATAGTGGCGACTACTTCGATATGCATGATTTAATCCTTTCTGGTACCTAAGGACAACGTATCGGAACGCAGCCCTCTCCGCAGCGCTTCCAAGGCGATGATTTCATGGGGAGCGATGTTGCCCAGATGGATCTGCGGTCCAAGCATGTTGATCAGATGCACCTGCTGGCTCTTAAGCGGAGCTTCCCAGAGAAGCCGGTCCCCCGGCACCGCGGAGAGAACTTGCTCGACTTCCTCGTCCTTACATTTCCCTTGTTGATCGAAAATGCCAACCCCCATGCCGGATTCGCGGGCTTCTACGGTGACGAGAACAGCCCCCATCTCCGTATCCAGCATGACCGTTTCGATGAGCTCCTCCAATTCAATCGCGGAACCCCATCCTTTTTTGCCATATTCCGTAACGACCTCTAGTCCTTCTTCGATCCCTCTTTTGATAAGCTCATTGCGCAGCTTGCGGGAGAAGTCGATGGTTCCGTTGGAAATTTCCAAGCCATTGAATCCGAGTGCGGTGACCATGTCGAAATAATCGTCTACTGCATTCTGTGTAATGGCAACCTCTAGAAAAGTGCCTCCGGGATAGATGCATATCCCGTTTTCTTTGGCTAAATTGATCTTGCTTTTTAGCACGGACTCCGGGTAAAGCGGAGAGGTGCCGAACCCGAGCTTAATCATATCCACATGATGGCTCGCCGTATGAAGCAAATCTTGGAAAGCGCACGGTCCTAAACCTTTATCCATCACCATCGTCTTACCCAGCGTTCTTGGTTTGGCCTGCCGTCTACCTGTTGGGTCGGCCAGAACGGGGTTCCAATTCAAATAAGAGGTCACTTCCATCTTTATTTCTCCTCACTGTCCTTCGAAGGTTCAATATGAGAACAGCATATGCATGGGGGAGAATGGTGGTGCCCAGTATGCCTAAAATCAGACGAGCCTGCATAAGGTAGGGTAGAAAGCTTTGACCTTTTTTACGAGAGGAGTAGAAACGATGAACAAAATTGTCCTTACGATGGCATCCCTCAGAATGATGTCGGGAAGTTTCGAATTGATCGCAGCGATTGTCATGTTGCGGCTGGCTACGGTGGAGAAAGCGCTCCTGGTGAACTCTACGCTTGCTCTAGTAGGTCCTCTAGTACTGCTAGCAACGACTACGATTGGATTAGTAGGGATCGCAGAGAAGCTTTCTTACGGAAAGATGCTCTGGGTCCTTGCGGGAGTAAGCTGTCTTTTCATTGGTATTTTAAAAAAGTAATCGGTCATATTTCTTTCTATTAAATCATAGAAATGAGTATAGAAGACTGGACAACTTGGAGGGATGTCTAACTATGTTGAATGCCGTCCTGCACATCTTCCCCCACACGCTCCGGGTTCTCTTATCGGCATTGCCGCAGGACGTACAAGCCGGCGTCGAGGAAGTCAGGGTACGAGAATCGCGGCCCCTCGAGATTAGCTGGGGCGACGGGTATGCGTTCGTTGACGATCGCGGCAAACCGGTGACTCAGGAAGAGATGGCCTACAAGCCGACCAAACAAGATTGTCACACGCTGCTGGAGATGCTCACGAACCATTCGATGTATACGCATGAGGAAGAGCTGCGCAGAGGCTATATTACGATTGCCGGAGGCCATCGTGTGGGACTGGCTGGGCGAACGGTGCTCGATCAAGGTGATGTGAAGCAGATTCGCGATGTGAGCTCGTTCAACATTCGAATCGCCCGCGAAGTGCAGGGTGTCGGCAGGCAGGTTCTGCCGCACCTGTTCGATCCTTACCGCCGCAGCGTTCACCACACGCTTGTCATCTCGCCGCCGCAGCAAGGGAAGACGACGCTGATTCGCGATTTGGCCAGATTGATCTCGCGGGGGGAATGGGGGGCGGGCGGCTTGAACACATCCGGGAAGAAAGTAGGAGTCGTCGACGAGCGCTCAGAGCTTGCGGCATGCGACAAGGGCGTGCCGAGATTCGATCTGGGGCCGCGCACCGATGTGATGGACGGATGTCCGAAGGCGGAAGGCATGATGATGATGATTCGCTCCTTATCGCCGGATGTGCTGATCGTCGATGAAATCGGAAGGCCGGAGGACGCAGCGGCCATTCATGAGGCCGTTCATACCGGAATCCGGATCGTAGCGACCGCCCATGGCGCCGATTACGAGGATGTACGGTTAAGGCCGGTGCTGAAGCAGCTTTTGGAAGAGGGTGTATTTACGAGATATGTCATCCTGCATCGAAGAAAAGGCGCCCCGGCTTCCTTTCGAATC
The DNA here is from genome assembly GCF_031456485.1 of Bacillus sp. 3255. Lineage (NCBI taxonomy): Bacteria > Bacillati > Bacillota > Bacilli > Caryophanales > Bacillaceae > Bacillus > Bacillus sp. 3255. Next base: position 180,798 of record NZ_JAVDUS010000015.1, read on the forward strand.
TTGGACCGGCTGGGTCAACCGCTGGAGCTCAATCCTATGACTAAAGGATGATGAAAGATGCTGAAATTTTTGGGCGGTGTTCTCATTATCGGCGCTGCAACCTTGTACGGTTTTCTGCAAGCCGCACATTACGTCAGGCGCCCCAAACAAATCAGATTGCTGATCTCGGCGCTGGGCCGGATGGAGACGGAAATCACTTATGCCCTGACACCGCTGCCGGAAGCCTTCCAGTCGTTAGGCAAGCAGGTTGCGGAGCCGCTCTCCTCCTTATTCCGGTTGACGGCTGAACGATTATTGGCCGGCGATGGGGCATCTACCCGGGAGATTTGGCATAAGAGTGTTAGAGAGGTGTGGACGAGAACTTCGATGAAGCAGCCCGAACAAGAGATCGTTCTGGGGCTGGGAGCCGTTCTTGGGGCGACGGACCGGGCCGATCAGATCAAGCATTTGCGGCTGGCCATCTCGCAGCTGCAGACCGAAGAGACCGAGTCAAGGGAAGAGCAGCGGCGCTACGAGAAAATGTGGAAAAGCCTCGGCGTCCTAATCGGAGCATTGATCGTCATTTTGATGTATTAAGGGAAGCAGGGGACTCTTCAGGAATGTTCCTTGTCAACAGAGTGAGGTGCCTGGAATGAACGTAGATGTGAATGCCATTTTCCAGATCGCCGGCATCGGCATCATCATCGCGATGATCCATTCGGTGCTCAAGCAGATGGGCAAAGAGGATATGGCACACTGGGTCACGGTCATCGGCTTCGTGGTCGTGCTCTTCATGGTCGTCAGCATGCTGGATCATTTATTCAAAGAAATCAAAACGATCTTCTTATTCCAATGAGGTGCGCCGTATGGAAATCATCCAGATTGTCGGCTTGGGGCTCATCGTCACGATACTGACGCTCATCATTAAGGAGCAGAAACCCATGTTTGCGTTCTTGCTGGCCGCCTTTACCGGCATTCTGATTTTCTTGTTTCTCATCGGCAAAATCTCCAGTGTCATCCAGGTGCTCGAAGAATTGGCGCAAAAATCCAGTATCAACATGGTGTTTCTCAAAACGATCCTGAAAATCATTGGCGTTGCCTACATTGCTGAATTCGGCGCCCAAATCGTGCGTGATGCCGGACAAGAATCCATCGCCTCCAAGATCGAGCTATCCGGCAAAGTGCTCATCATGGTGATGGCGATTCCGATCATTACCGTCATTATCGAAACCGTCGTGAAGCTGCTGCCCGCTTAGATGATCCATTTAGGAGTGACGACTTATGAACCCACTTTATTCGTACCAGAAGTTGAACAACCGTTGGCTCCTTCTGCTTATCATGATCATGGCGCTGTGGCTGGGCATGTCGAACTACGGGGCGGCCGAATCGCCGACGGACGCGATAATCAGAGAGCAGGCCGAGCATTTGAATACGGAGCCTGTCGAGCAATATTGGGATAAGCTCATGAGAGATTACGGGGGCTACTTCCCCGAAAGCAAGACGCCGAGCTTCATGGAGCTGCTGATGGGCACGAAGGGCATCTCCGTCACAAGCTTGTTCAAAGGCTTGCTGCGTTACGTGTTCCACGAAATTATTATCAACGGCAAGCTGCTGGCCTCCATCGTGATACTGACGATTTTCAGCATGATCCTGGAGACGCTCCAAAGCTCCTTCGAGCGGAATACGGTCAGCAAATTAGGCTATTCCATCACCTATATGGTTCTAATCATCATCGCCATTAACTCCTTCAGCATAGCGATCGGATATGCCAAAACCGCCATTAGCTCCATGATCCAGTTCATGATTGCGATTATGCCGCTGTTGCTGACACTGCTAGCCTCTATGGGGAATGTGACGTCCGTAGCGATCCTGCATCCGCTGATCGTCTTCATGATTCACTCCGTCGGTACGGCGATTTATGTGTTTGTTTTTCCGCTTCTGTTCTTCTCGGCGGTGCTGCACATCGTAAGCTCGCTAAGCGATAAATACAAGGTTACGCAGCTGGCGAACCTGCTCCGAACGATCAGTCTTAGCGCGCTAGGCGTCTTCGTAACGGTTTTCCTCGGCGTCATCTCCATCCAGGGGACAACCGGGGCCGTGCGCGACGGTGTCGCGATTCGAACGGCCAAGTACATCACGGGCAACTTCGTACCTGTCGTCGGCCGGTTATTCTCCGACGCCACGGAGACGGTCATCGGCGCATCGCTGCTGGTCAAAAATGCGATCGGTCTCGTCGGTGTCGTTATACTCATCATGCTGTGCGCCTTCCCGGCGGTCAAAATATTAACGCTAGCCTTCATCTACAATCTGTCGGCAGCTATCATGCAGCCTTTGGGCGACAGCCCCATCATCGCTTGTTTGCAAACGATAGGCAAGAGCTTGATCTATGTGTTTGCGGCCCTCGCCGCCGTAAGTTTAATGTTCTTCCTGGCTCTGACAATCATGATTACGATCAGCAATGTCTCCGTGATGATGCGGTGAAAGGAGATCAGCTATGGATTGGTTAGCCGGATGGCTGAAGACGGTCATTATGGTCATAATGCTGGCTACTTTCGTCGATCTTCTGCTCCCCAGCAGCGCCATGCAGCGGTATGTCAAAACGGTGATGAGCCTGTTCATCCTGCTGACGCTCTTATCGCCGGTGTTGCAGCTGTTTCAGAAAAATTGGGATGTGGAGCAACTGCTAAGCGCAGCCGAACGAAAGCAGAATGATACGACGCTCCTGGCCGGCGCGAATGCGGGAAGTTCGGGGATGCAATCGCTCGAGGCCATCACGCAAACCGCCCGGAAGCTGCAAGCTGAGGGTCAGAAGCAATCCCAGCAAATGCTGCAAACGCAAATAGCGGGACTAATGAAAGAAGATTTGCAAAAGCAGACGGATCTAACCGTCAAGGACGTTCAGGTGGTTGCACAAATTGACAATAACGGGAAGCCCGCCATTGCAAGAGTGAGGGTCACCCTTGATGATATAGAACCGGGCAGCCAGGCGCAGCCTTCTCCCGGCTCCAACAGCATTGCAGTCATGGAACCGGTTAAACCGATTGACCCCATACGGATTGACGCCAGCGCCGCCAACGCCAAGGATGAGAAAGCGGCCGCAGCCCCAGAAGTTACAGCCCGGTCCCGGCAGGAAATCGACAGACTGAAGCAAGGTATCACGCGCAACTGGCTCGTAGAGCCGGCGCACATTGATATTCAAGTCGAGCAAGGAAATGGAAGGATTGCGAGGTGAAAAGGTGGGAACATTGCTGCAATGGATGGAGCACAAATTCGGCGGAGGCCCGGGTGGCCCCAAACGCAAAAACACGGTCCTATGGGTTATCATGATCGGACTTTTGGGTGCGGCGCTGATGATTTTGAACGCATTTATGACTGTCAAAGAGGTTGATCCCATCAATACGGGCCGAGCATCTCCGCCACCAAGCCAAGAAACGTTCCTCGGCGGTACGCCGAAGGAGAATTCAAGCTTCCACGACTATGAACAAGCCTATCAAGCTCAGCTGAAGGAGATTTTGCAGAAAATCGTTGGCGTCGGCGATGTGGAAGTGCTGGTGACGATCGAATCGACGGAGGAACTGACCGTCGACAAAAATTACAACGACAACCAGCAAATGACGACAGAACGCGACAACGGCGGGGCGACGCGGAATATTTCCCAGGTAACGCGCAGCGGGGAAGTCGTTCTCTATCAAGTGTCGGGCGACCAGAAGCCGCTCGTGCTCAAATACATTAAGCCGAAAATCAGAGGCGTCATCGTTGTGGCCAAAGGCGCCGAAAATTTAACGGTGAAGAAAATGATATCCGAGGCTGTAGAACGGGGATTGGATGTCCCGGTACACCGAATTTCCATTTTACCCCGGAAAACCGGGGAATAAATGCCAAGCTAATTATAAATGAGGAGGAATAAACAATGAACGCAAAAAGACAAACGATTTGGCTCGTATCCATGCTCAGCTTGATGGTGGTGCTCTCCGCGTACTATTTGTTCACCGAGGATGTCAATAAGCTTGATCTGGCATCGACGGCAACGACGAAGACCGCTCAAGAAGTGAAGATCGATATGAGTCAGGTTGATCCTGTCAGCGGAGCAAAAACAGATGTGAAAGCAACAACAGGCACTGACGCAAAAGTCGACAACAAAGCGGTAACGCCGCAAGATTCTACAAAAACAGATGTAAAAACGGATGCTAAAACAGATGCTAAAACAAATGTGAAAACAGATGTGAAAACAGATGCCAAGACGAATACAAGCACAAGCACTAGCACAAGCACCAGCGCCAAAACGGACGATCAAGTGCTGAAGCAAATGGAAGAGCAAGCGAAAACGACTTCCGCCAGCGATTTCTTCACGAACGAGCAAATGAAACAAAGCGAATATTTCAGCAAAGCATCCACGGAGCTCATGGAAATCATCGTTGATGCGAAGAAGACGCCTGAGGCTGTAGCGAAAGCAACGAATGACCTTGCCAAGCTGACAGACGTTCAAGAAAAAGTTGAAAATCTGCAAGATGTGCTGATGAAAGACTTCCCGCAGGCGATCATCAATCAAGACGGCAACAAATGGAAGGTCACCGTTCAAAGTGATAAACTGGAGAAAAGCCAAGGCGTTACAATCGTTGACATGGTAGTGAAAGAGCTAGGCGCAGCACCGGAAAACATCATGATCAAATACGTGCGCCCATAGGGACGCGAGGCTGCCGAGCCTTCTCGAAATAGCGATGGAAAGGGTCCGGACAAAACTGGACTCTTTCCATTTCTTGCGTTTATGGGTATAATACATACGTTGCGGCTATGAAACCGCATTTTTTAATGGTTCACCAACTTTGAAGGAGTGACATGAATGTTCAAATTGAGTGAAATCAAAGAGTTAATCAAACTCGTCGATCAATCCTCTTTACAAGAACTTGAAATTGAAAATGAAGGTGCGCGCTTGTCCATTCGCAAGCCGAATAAACCTGAGCCTGTATACGTAACGGCCCCCGTTCAACAAACATATGCTCCGATCGCCCCAAGCGCTCCTGTGAACACAGCGCCTGCTGCGGCAATCGAGACTTCTGCTCCTGCTGGACATGCCAAGCAAGAGGACTTATCTTTACATAAGATCGTTTCGCCGATGGTAGGAACTTTCTATCAGTCTGCTTCCCCTGGTGCCGCTCCTTTCGTAAGCGTTGGCCAGAAAGTCGGCGACAAAACCGTCGTATGTATCGTTGAAGCTATGAAATTGATGAATGAGATTGAAGCAGAGATCAAAGGCGAAATCGTCGAAGTGCTCGTCGAGAACGGGCAGCTTGTGGAGTACGGTCAACCTTTATTTCTGGTAAGACCGGAGTAAGTCAGTTTTCCGCACGGAAAACTCTTAGGAGGAAACAGAATGAAATTTCATAAAATCCTAATTGCCAACCGAGGAGAAATAGCTGTTCGTATTATCCGAGCTTGTCGCGAGCTGGGCATCTATACAGTGGCTGTATATTCGGAAGCGGATCGCGATGCGCTGCATGTGCGGCTTGCGGATGAAGCCTACTGCATTGGGCCGACGGCTTCCAAGGACAGCTACTTGAACTTCACGAACCTGATGAGTGTAGCGACGTTGACGGAATGCGACGCGATTCATCCCGGTTACGGATTTCTGGCTGAGAATGCGGACTTCGCCGAAATTTGCGAAAGCTGCAACATCGAGTTCATCGGTCCGTCTCCGGATGCCATCTCCCGCATGGGGGATAAAGCGGTAGCGAAGCAAACGATGAAAGAAGCTAGAGTACCGATTATTCCAGGCTCCGACGGTTTGGTAGACAACGTGGATGACGCCATCACCATTGCCCGCGATATCGGCTATCCGGTGATTATCAAAGCGACAGCCGGCGGCGGAGGCAAAGGCATCCGGATCGCGGAGAACGAAGAGACGCTGGTCGCCCAAATTACAGCGGCCCAGCAGGAAGCGCAGAACGCTTTCGGCAACGCAGGCATCTATTTGGAGAAATATTTGACGGGCATGAAGCACGTCGAAATTCAAATTCTAGCGGACAAACACGGCAATGTCGTCCACTTGGGCGAGCGCGATTGTTCCGTCCAGCGCCGCAGACAGAAGCTTGTCGAAGAAGCGCCGTGTCCAATCCTGACGCCGGAAACCCGCGCCGCGATGGGTCAAGCGGCTGTCCGTGCAGCCAAAGCTGTCAACTATGCAGGCGCAGGAACGCTAGAGTTCCTGCTAGGACCGGATGGAAACTTCTATTTCATGGAGATGAATACGAGAATTCAAGTCGAGCATCCCGTCACCGAGATGATTACAGGCGTCGACATTATTCAAGAAATGATTCGCGTTGCAGAAGGCAATCCGCTCTCGTTCTCCCAAGAGGACGTGCACATTAACGGCTGGGCGATCGAGTGCCGGGTGAATGCGGAGGATCCGAATCGCAATTTCATGCCTTCCGCGGGTCAAGTGAAGTTTTACTTGCCGCCGGGCGGGTTCGGCGTTCGTGTCGACAGCGCGGTGTATCCGGGCTATACGATTCCGCCTCACTATGATTCGATGATCGCCAAGCTCATCGTCTGGGGCAGCACACGCGAAGAAGCGATTGCCCGCATGAAGCGCGCGCTCACCGAGTTTGCGGTCGACGGCGTGAATACGACGATTCCGTTCCATTTGAAGCTGCTTGAGCACAATAAATTTATCAAGGGCGACCACGATATCAAATTTTTGGAAGAGCACGATGTGAACGATCCGAATTCGTAGACAACCGTTTGTCATATTTTTGGCAAAATGGTATAGTAATAAATTAATGATGGCTTATCCAAAAATTACTTAGGAGGTGCCACAATGAGCACAATCGCTCCGGATTACGTCAAAACAGACATGGGCAGCATCCAGATTGCCCCCGAGGTTATCGAAATCATTGCCGGCTTGGCAACGGTGGAAGTGCAAGGAGTAGCGGGGATGAGCGGAGGAATTGCTGGCGGCATTGCTGAATTGCTTGGACGCAAAAATTTGTCCAAAGGCGTAAAGGTCGAAGTCGGACAACGTGAAGCTGCCATTGACGTCTCCATTATTATCGAATATGGGAATCGCATTCCAGAGGTTGCCAGCGCCATTCAACAGAATGTGAAGCATGCAATCGAATCAATGACGGGTCTAAGCGTTGTTGAAGTTAATGTTCATATTCATGATGTTCATTTTAAACAGGCAGATAAACCGGTCGAAGAAGAAACAGCGACTGCCCTAAGAGTGAAATAGGCGGAGTTGCTGCATCCATATGGATCATCGAAACCCCCTACAGGTTGCAGGGGGTTTCCTCTAACTATAGGAAGGGGACAAGCTTACGTGGGTAAAATTGTGGACAGGCTCTTGCTGCTTCTCTATAGCCTAATTATATTCGTTGCTTCCATCGTCGTATTGTTCACAGCATCGAGCTGGATCCCAATGGAACAAGCAGGCCAAATCTTACATAATTTTTATTTTGAGAAAAATTACGCATATCCGGGAATAATCGTTTCCCTGGCCATGCTGCTGATTTCAATCCGTTTTCTCATCCTGACGCTTCGCCGCGGGCGTGCCCAAGCACCATCAATCGATCAGCGCACCGATTTCGGAGATATTCGCATCTCCATGGAAACTGTCGAGAATCTGTCCCTGAAAGCGGCCGGTCGTACGAAAGGCGCCAAAGACCTGCGCGCGCGAGTCAGAGTGAACCAATCCGGTCTAGAGATTACGATCAGAACGATTGTGGATGGGGAAAGTTCGATTCCGGAACTTACGGAAGAGATGCAAAGTACTGTGAAGAGTTACATTGAGGATATTACCGGCATTCCTGTAGCTTCCGTAACCGTATTCGTAGCAAACATCGTGCAGTCCGCCCCAACGTTTAAGAGCCGAGTCGAATAGAGGTGAATCCACGCATGTGGAATGAGCTATGGGAGTCCCATAGGGGCAAAGTGGTCGGAGTGGCGGCAGGTATTTTTTTCGGTTTCATTTACTTATTTTTCGGATTCTGGGATATGTTGATCTTCGGATTCATCGTTCTGGTCGGTTTTTATGTCGGGAACAAGGTGGATCGCAAGGAAAGTTTCGTCATGCTGGAAGACATTTGGCGCTATCTCACGCAAAAATGGAGAATGTTTCGCTAAAATCCCTGGTATAACCATGGATTTTTTTGTTTGGATTGGTTCCAATATGACGTATACTAGTAGAAAGAGCTCTTAGGAGGAACAAAATGAAACGCAGAGTTGCACGAGAAATTGCTGTACAGAGCCTATACCAAATTCAAATGAATGAGGCGACGCCTCAGGAAGCCGTCCAGGTTGCGGTTCACGAAGCGGAACATGACAATGAGACGCAGTTGGATATCAAAGGCGACAAATTAAATGCAGCTTACATTATGGAGCTGGTTGAAGGTACTTATAACAATAAAGTTAGAATCGACGAGCTGCTGGAGGAATATTTGAAGGGTTGGGCGATGGACAGGCTGTCACGCATTGATCGTGAAGTACTGCGTTTGGCCGTTTATGAAATGCTCTACAGGGACGATGTGCCGCCGAAGGTTGTCGTGAACGAGGCGATTGATTTGGCCAAGCATTACGGGACGGACGAGTCCGGGAAATTCGTGAACGGCGTTCTCGGTAAAATGATTAAAGAAGTGGAAGAATTGAAGAGCAAGGTTACGCCTACGTAACGGGAGCTTGCGAAGCAGGTACACTACATTCTTAGGGGGATAATCACATGTCTGGACAAGTTATTAACGGCAAAGAATTAGTTAGTTCGATTCGCGAGGAGATTCGGGCGGATGCTGCCGCGCTGACGACGCAAGGCCATCAACCCGGCTTGGTTGTTGTCATTGTGGGCGAGGATCCGGCTTCCCAGGTTTATGTTCGCAACAAGGCGAAAGCGTGCGACGATGTAGGCATCTACTCCGAAGTGCATGCCCTGCCTGAATCGACAACACAGCAAGAACTAATTGCACTCATTCATAAATTTAATAGCGATAGCCGGATTCACGGTATTCTTGTACAGTCACCTCTGCCCAAGCATATTGACGAAGAAGCGGTCGTTGATGAAATCGACCCGCTCAAAGATGTGGATTGCTTCCATCCGGTCAATGTCGGCAATCTGATGATTGGCAAAGACGGAATGAAGCCTTGTACGCCGCATGGCGTCATCGAAATTTTGAAGCGCACCGGCGTAGAAATCGCAGGCAAGCATGCGGTTGTCGTAGGCAGAAGCAACATTGTGGGTAAGCCTATGGCCATGCTGCTTCTTCGTGAACATGCAACGGTATCCGTGGTTCACTCACGCACGCCGAATATGGAAGAGATCACGAAGCAAGCGGATATTCTTGTCGTTGCCGTGGGCAAAGCGCATTTGATCAAAGCGCATCACGTGAAGCCTGGCGCAGTCGTTATCGATGTAGGCATGAACCGTCCTGCCGACGGCAAGCTGACGGGTGATGTGGATTTCGAAGCGGTCAAAGAAGTGGCAAGCGCCATTACGCCTGTGCCGGGTTGTGTCGGTCCGATGACGATTACGATGCTGCTGCGCAACACCGTTGACGCGGCGGCGCGAACAGCCAAAGCGAATGTGAGCGTATAACGGAAGCGTATGGTCATGGGCAGAAACGAGACGAAAATCTTCGCGGTCAAGGATTTAAACCGCTACATCAAGCTGCTGCTCGAGAGCGATAACCGGCTGCAGGATGTGTGGGTTCGCGGCGAAATTTCCAATTTCACGCACCATTCCAGCGGACATATGTATTTCACGCTGAAGGATGAGGGCGGGCGTCTGAAGAGCATCATGTTCGCCTCCCATAATCAGCGGCTCGGCTTCATTCCCAAAGAGGGCACGAAAGTGATTGCCCGCGGGAATATTTCCGTCTACGAACGGGACGGAGCGTACCAGTTCTATGTCACGTCGATGCAGCCGGACGGCATCGGCAGCTTATACTTGGCTTACGAGCAGCTGAAGAAAAAGCTCGAGACCGAGGGGCTGTTCGCGCCGGAGCGCAAGAAACCGATTCCCCGGTTTCCGCGCGCGATCGGCGTGATCACCTCTCCGACGGGGGCCGCGATCCGTGATATCATCATCACGCTACAGCGGCGCTACCCGTCGGTACAGATCTTGCTGTACCCGGTACTGGTACAAGGAGCGGGAGCGGCGCCGTCGATCGTGAAAGCGATCGAAGCGATGAACCGCCTCGGTGAAGCCGACGTGCTCATCGTGGGCCGCGGAGGCGGCTCCCTCGAGGAGCTGTGGGCGTTCAACGAGGAACCCGTCGCGCGGGCGATCAGCGCCTCCGCGATCCCGGTCATCTCGGCCGTCGGCCACGAGACGGACTTCACGATCGCGGACTTCGTCGCCGATCTGCGGGCACCGACACCGACGGCGGCTGCCGAGCTCGCGGTGCCGAGCCGCGCCGAGCTGAAGCAGCAGCTGTCGCAGCAGGCGCAGCGGCTGCACTACGGGCTGCTTCAGCAGCTGCGGCGCAAACAGGAACGGCTGGAGCGCCTGCGGCGCTCCCCGTTCCTGACGAACCCCCGCAGGCAGCTGCTGATGCAGCCTGCGGAGCGGCTCGACCGGCTGACGGAGCAGCTCGGTTACCGCATGCGCCAGCGCGTTCAGCGGCTGGCGGAGCGGCACATGAAGCTGGAGCGTAAGCTCACCGGCTTCAATCCCAAAGAGCAGGCCGTGTTCGCCAGGCGGCGCCTAGATACGTCAGGGCGGCAGCTGCTCACGGCCATGCAGACCCTCCTGCGCGGGAAGAAGCAGGAGTGGCAGGCCAGCGTCCGCCATCTGGACGCGCTCAGCCCGCTGAAGGTCATGCAGCGGGGCTACAGCTTGGCGTACGACGAGGACGAGCAGACGCTCATCCGCTCGGTGTCCCAAGTGAAGGTTGGGGATCGTGTGAAGATTCGGCTCTTAGACGGCAGGTTGGACTGCCAAGTATCGGGGATGGAGGAGAACGTAGATGTCAACGAATGAAACGGAAGTTAGCTTCGAGCAAGCCATCGAGCTGCTTGAGCGGATCGTCGCTCAATTGGAGAGCGGTGACGTGCCGCTGGAGAAAGCGATTGAGCTGTATCAGGAAGGCGTTCGCCTGTCTCATCTGTGCGGTGTGAAGCTCGAGCAAGTCGAGAAGAAAATCGAGATGCTGGTTGAAGGGGAAACAGGCGCGGTGAGCAGAAAGCCTTTCCAACCTGTCTTGGAAGATAAGGGGAATTAGGTTGAACACGACGTGCACAATACATGAATATATCGCATTACACGCAAACATGGTGGAATCGGCATTAGTCCAATCGCTTCCTGACCCGTGGATAGTTCCTGGCAGGCTGCGGGAATCGATGAACTACTCCTTGATGGCGGGCGGCAAGCGGCTGCGCCCCATTCTCGTTCTGGCCGCCGCCGAGGCGCTCGGCGGCTCCAAGACGGCGGCGATGCCTGTCGCACTGGCGATCGAGATGGTGCACACGTATTCGCTTGTGCATGACGATCTGCCTGCGATGGACAATGACGACTACCGCAGAGGCAAGCTGACCAACCACAAGGTGTATGGGGAAGCGATGGCCATCCTTGCCGGAGACGCTCTGCTGACGCATGCGTTCCACAGCATCGCGCAGGCCCACAGAGCGCACGGCATCCCTGCGGAGCGCGTGCTTGCCATCACGGAGGAGCTTGCGGACTTTGCCGGCGCTAGAGGTATGGTTGGCGGTCAAGCAGCGGATATGCTCGGCGAACAGGGCATCACGAAGCTGGAGGAACTCGAATACATCCATCTGCACAAAACGAGCGATCTGATCGTCTTCTCGCTGCGGGCCGGAGCTCATATCGCCGGCGCGTCGGAGTCGCAGCTTGCTGCGCTAAGCGAATTCGGCAATGCGATCGGGCTTGCTTTCCAAATTCAGGACGATATTCTGGATATTATCGGAGACGAGATCAAACTCGGCAAGCCGGTGAAAAGCGACGAGAAGCAGATGAAGGTGACTTATCCGTATTTCATCGGACTCGAAGCTTCCGAGATGAAGGTGAAGGAGCTGACGGCTCAAGCCAAGAGGGCGCTGCTGCAAGGCGGCATAGCGAACCCGGAGAGGCTGCTTCAGCTGGCGGATTATTTGATGCATAGGGATCATTAAGAGGGTTATTTTTACATATTTTTGAGATTACGGGTCTGGTTTTCACGATTTATCCAAAACTATGGTATAATGGTGTAACCAATCATCGTATTTTCACATTGAAAGTGAGGAAACAAGCGTGCTGCTCGAACAAATCAATCGACCTGAGGACTTGAAACGGTTATCCATAGCGGAGCTTGAGACATTGGCGGGTGAAATCCGTCAATTTCTGATCGAGAAGTTATCCGTAACAGGTGGACATCTGTCCTCGAACTTGGGTGTGGTTGAGCTCACCATCGCTTTACATACCTTGTTTCACAGCCCTTATGATAAACTGCTTTTTGATGTAGGCCATCAGGCGTATGTACACAAAATTTTGACTGGGCGTAAGGATAAGTTTGATACGTTACGCAAATACAAAGGCTTGTGCGGGTTCATCAAGCGATCGGAAAGCGAACATGACGTCTGGGAAGCCGGACATAGCAGTACCTCTTTATCGGCGGCAATGGGGATGGCCATGGCGCGCGATCTGAAAGGCGAACACAATAAAGTGGTTGCCATTATCGGGGATGGCGCGATTACCGGCGGTATGGCGCTGGAGGCTATGAACCATATCGGTCACGAGAAGAAAAATATTATGGTCATTCTGAATGACAATGAAATGTCGATTGCTCCTAACGTTGGGGCGATTCATAATTACTTGAGCAAAATCCGCTCAGACCGTCATTATTTGAAAGCTAAAGAAGAAGTCGAACATTTACTTAAGAAAATACCTGCCATCGGCGACACGCTGGCTAAGACGGCGGAGAAGCTGAAGGACAGTCTCAAATATTTCGTATTGAACGGTGTATGGTTTGAAGAGCTGGGCTTTACGTATATCGGTCCGGTGGACGGACACAATCTGCCTATGCTCCTCGATACGCTGAAGCAGGCCGAGAAAGTGGTCGGACCCGTTCTGGTGCACGTCGTCACGATGAAGGGGAAAGGCTACACCCCTGCCGAACAGGATTCCCACAGCTGGCATGGCCCCGGGCCGTATAAGATCGAGTCCGGTCAAGTGCTTAAGTCGGTTGGACCTCCGATGTACACGGAAGTTTTCGGCAGCACGCTGATCCAGATGGCTGAGAAGGATTCGCGCATAGTCGCTGTTACGCCTGCGATGCCGGGCGGTTCCGGGCTGCTGAAGTTCGCGAAGCAATTCCCGAACCGGATGATTGACGTCGGTATCGCCGAGCAGCATGCGGCTACGCTATGCGCAGGTCTTGCGAGCGAAGGCTTGAAGCCGGTGTTTGCGGTCTACTCGACCTTCCTGCAGAGAGCCTATGATCAGGTCGTGCATGATATATGCCGCCCGAATCTGAATGTCGCGTTTGCCATTGACCGCGCCGGCTTCGTCGGTCCGGATGGCGAGACGCACCAAGGCGTCTACGATATGGCTTTCCTTCGTTCCCTGCCGAATATGGTGCTGATGATGCCGAAGGATGAGAAAGAGCTGCGCAATATGATGCAGACGGCACTGGAGTATAACGACGGTCCGATCGCTTACCGGTACCCACGGAACAGCGGTACCGGCGTGAGCATCGAGGATGAGCCTAAGGCGATTCCGATCGGCACATGGGAAACGCTGCGCGACGGCGACTACGCTGCCGTTCTTGCGGTCGGTCCGATGGTGCAGGTGGCGCTTGAAGCGGCGGAGCAATTGGCGAAGGAAGGCATCTCACTGCGAGTCGTGAATGCGCGCTTCATCAAGCCGCTGGACGAAGCGTATTTGCGCCAGCTGGCTTCCGAATCGCTGCCGATCATTACGATGGAAGAAGGCGCCATTCAAGGGGGCTTCGGCAGTGCCGTCACCGAATTTTATACACTGAACAATATCGCCGGCCAATCCATCCATTTGATGGGGATCCCGGATTACTTCGTGGAACACGGTTCCGTGAAAGAACAGCGGGAAGAAGTCGAGCTCACGGCGGCAAGTCTGATCGCCGAAGTGAAGAAGCTGATGCCGCGCCAAAGACAACGGGCCTAAACGCGGGAACGAGACGAATAGGAGTTTAGACAATATCATGTCATCGGATAAAGAACGGTTGGATATCCTGCTCCTGGAGCAGGGATATTTCGAAAGCAGGGAGAAAGCAAAGGCCGCCATTATGGCTGGCCTTGTTTTTGCTGATGAAGAGCCCGCAGATAAGGCTGGAATGAAAATTAGCAGGAAAGCCGTCCTGAAGGTGAAGGGAGCGGTCCATCCTTATGTAAGCAGGGGGGGCCTCAAGCTGGAGAAGGCGCTTAAGCAGTTCGGCATCGATCTGAACGGCGCGGTGATGCTCGATATCGGGGCGTCTACAGGCGGTTTCACGGATTGCGCGCTGCAGCATGGAGCCGCCATGGTTTATGCGGTCGACGTGGGCTATAACCAGTTGGATTGGTCGCTGCGGAACGACGAGCGCGTCCGGGTGATGGAGAGAACGAATTTCCGCTACACGACGATGGATGATTTGGACGGGCCGCGGCCAACGTTTGCCAGCATCGATGTCTCCTTTATTTCGCTGCGCATTATTTTACCTCCGCTTAAGGGAATATTGTTAAATCAAGGCACGGTTGTCGCCCTCATTAAACCGCAGTTTGAAGCAGGCAGGGAGAAGGTAGGCAAATCAGGCGTCGTGCGCGACCCGGAAGTACATGAGGACGTTCTCACCATGGTGCTCTCGTTCGCAGAGGAGCTTGGTTTCCGTCTCAAAGGATTGACGTATTCACCGATTACGGGCGGAGAAGGAAATATTGAATTCCTGGCCTACTGGTCGAGCGACTCGGATGACGGCGCCATGCCGGCTCATGCAGCCTCAATGAAAGAGCTCATCGCCGCAACGGTGAAAGAAGCGCAGAAATTGCATGGCAAATAAACTCATCTCAGAGTACGCCTTATTGCGGCCCGGAGATGGGTTTTTTCACATCCATTAAAGGATTTTCCCGAATGGCCCGCGAATAGTATGGCGAGGTGAGGGACATGGAAAATGGCGATAGGACTGTCATTTTGCTCATTCTGATACTTGTTGTAGGATTCTTGATTTGGCGTTTTCAGCGCTGGCTGGAAGGACCTGTGAAGAGACGTTCATGGATTCCGAGACATTCAGAAGTTCCGTTGGATGACGTGGTTGAACTCCTAGAAGGAGCCGGCTTCGACGTCATTGCCGGCAAGACCAAAATCCCGATCTCCATGACCGTGAATGATAGAGAGCGGTTGGAAAGTCGGCTCTTCATCGACTACTTCGCACAAAAAGATGAGCAGGTCTATCTGGTGAAAGTAGCGAAAGAGCGCAAACCGCTCGAAATGACAGGCAGCAGCGTGCGCGATATGCTCATGGCGTACAGCTTGATTTATCCTGAGGCGGACGGGGTGCTGTATGTGGATATGGCGCTGAACAAAATTAAAAAAATCACATTTCATATAGAGGTGTAAGCATGAAAGGTCAAAGGCATGTAAAAATCAGGGAGATCATTACGAATCACGAAATCGAAACACAGGATGAATTGGTCGAATCCCTTCGGGCGGCTGGCTTTCATGTGACGCAGGCGACCGTTTCGCGCGATATCAAGGAGCTCCATTTGATCAAGATTCCGCTCGATGACGGCAGATACAAATATTCGATGCCGGCCGATCAGCGGTTTAATCCGATGCAGCGATTGCGCCGCGCGTTAAGCGACCACTTTGTCAGTATCGATTACAGCGACAATCTCGTTGTGATGAAATGTTTGCCTGGCACTGCGAACACCATTTGCGCACTGATTGATAATTTGGAATGGGATGGCGTCATGGGAACGATCGGCGGTGATGATACGATTCTCGTCATTTGCCGCGGCAAAGAGAACAGCGTTACTTTCGTTGACGAAGTGATGTCTTTACTATCATAAAGCCAGGAGGAATTCATGCTTACAGAATTATCGATTCGTAACTTAGCTGTTATTGAGCATGTGCATATTCGATTCAAATCCGGGTTTCATGTTCTGACGGGGGAAACCGGGGCAGGGAAATCCATTATCATTGATGCCTTGACGCTGATCGTAGGCGGCCGCGGTTCGTCGGACCTGGTTCGATATGGCGCGGACAAAGCGGAAATCGAAGCGATGTTCGAGCTGCCGCCTGAGCATCCCGTGTGGCGGACGCTGGCGGAACTGGGGATCGAGGCGGATCCTGGTGAGCATCTGCTCATCCGACGGGAAATTACGGCGACGGGCAAAAGCTCCTCCCGGATCAACGGGCAGCTCGTGAATCTGACCATGCTGCGCCAAACCGGCGAGTGGCTGGTTAATATCCACGGCCAGCACGAGCATCAATCACTCCTGGATGACGAGGAGCATATTCATTCACTCGATTTGTTCGGCGATGAAGAGATCGCGGCGGCGATGAAGACGTACCAGAGCGCATATGACGAATATATGAAGCTGCACAAAGATTTGCGCGAGCTGCAGGAAACGAGCAAGCAAGCGCTGCAGATGCTGGATTTGTACCGGTTCCAGATCGATGAAATTTCGGCCGCGAAGCTCAAACCCGGCGAAGACGAAGCGCTTGCCGAAGAGAAGCGGAAGCTGGCGAATGCCGAGAAGCTGTATCAAAGCTCATCCGAGGCATACGATTTCCTCTATGCGACGAACCGCGGCTTGGATGCGGCGGGCAAGGCGGTCTCGAGAATCCAGGACATCGTCCAATTGGATCCGGCTAAGCTGACGCCGCTGCTGGAACAAGCGCAGTCTGCCTACTATCAGCTGGAGGATGCCGCCTATCAACTGCGCGATTATAGGGACGGGATTGAGTTCAATCCTGCACGGCTCGATTATATCGAACAAAGATTGGATACAATTACGTCTTTGCGCCGAAAATATGGAGAGAATATTAAAGAGATCTTAACCTACCTGGATAAAATAAAAACAGAAGTGGATACCATCGAAAATAAAGATGAGCATATCCGCAAAATTGAAGACAAGCTTGCTGTTATGGAGAAGCAATTGAGCGTCGCCGCTCTGGATCTGTCGCATCTGCGCCGCGGCATCGCCCAGCAGCTCGCCGCGCAAATCGAGCATGAGCTGCGCGATTTGCAGATGGAGCGCACGCAATTCCGCGTGCAGGTGGAACAAGTGCTGGACGAGCGCAGCGGCATCGAGGTGGAAGGCAAGCGCGTCAAATTTAACCGTTCGGGCATCGATCAGGTTGAATTCCTCATGGCCCCTAACCCGGGCGAGCCGCTGCGCGGGCTCAGCAAAATTGCGTCCGGCGGGGAGCTGTCGCGCATTATGCTGGCCATGAAATCGATTTTTGCCCGGATCGACCAAATTCCTGTTCTTGTCTTCGACGAGGTGGATACGGGCGTCAGCGGCCGCGCAGCGCAAGCGATCGCGGAGAAAATGTCCAACCTGTCCGACAACTGCCAAGTTTTTTCGATTACCCATTTGCCTCAAGTCGCTTCCTTCGCTGACGTGCATTTCTATATCCGCAAGGAAGTGGATCAAGAAAGAACGTTCACGCGCGTACAAGATATGCCGGACGAAGGCCGGATCGAGGAGCTGGCCCGGATGCTCGGCGGGGTGGAAGTGACGGAAACGACGCTCCATCATGCCGGGGAAATGCTTGCCATGGCAAGAAATAAGAAAGCAAGGGCATGAAAGTATAGATAGTCATCATTTTCAGTTATAAAACAGGGGGAGTGAGGTTAACTTATAGGTACGCATTTGACGACGCAGTTCGTCAGGGGCCTAAGGATGTGTGAGGGAGCGTGAAGATATTGCAATCCAGCAAAAGGAAAAGATTGTTCGGACTCCTGCTCGTCTTCTTCGTTTGTATGGTAAGTTTGTCTCCGCCTTTTCAAAGCTTTGCCTCATTCCCCCAGGAACTCCGTTTATTCAGCGGTCAAGGGAAGCAGCTGCAACTAGCGATGCCGGTCAGTGCGCAGGTAACTGTGAAGGACCCGGACATTGTGAAGGTGAACGGCAATGCTCAGCACTCATTTCAAGTTAATCTAGGCGAACCTATTTCGTTACAATCCGACCGCTCCGGGCAGACGGAAATGAAGCTCAAGCTGTTCGGGGCCATTCCGATCAAAACGGTTAAAGTGAATGTCGTACCTGATCTTAAGGTTATACCCGGAGGTCAAACGATCGGCGTGAAAATTAAGTCCGCCGGCATTCTGGTTGTGGGTCATCACTTGGTAACTGTTGCCCCAGACCAAAAAGTTTCTCCTGGGGAAGAAGCGAAAATTCAAGTGGGCGATTTGATCACGAAAATCAACGGCAAGGATTCGAAGGATGTTAGCAAAGTTGCCGATTTGGTGACCAAATCCGGCGAAAGCAAAACACCGTTGGACCTCAAAATTCTTCGCAACAATGAAGAAATTTCCGTTAAGCTTCAACCTGTCTACGACGTTGTGGACAAGTCTTACCGCTTAGGGTTATATATCCGCGATTCCGCGGCAGGCGTAGGCACGCTGACATTCTATGCCCCTGATCAGGGGGTTTACGGAGCTTTGGGTCATGTCATCACGGATATGGATACGCAAACCCCGATTATCGTCGGCGATGGCGATATCGTCTATTCCAATGTGACGTCCATCTCCAAGAGCCACAATGGGGATCCTGGTGAAAAGCACGCCACGCTGTACAAAGACAGCAAAGTTATCGGCAATATCGAGCGCAATACGGCCTTCGGCATATTCGGCAAGATGTATGCCGCGCCAGACCACAGTATAGAGAAAGAAGCGATCCCCGTTGCTTTCGCTGAGGAAGTCAAGGAAGGACCGGCCCAAATCTATACCGTCGTCGAAGGGCAGAAGGTCGAGAAATTCGATATTCAAGTCGTTCACGTATCCAAGCAGGATTCACCGGGAACGAAGGGGATGGTGATCAAAATTACCGACCCGCGTTTGCTGGATAAGACCGGCGGCATCGTGCAAGGAATGAGCGGCAGCCCCATTATCCAGAACGGCAAGTTGATCGGCGCGGTCACGCATGTGTTCGTCAACGACCCGACTAGCGGGTATGGCTGCTTCATCGAATGGATGCTTCAAGATTCCGGGATCATTCTGAGACCGACCGGCGGAGCATCGTCCAAGGAACCAAAGGCTAGCTAGCTGCCTTTGGTTCTTTATTTTATTTTAACCTGTTTCTACAAGGGGTTATCCATTTTACTTTGAATTTGTCGAAAAATGTAGTATGCAGAAGATAAATATATTATTATATAAGAAAGTGAATTAAAAGAAAAGAAAAATAATATTCGACAGAAGGAATTTAAGTTGAGGTGTCGAATACCTTTCATAAGAGAGAATATACAAACCTGTTTAGTAGCTAAAGGAGGATTTGACGTTGCAAAAAATTCAAGTATTACTAGCTGACGACAATCGTGAATTTACCCATTTATTATCCGAGTTCATTGGTGAACAAGAGGATATGGAAATTGTCGGTGTTGCGTACAACGGTAATGAGGTTCTCCGATTTTTGGAACAACAACGCGAATTACCCGATGTACTCATTTTAGATATTATTATGCCTCATCTGGATGGTCTTGGCGTGCTTGAGAAAATGCGCGAAATGAACCTGCCCGGCCAACCGAAAATTATTATGCTGACAGCATTCGGTCAAGAAAACATAACACAGAAGGCTGTACAGCTTGGAGCCTCTTACTACATACTTAAGCCTTTCGATATGGAAACTTTGACGAACCGGATTCGCCAGCTTGTCGGCAGCAATGCGCCGGCATCGACGACATCGACGGCATCCGTGCCTAGAGCCAATGTCGTGCATATGCCCAAAGGCAAGAACCTGGATGCGAATATTACGAGCATCATCCATGAAATCGGCGTTCCGGCCCATATCAAAGGATATCAATATTTGCGCGAAGCGATTACGATGGTTTACAACAACATCGAAATTTTGGGCGCAATTACGAAGACGCTGTACCCGGCTATTGCCGAAAAGTACAAAACGACGCCAAGCCGCGTCGAACGCGCTATCCGGCATGCGATTGAAGTCGCTTGGACGCGCGGCAACATCGACAGCATCTCCTTTATTTTCGGTTACACGATCAATATTTCCAAATCCAAGCCGACGAACTCGGAATTTATCGCCATGGTGGCGGATAAGCTCAGAATCGAGCATAAGGTTTCTTGAGACGGTTAGAATCTTTGAATTGAGATTGTATAAACAAGCCGCATCTTTATTGGCAACTCCGCCAATGGGAATGCGGCTTTTTATTTTAATGTCTGCGTCCACTTTGGGCACATTAGAGATAGAGACTTCGAAAGCGGGGACATGAAGGATGAAATACGATCTAGGCCGCTGCTTGCTTAGCGAGCGATTGCAGCAATCGGGAATATCCGTAGGGGAGCTGGCACATGCGCTGCACTACAAGCCCGAGAAGCTCAGCGACTTTGCGGAAAACAAGCGCATCATGCCGTTGAAATCGGCCATCTCCATCGCCGACACGTTGGGCTGTGATGTTAAAGATTTATATGAATTAATCACACTCGAGGAGAATGTGAATGAAATATGAGTAAGTGTGGAATGCCAGAAAGACTACCTATCCTGGATAGGTAGCCCTTCTGTGAAGTCGAAATTACCAAACAAATGCACTAGTGATGATAACCAGCAAGATGAAAAGTACCAAGATAGCTGCTGAAGAAGTATAACCTACACCAGTTCCACAACTCATTCGAATCAACCTCCAACTGAGATTTGGTTTGTGTTTCGAAATAGCTTATGACCTAGTTTCGAGGAATGTTTGGGCGAGCTGACTGATTGTGCTCATGTCCCGCGTGCGGAAAAATATTTGGAACCAAACTCCGAAACCATACGTTATACATCTAATCAAACATCCTAATCGCGTAGGGTATAAGCTTGGAGGCTAAGAAATTTGGTTACGTTGATCTCGATTGTTGCGGCTGTCGTTGTTGTGGTTGTTTTGTTTATGTATATGTATCCGGTTTTCGGCAGAAGACCTTCAACGAAGAAGATGCAGGCATTCGCCCGTTCCCCCCAATTTAAGCAAGGGAAATTTCATAATCCGGTTCCGACGATGATGAATATGAGCTTCTCAACCGGAATGGGCATTTTGCGGGAATTTATGAAAAACACCCCGAACCGGCGGCCGTCGTCGCCGCTGCGGATGGATACGCCATCGTTCGGGAAGGATACCGAAACGCAAGTGACATGGTTCGGGCACTCGGCTTCCTTATTGACGATCGACGGTAAGTCGCTGCTGCTGGATCCGATGTTCGGCAGAGCCGCTTCCCCCTTCCCCTGGTTCGGCAAGGGGCGGTACAGCGGTGGATTGCCGTTTGATATCGTGCAGCTGCCCGTTATTGACGCGGTGCTGTTATCCCATGACCACTACGATCACTTGGATTATGGCTCCATTATGAGAATCAAGCATAAGGTGAAGAAGTTTCTTGTACCATTAGGCGTCGGCGGCCATTTGATGAGATGGGGGGTTCCCCCGGAGTCAATCGCCGAATACGATTGGTGGGATGAGCTTACCTATGAAGGATTATCAATCGCATGCACGCCTGCCATTCATTTCTCAGGAAGAAGCATGACGGACCGCGGCGCTACGCTGTGGTGCTCATGGGTCATCAAAGGGAACCGTTCGAGCGTGTTTTTCAGCGGAGACAGCGGGTATTCGCCGCATTTCCGAGCGATTGGCGATAAATACGGGCCGTTCGATGTAACGCTGATGGAATGCGGCCAATACGACGAGCGCTGGCCGGATATTCATATGATGCCGGAGCAAACGGTTCAGGCCCATCAGGACGTGAGAGGAAAGCTGTTGATTCCGATCCATTGGGCCGCCTTCACTTTGGCACTGCACGATTGGTTCGATCCCGTAGAGCGGGCAACGCAGGCAGCACATGCCAAGCAGCTGGCTGTGGCAACCCCGTTAATTGGCCAAACGGTCCGTGTGCACGGCGGGCAATTTCCGACAGCGGCCTGGTGGAAATAACCATGGCAGCGCATGAGAACTGGATACTGGGTCTGCCGCATGGTATGATGGGTAGGTTGGCAGACAAGTAATCAGGAGAGAAGAATAATTTATGGTTGAACAAAAAAGTGAAAGAAAATTTCATTTCCTGGGCGTACTGTTGGGCGTGGCCGTTGACAATTTGGGAACCTTATTCACCAGCGCGATCATCGGCACCCTTTATTTCGGCAGCGGTCCGGTGAATGAACAGGATGTCAATGCGGTTTATTCGAATGCTGCACTCTTGCTTCTGTTACTTCTAATAGGCTTATTCTGGTCATTCCTTGGCGGATTCGTCGCGGCAAAGGTTGCCAAGCGCGCTGAATATTTCAATGCAGCCTGCATTGGCGTCATCGGGGCAGCGATCGGGTTCGACTCGATGTTAACCAATGACGGCATTCCGTTATGGTACGAATTAGTCGGCTTCTTCGCCATTGTGCCGATATCCTTGTTAGGCGGTTATTTGGCCTTGAAGAGGAAGAAAGCTCCTTTGAAATGAATATGCACCTCTGAAGACTCGGCTTCGGCCGGGTCTTCAGTTCTATATCGGGATTGCGCTATAATACATGTGAGCAAGTCAATCGGCGAAAGGAAGGATAATATGCCTAAATATGCTAATGCAAGCGCGGAGGCGACCGAGTTTTTGCGGCAACAAACAGGAAGCGGCCAACTAGAATGTTATACATATATTGATCCGGATCAGACGGAAGACAGCTTTTTCATCGTCAAGACCAGTAATAAAGTAATTCATGTTTCTTTTGCGGAAATTACATATGAGACTAGCTCTTACACAAGCTTGCTGGAAGGACTTTACCGCGCCATCTATGAATAAGTGCATGGCAGGCCGCTAGATAAAGGAGGGGACTGAAATCATGGAGCGAAGAATCGTTATCGCCGGCACAGGCAGCGGAGTCGGCAAAACGACGCTCGCGATCGGCATCATGGCTGCTTGGCGGAAGCGCGGTTTAGCGGTTCAAGGCTTTAAATGCGGACCCGATTATATCGATCCGACCTATCATACGGCCGTGACGGGCAGACCGTCCCGCAATCTGGATTCTTGGATGACCGGCCGGGAGGGCGTGCTAGCCGCCTATGCGCGCGGGAGCCGCGGAGCGGACATCTCCGTCATTGAAGGCGTTATGGGGATGTATGACGGCAAAGACCCGCTTACCGACGACGGCAGTACGGCGGATATCGGCCGGATATTGGAGTCCCCGGTCGTGCTTGTCGTGAATATTGCCAGTATGGCCAGGAGCGCCGCGGCGATCGTGAAAGGCTTTCAGCAGTTTGGCCAAGGCGACAATATTGTCGGGGTGCTCGCCAACCGTGCCGGCAGCAGCGGGCATTACGAGTTGGTCAAGCAAGCGATCGAGCAGGAATGCGGGATTCCGGTTCTCGGTTATTTGCCGCGGAACGAGCACATCGAGCTGCCGGAACGGCATTTGGGTCTCGTGCCTTCGGTCGAGAAAGGCGATTTGCAGCCTTTCTTTGACCGTCTCGCCGAAGAGGTTGAAGCGCACCTCGATTTGGAGCGGCTGTTTGAAGCGGCAGCGGCGAAGCCCGTCAACGGCCTTGCCGGCTTATCCACGAACGTCCCTGAGGTGAACGATGCGGCCCGGGTGAACCTTGCCGTGGCCAAGGATGCCGCTTTCCATTTCTACTATCCCGATAATCTGGAGATGCTGGAAGCTGCCGGCGCCAAGCTCCTATTCTTCTCGCCGCTGCAGGGAGAGGAAGTGCCGGCCGAAGCAGACGGTTTATATATCGGCGGCGGGTTTCCGGAGGAATTCGCCGACCGGCTGGGGAAGGATGCGAAGGTGAAAGCTTCGTTTCGCAAGCGGATTGCGGAAGGCATGCCGACGCTCGCCGAATGCGGCGGATTCATGTACTTGACGGAGCAAATTGTAGATACGGCAGGAAACGCCTTCGATATGGTGGGCTTGATACCGGGCAAGGTGATCATGCAGAAGCAGTTGACCGCGTTAGGTTACCGGGAAATAACGGGGACAGCCGGCAATTTCCTGCTTCCGCCGGAAGACAAAGCGCGCGGCCACGAATTCCATTACTCGACCTATGCAGCAGCGGAGGGAATGGAGCCGGCCCCCGCATTTCAATGCAAAGGGCGATTAGGCACCAAACCGGATGGCTATGCAGGCGGAAGCCTGGCGGCAGGCTATGCGCATTTGCATTTTGCATCCAATGCCGGTCTGGTACACAGATGGATTCGAGCTTGCGCGCAGTATCGGCAATCAAAAAAGGTTGGTCAGGAATAGTTTCCTGGCCAACCTTTTTGCGGGCTATTTTATGAGAGTCAGAGCTTGATCTGCAATATAATCTTTGTAGCGGTCTAGACAGTTGCAAAGGTAATCTTTGCGGCAGATCGGGCAAGGTTCTTTCATCAAACGGTTCAGGTCCGTCACTTTGCCGATGCCTGTTTCGGAGTCTCTTTCAAAGAAAAGGCGGCATTTGTTCCGGTCCTTCAATGAGACGACGACTTCGAAAAGTCCATTTTTTTTATTGTCACTAACGATTGTTGCATCTACTACTTGCGGATCATAAGCCATATGCAATTCCTCCTACTAGCATGCCCGTATCTTTATTAGTCTGGGCGCGTTAGTATATTATATAAATAAATAACATTTTATTCAATAGGAGGCTAAGCGGCAGTGATCTTTGATTATTGTGAGCAGGAAATGACGGAAAACGGCATGCAGCTGCACATCGGACTGCAATTCGAAGATGAGCCCGACTCGTTGTATGTCGCAGAACTTTCAGCAGGTGCCGACGGTGCGGTAACGTCGTGGATGCTCTATTTCAACGGCTTTGATTGCAAATACAGCTTCAAGCCGGAGGAGAAGGAAGCGCTGATTCGCTATGCGGCGGAGCAGGGGATTCCCATCGCAGACGGGACAAGCGGGCCATAATGCAAAAAGGAATCGTCCCCATGGTGCTGGTTCCAATTCCTTGCGTGATGTTTATGCAGTTGTTTGGAGGCCCGTTCATGGCGGGTCGGCGTCTTCTTGGTTACCGGATTCATACCGTTCCAAGTCATACGGAAAGCGGCCGGATCCGCCTTGCCTTCGCGGACTTGGCGCTGCCGGACTTTCTGTGCTTGCGTTCTGGACATAGGATATTCCCCATTTCTATTGGATGGACTCATTGCTCATGTTCTCTATTGTATAGATAATTGGCGGCTGACCGCAATGGAAAGTTCTTTTCATAAGCATTTTGTACGATTCATAAAAGGGGGAGACGTATGCGCATAAGCGTTCAATTAGCTGTAGAGGGCAAGCCCGTGAAGCAGGATGTGCTGGAAATTGCCGAGCATAAGCTGGGTGAAATGACCGAGGAAGAGATCGAGAGCGCCATCGAAGTGAAGATTCGTACTTGGGTTGACCGCATGATTCAGGTGGAATGGGAAGTGTTGGACGATTAGCGGCCGATGAAAAAAGAGCTCCGAGGAGAATCTCCCCGGAGCTTTGTCATGTTATCGCGTTATGTATGTTTAGTGAACAATAGTGCCCATACCGGTCTTCTGCAGCGCGTGTTCCCAACTAGGGTAGTAGTACAACGCATTTTTCATTAAATCCGGATGCTCCTTCTTCACATGTTTCTTAGCTAGCGATTCTCCGGTGTTGTGAAGCTGCACAATATGGCCAAGCACTTCCTCTGCACTCATGTTTAGCTCCATGGATGTGTTCTCCTCCTTTCCGTAAGAATATAACCTCAATGCTTGCCATATGCGCTGCAAAATATACATACATTCCCATCCGTGCGGACAAAATAAATCCATCCATAGTCGAAAGGAAAGTCGGTGTCCTATTTTGAACTGGTCGTCGCTGTCATTGTTTTCTTCCAAAGCGTTGCCGCTCTGCAAGGGAAAGATTAGCAGGGGCGAGGTGACCAAAGTATTGCTCCGCGATTTGCCGCCCGGCCGGATCGTCGTTCTCCGGCATCGCGATCTCGATGAAGTGATTGCCCAAGAGCTGATCGATCAGAAAGTGAAAGCGGTCGTCAACTGTCAAGAAACGATGAGCGGCGCGTTCCCCACACACGGTCCCCTCATGCTGCTGCAGCAGCATATTCCGGTGTGGGAAGCGGACGGTGAAGCGTTCGAAGCTTTTACGCCGGAAGCGGAAATCGAGATCTATGAGGATCATATTCTCGTTGAGGGGCGTGTCATCCCGTGCAGCGCATTTACGCGTGAGAAGTGGATCGGCTTACAGCAGCTTGCCAATGAACAGGCGGCCAAGCTGATGGAGCAATTTATTGCGAATACGCTTAACTATGCGATGCGCGAGAAGGACGCCGTCATGAAACCGCTACCGCACCTATGCCTGGAGACGAATCTCGAGGGCAGGCATGTGCTGATTGTGTCGAGGGGGAAAGGATACAAGAAAGACTTGCAGGCGGCGAAAGCCTATATTACGGAAATGAGCCCCATTCTGATCGGGGTGGATGGCGGCGCCGACGCGCTTCTGGACTGCGGCTACCGCCCGGATCTCATTATCGGGGATATGGACAGCGTGACGGACCGGGCTCTCGCCAGCGGCGCCGAGCTGGTGGTGCACGCCTATCCGGATGGAACGGCGCCCGGCTTGCAGCGGACGAATGCTTTGGGGCTGACGGCGCACATTCTGCCCTGCTTCGGAACGAGCGAGGACGCGGCGCTTCTGTTAGCTTACGAGAAACAGGGGGAAGTGCTGGTCACAGTCGGGGCGCGTACGCATATGATCGATTTCCTGGAGAAAGGAAGAGCCGGCATGGGAAGCACATTGCTCGTTCGGATGAAGCTCGGAGCGCGGCTGGTGGATATCAAAAGCATCGGCATTCTGTATAAGCCGCGCAGATGGACCAAAGAGGCGCTCGTCACGATGCTGCTCTCACTCTTCTTCATCGGCTTGGGGCTGCTCCAGCTGCATTGGATCTTGAAGCGGGCTGCCCACGTCGTATGGAAGCTTGGAGGTGAAGGATGAGACCTTATGTATCCATCATCATCCCTGCGTGGAATGAGGCGAAGACGATCGAGACGACGCTGCGCGATCTCCAGGAGCAGTCGTCCCGCTTGACGGACCGGCGCGTGACGTTTGAAATCGTCGTCGTGGACGATGGCAGCAGCGACAGTACATATGACATTGCTTGGCCGTGGGTGGATAAGCTGATCCGCCACGAGCGGCGCAGCGGCAAAGGCGCGGCGATGCAATCCGGCGCCGGCGCGGCGGGAGGCGAGCTGCTGCTCTTCCTGGACGCCGACCTGCAGTCGACGGCGGGGGAAGCTCTTGCGCTCATCGAGCCGCTGCTGCGGCGCGAGGCGGATATGGCGATAGCGAAGCTGCCGCCATCCCGCACCAAGGGAGGCTTCGGCTTGGTGAAGGGCTTGGCCCGCCGCGGCATTCGCCTGCTCAGCGGCTATGAGACCGAAGCTCCCTTGTCCGGACAGCGCGCGGTGCGCGCGGAACGGCTGCGGGAGCTAGGCGAGCTTCGCCGCGGCTTCGGCGTGGAAGTCGCGATGACGATCGATGCGGTGCGGCACGGCCTGCGCATCGTGGAGCTGGACGTGCCGGTCACGCACCGGGAAACGGGGCGGAACTGGCACGGTTTCATGCACCGCGGCAAGCAGTTCGCCGCGGTCGGCTTGACGCTGCTCTCCCGCTGGAAGGAGCGGAAGCCGGTATGGGTATCGTCGGATCGCTCCTCGATCTGATCATATTGGCGGCAGCGGGCAGGTGGCTGCTGCCGCACGTCGTGCGGTTCTTGCAAGGGCATGGCCAGGTAGAGAGCAATTATACCGGCCATACGGTCCCGCGCGGGCTAGGGGTGTTCTTGTGGCTGCTTCTGTGGCTGCATCAGTTGACTATCCAGCTGACGTCGTTCGCAGCCGGCCGGGAGCTGGAGGCCAACCGGCACGTGTTCGCTTTCGCGGCTACGCTGGTGTTCCTGTTGGGCTGGACAGACGATCTCATAGGCCATAAAGAGGTCAAAGGGCTGAGAGGACATTTCCGGTATTGGAAGGAATCGAAAACGGTGTCGATGGGCGCAGTCAAGGCGCTTGGCATCGCGTCGGCTGCAGCTTGGCTCGTCATTTCCGTCCATAACAAACAAACCCCGCACTTATGGGTGGGGGGACAGATCGTCATGGTGATGCTCATGACGAATGCTCTGAATTTGCTGGACGTGCGCCCCGGCCGTTCTTTGAAGGTGTTCTTCGCCGGCATCGCGGCGGTCGGACTGCTCGGCTTCGCGATTGCTCGCCATCTGCCCGTTGACGGCCTGCAGCCGCTTGGGCCGATCCTGCTCGGAGCCGCCTTCTTGTATGGGACGGATGTTCGGGGAAGAGGCATGCTCGGCGATGCCGGAGCGAACCTGCTCGGTTTCACCCTCGGATATGCCGTTCTGATGTGCCTCCCATGGGGGCTTCAGCTGTTCATTACGGCGGTACTCGGCTATGTGCATCGGCAAGCCGAGGTGAGTTCCCTCACCTTGCTCATCGAGCGGAACCGCTTCTTACATTGGCTGGATCGTCTAGGCCGGACTTGAACAACAGGTCCGGTCTATTTGCGCCGTTTGGCTTTAAAACGGGGCGCGAGATAATTCCGCTTGCGGTCACGGAAGAACGTCCAGCCTCCAATGAACGCGACGCCTAATAGAAAGAGGATTAGTCCGAGCATGAATTTGCCCCAGAGCATGTGACCGTCGGGATCGAATTGTGCGAAAAAAGCGTCTTTCATGGCGAGAAAACCGTAGGTTGCCGTCAAACCGGGAATGACGAGTAGAAGAATAGCGATAAATCGGTAAAAAGGTGCTTTCATAGCTGCTTAACTGCTCCTAACATTATCAATCTCAGATCTTTTCTATCATCATAACCGGAAACGGCAAACCTGTCTAATTCACAAATAGGACTATGATTTCCCATCCAAAAAAGGGTAATATAGTAGAGACTAACGTTACATATAAGGTTACTTAGAGTTCATAGGGAGGAATTACATAATGAGTGAACATAGATATGATGTCGTAGTCTTAGGCGGGGGCATCGGCGGATACACGGCTGCGATCCGGGCTGCACAGTTGGGGAAAACAGTCGCTGTCGTTGAACGGGATAAGCTGGGCGGCACCTGCTTGCATCAAGGGTGCATTCCGAGCAAATCGCTGCTGCGCAGCGCAGAAGTATATGCAACGATGAAGAAAAGCGAAGACTACGGGATCGTGGCAGGCTCGCTCGAGCTCAAGTTCGACAGCGTGTTAGCCCGCAAACAGCGCATCGTCGATCAACTGCATCAAGGGCTGCAGTTCCTGATGAAGAAAAATAAAATTACCGTTCATTACGGCAACGGCCGCATTATCGGTCCTTCGATTTTCTCGCCGCGCAGCGGAGCGGTTTCGGTCGAGAAGGAAGACGGCGAGATCGAGATGCTGCTGTCCGCCAATCTGATTATTGCAACCGGCTCGAGACCGCGCACCTTGCCGGGGCTTGAAATTGACGGCACCCATATTATGACTAGCGAAGATGCGCTCCGGATGGAGGAACTGCCCAAATCGGTTATCATTGTCGGGGGCGGCGTGATCGGTGTGGAGTGGGCTTCTATGCTGCGCGATTTCGGCGTGGAGGTGACGATCGTCGAGCTCGACAAGCGGTTGGTGAGTATGGAGGACGGCGATATTTCGAAGGAGCTCGAGCGCTTGTTCAAGAAGCGGGGCATTAACCTGGTGACCGGCGCGAAAGTGATTCCCGAGTCTGTGAAGGCAGCGGACGGATCCGTTACTTTGCAAGCGGACAAGCAGGGGGAAATCGTTACGCTGCAGGCGGCCAAAGTGTTGGTTTCCGTTGGCCGCCTCGCCAATGTCGAGGGGATCGGGCTTGAGAATACCGACGTGAAAGTGGAAAAGGGCGTCATTCGCGTGAATTCCCACATGCAGACGACGGAGTCTCATATCTATGCCGTAGGCGATGTGATCGGCGGGTTGATGCTGGCGCATATGGCCGGGCATGAGGGAATTGCGGCTGCGGAACATATCGCCGGTTTGACGCCGCATGAGCTTAAGCCGCATCTCGTGGCGAAATGTACGTATACGCGTCCGGAAATCGCCAGCGTAGGCTACACGGAGCAGCAGGCGGCCGAGCTCGGCCGTCAAGTCAAGGTCGGCAAATTCAGCTTCAAGGCGATCGGGAAAGCGCTGGTATACGGGGACACCGACGGTTTCGTGAAAGTGATTGCGGATCGTGAAACGAACGACATTCTCGGTGTTCATATGATTGGGCCGCATGTGACGAATTCGATTACGGAAGCGGCGCTTGCGCAAATGCTGAATGCCACGCCTTGGGAAGTCGGACAAACGATTCACCCGCATCCGACGCTGTCCGAGGCCCTAGGAGAAGCGATGCTGGCCGTCGACGGAATTGCGATCAGCGGATAAAAAATTGTATTCATAACCATTTGCGTTTATAATAAGCTTATAGAGTCAAGTATTAGGACCAGGTAATAAAACTTGCGAACTTAAAACTATTTTGAAGGAGGCAACCTCCATGTCCATTGGTCAGCTTTATAAGCACAGAACTTTAGGGTTATCCGACGAAGTTGTCATTCGTATGTATAGAATCATGTGTCTTGCAGCGAAATATGATGAACGGGCTTTCATGCTGCAGCGTGCGGGCAAAATTCCGTTTCACGTTTCCGGGATGGGCCAATATGCCGGTCAGGTCGGCATGGCTTTCGCCATGGAACCGAAGAAGGATTATTTTCTGCCTTATTACCGCGACTATGCGTTCGTTCTTGCGGTCGGCATGACCGTGAAGGATCTGATGCTCGCCGTTTTCTGCAAAGCGGAGGACGTTAACAGCGGCGGCAGACAGATGGCCGGCCACTTCGGCGATAAGAAGAATCATATCGTCACAGGGTCTTCACCTGTTACGACGCAAGTGCCGCATGCGGCGGGAATTGCGCTGGCCGCCAAGATGAAGAAACAGGACATCGTGACGTATGTGTCCTTCGGCGAAGGCTCCAGCAATCAAGGGGATTTCCATGAGGGCTGCAACTTCGCGGGCGTACATAAATTACCTGTCATTTTCGTTTGTGAGAACAATCAATACGCCATTTCCGTTCCGCTGCACAAGCAGGTTGCCGGCAAAATTTCGGACCGCGCATTGGGCTACGGCTTCCCAGGCATTCAAGTCGACGGCAGCGATGCGCTTGAGATGTACCGGGTGACGAAGGAAGCCAGAGACAGAGCACTTCGCGGCGAGGGGCCGACGCTGATCGAGATGATGTCCTATCGTCTCATGCCGCACTCCACTTCCGATGACGACATGCTGTACCGGACGCGCGAGGAAGTGGAAGAGAACCGTCAGAAGGACGGTATTGTGAAGTTCAAAGAATATTTGATGGAATGCGGCTTGTGGAGCGAGGAGCAGGACGCTCAACTGCTGGATGAACTGAAGCAAGAGATTAATGAAGCTACCAAATATGCGGATGCGGCGCCATATCCGAAGCCGGAAGATACGCTTCGTCACGTATACGCAGAAGGAGTTGACCAATAATTATGGCAGTCATTACTTATTTGGAAGCCATCCGCTCTGCGATGCAGGAAGAAATGCAAGGCGATGACAACGTCTTCGTCCTCGGCGAGGATGTCGGCAAAGGTGGCGTCTTGAACACCACCAAGGGCCTCCGCGATCTCTTCGGAGAGGATCGCGTATTGGATACGCCGCTCGCGGAGTCCGCGATTGTCGGCGTCGCGATCGGCGCGGCGATGTACGGCATGAAGCCGGTCGCCGAAATTCAGTTCGCCGATTTCATCTTCCCGGCAACGAACCAAATCTTAAGCGAAGCGGCCAAGATCCGCTATCGTTCCAATAACGACTGGAGCTGCCCGATCGTCATCCGCGCACCTTATGGGGCGACCGGCGCAGGCGCCTTGTACCATTCCCAGTGTCCGGAATCGGTGTTCTTCGGCACGCCGGGTCTCAAAATCGTGGCGCCTTCCAATCCTTACGATGCGAAGGGGCTGCTCAAAGCGGCCATCCGCGATGCGGATCCCGTGCTGTTCTTCGAGCACAAGAAGGCTTATCTTGCGCTGTCCGCGGATGTCCCGGAAGAGGATTACATCGTGCCGATCGGCAAAGCCGATGTGAAGCGTCAAGGCACGGACATTACGGTCATCGCCTACGGCATGGTCGTCAACTTCGCGCTGCAAGCCGCTGAAGAGCTAGCGAAGGAAGGCATTTCGGCTCACGTGCTCGATCTGCGTTCCCTGCAGCCGCTGGACAAAGAAGCGATTCTCGAAGCGGCGAAGAAAACGGGCAAAGTGCTTATCGCCCATGAAGATAACAAAACGGGCGGCGTCGGCGCTGAAGTGTCCGCCATCATCGCGGAAGAACTGCTGTTCGAACTGGATGCGCCAATCTCCCGATTATGCGGACCGGACGCACCGGCCGTGGGCAGTAACCCTCCGATGGAGAAGTTCTTCCTGCTCAATAGCGACAAGCTGAAGGAAGCTATGCGCCAGCTTGCTATGTTTTAACAGTCCATCATTCCTTTGGTCTAATTTCATGCCATTGATCATTTCCTGAACTTAGGAGGTATACTACCCATGAATCAAGCGAACGGTCGGTTAACCGAAGTGACGGTTCCGCATTTGGCGGAGAGTCTCGTCTCGGCTACAGTCGGCAAATGGCTTAAGAAGCCGGGCGATTATATTGAACAATACGATGTGTTGTGTGAACTCTTCACAGAGAAAGTAAATACGGAGATGCCTTCCCCCATTGAAGGCAGATTGGTGAAAATCATTGTCGGCGACGGGGAAACGGCAGCTGTCGGTGAAGCGATTTGCTTGATCGAGGAGTCGGCGGGCAGCGCCGGCGCTTCCACGCATCAAGCGGTTGAAGCCGAGAGCTATGCGGAAGGTGCTGCGGCGGAGAGCGTGGATCAGAGCATGCGCGGACGCTATTCGCCTGCCGTCCAACGGCTTGCCCAGGAGAATCAGGTCGACTTGACGCGCGTCGCCGGCACCGGACTTGGCGGAAGAATTACGCGCAAGGACGTTGAGCAGTACATCGCGGGCGGCGGCAGAACGTCTGCGCCGACGCAAGCTGCTCCGGCTCCGGCAGCACCAGCTGTACCGGCAGCTGAACAAAGGCAGCCGGCTGCTATGCAAGCCGGGTCCGCTCCCATCGCTGACGTTCAGCCGGCTAATCTGCCGGTTCGCAGCTCCGGCATTCATCTGTCGGCCAACCCGCAGACACCGCTGATCGAAGCGGAGGGTTACTCGATGGATGCACGCAACGAGCATTTCATTGACGTGACGCCAATCCGTAACGCCATTGCGTCGAAAATGCGCCAAAGCGTGACGGAAATTCCGCACGCTTGGACAATGATTGAAGTCGACGTCACGAATCTCGTCGTGCTGCGGAATAAAGTGAAAGACGAGTTCATGCGCCGCGAAGGCATTAACTTGACGTACTTGGCGTTCATGCTGAAAGCTGTCGTCAACGCGATCAAGGATTACCCGATCATCAACTCCGTCTGGGCTGTCGACAAAATTATCGTGAAGCGCGATATCAACATTTCGTTGTCCGTAGGTACGGAAGATTCGGTGCTGACACCGGTTATCAAGAAAGCGGATCAGAAAAATATCGCCGGCCTGGCAAGAGAAATCGACGAACTGACGAAGAAGACGCGCGCCGGGAAACTATCTTTGAACGATATGGTCGGCGGCACCTTCACGGTAAATAATACAGGCTCCTTCGGTTCGATTCTGTCTTATCCGATCATTAACTACCCGCAAGCAGCCATTGTGACCTTCGAATCGATTGTGAAGAAGCCTGTCGTTATTCAAGATATGATTGCTGTACGTTCCATGGTGAACCTGTGCCTGTCGCTTGATCACCGGATTCTCGACGGCGTCATTTGCGGCAGATTCCTGCAGAGGGTCAAAGAAAACTTGGAAAGCTACAACGCGGATACAAAAATTTATTAATTTACGAATCAAAAAATAACCCGGCTGTAAACAATACGCTTGAAAGCAGCATGGTGATCAGCATAACGTAAATGACGACTTTGAACCAACGTCTATTTTGCAGCATGTGAAGTCACTCCTTATCGTGAAAGCTTGTACTGTTTTATTGTAACCCATAGTGAGTATCGGAGGAAAGTACATGATTCAGCAGAACCGTTTAGTGGAAGAATTCATCTCGCTTGTGAAGGTAGATAGCGAAACTCGCAATGAGCAGCAAATTTGCGCCGTCTTGAAGGACAAATTCGGCTCCTTGGGCTTATCGGTGTTCGAGGATGATTCGAAGGAAAGAAGCGGCCACGGAGCGGGCAATTTGATCTGCACGCTGGAAGCCACGGACAGCAATGCCGCGATTCCGACGATTTTTTTTACATCCCACATGGATACGGTAGCACCGGGCCAAGGCATCAAGCCGCAAATCGGCGAAGACGGTTATATCCGCAGTGACGGCACGACGATTCTAGGCAGCGACGACAAAGCGGGGATTGCCGCGATGCTCGAAGGCATTCGCGTGCTGAAGGAGCAACATATTCCGCACGGCCGCATTCAGTTTGTGATCACGGCAGGCGAAGAGAACGGTTTGAAGGGTGCGCGTGCGATGAATCGCGAGCTGATGGAAGCGAAGTTCGGCTTCGCCCTTGATTCCAACGGTGCCATCGGCGACATTGCTGTGGCTGCACCGGGCCGCGCGGAAATTGAAATCATTTTCGTCGGGAAATCGGCGCATGCCGGCGTCAACCCGGAAGATGGCATCTCTGCCATCCAGGTCGCTTCCAAAGCCGTTGCGCGCATGTCGCTCGGCCGCATTGACAGCGAAACGACTGCGAACATCGGCAGCTTCGCCGGTACGGGCCCGCTGAACGTCGTATGCGATCGCGTCGTCATGAATGCGGAAGCCCGCAGCATCGTACAGCATAAGCTGGAAGCGCAAATTGCCGCGATGAAAGAGGCTTGTGAAGCGGCGGCGGCGGAAGCCGGCACAACGTGCGAATTTAAAGCCGAGATCGCTTACGCGTCCTTCATGCACGACGATTCCGCACCGATCGTCCAGTTGACGGCCCGCGCGATGTCAACGCTCGGTTTGACGGCACGGACGTTCCATTCCGGCGGCGGCAGCGATGCGAACATTTTTAACGGCATGGGCATTCCGACGGTGAATTTGGCTGTCGGCTACCATGAGATTCACACGACCAAAGAGCATATCGCCATCAGTGATATGGTCAAAACGGCGGAGCTGGTCGTAGCGCTTGTGAAGGAATCTGCAAAGGTATAACGAGATGAACCGATTGGTCTATGCTGCGCACTGCAGCGGACTGGTCGGTTTTTTTGCATGTAATGCGGCCGCTTGTCATAGGCTTCGTATGAGATTGCAATTAACGGGGGATACAGACCATGCTCATGCGGGAGAAGGGAATCGTTACGGACATTGTAACGGAGAGAGAGGGACTGCAGATCGTAAGTGTCCTCATGCAGCGCAGCGGCGTGGAGCAGCAGGCGGTTCATTATACGGAAGGTTCACCTTTGCTGCGTGTCGGTGACACGGTCGAGTTAAATGTGACGGCCGAGGAGCTGGGTTTAGGTTCGGGGGGCTATCATCTCGTGATGTCGGTCATGAATAACGCGGAACAGCTGCCTGCGGATAGCGCGTTGCCTGCTCGCGGACATATCGTGAAACTCAAATACACCCCGTTCCAGCGGAGTGTGCTCGCTGTCGAAGAGGCGTGCAGCCCGTATCATGCGATTTTTCAAAAAGAGGTGAGCCTGGAGAGCATGCCCGTCCTGCTGGGGGAACTGCACAGCATGCTGCCTGTGGCGATGTGCTGGCTGCGGTACCGCGAGCGGCAGGACAATCGCCAAGCGGCGCGTACGGCTTATGTGATGACGGACGGAGGCGCACTGCCTCTGGCCTGGAGCACACATGTGGCGCTGCTGGAACGTATGGGCTGGCTGGCGAGCACGATTACATACGGCCAAGCGTACGGGGGGAAACTGGAAGCGGTTAACAAATTCAGTGCCTTAATTAGCGCGAAACACGTCGTCCGTGCCGATCTCGCGCTCGTCACGATGGGTCCCGGCATCGTCGGTACAGGGACGCGCTACGGTTATTCCGGAATCGAAATCGGGGAACTCGTGAATGCCGTGCATGCGCTCGGGGGAATTCCGATTGTTATTCCGCGTCTTTCCTTTGCCGACCGGCGTTCCCGTCATGTCGGACTCTCGCACCATACGCTGACTGCGCTGCAGCTCGCCGCTGCTTGTCCTGCCGCAGTGCCTCTGCCGCTGCTAGAAGGGGAGCAGGCTGACGTGATCGGCCGGCAAGCGCAACAACTGGAGCGTCATCTCGTCAAGATGATGCCTGCGGCTGCAGGCTCGGAGATAGCCGGTGCATTGAGCGATTATCCCCAGCCCATCACCTCGATGGGAAGGGGATTATTTGAGGACCCGGCGTATTTCCAAGGGATTTGCGCGGCTGTTGATTATGCACTCCGGCTGCATAGTCCATCAGGGTAGTGGTGTGTCCGCCCTGCTGCAGCATGAGCTGAAGCTGGCGTTTGATTTCCCAAGCCTTGCCTACAAGGCGGATTTGTCGTTCGGTGACATAGCTTTTCATCGTCTCATTCCTCTTTCCCAATCAAAATTTGATATAATGATCGATATGCGAAAGTAGGACAAGTTATTCCCCATTTTGAAAGGATGAAAACACGCGTATGACAGCATATAAAAAATTTGAAGAAATCACGATTGAAACTCAACCCATCTTCAAGGGACGAATCATCTCCCTGCAAGTGGACACGGTCAAACTGCCGAATGGCGAAACGGCTACAAGAGAAATCGTCAAGCATCCGGGGGCGGTAGCCGTTATTCCGCTGCTGGGGGATACGATGATCGTCGTGGAACAATACCGCAAGCCGCTCGAGAAGAGCCAGGTCGAAATTCCTGCCGGCAAGCTGGATGCAGGCGAGGAGCCGCTGAAGGCGGCCCTTCGCGAGCTGGAGGAGGAGACCGGCTACCGGACGGACAATATCAAGCTGGTCAGCTCGTTCTATACGTCTCCCGGTTTTGCCGATGAAATCATCCATATGTATATCGCCGAGGATTTGGTGAAAGGCAGCGCGAATCCCGATGAAGATGAGTTCCTGGAATGCGAAGCGATTACGCTGGAGCAAGCTCAGCAGTATATAAGAGACGGGCGCATCAGCGACGCCAAGACGATCATGGCCGTATACGCGTGGCAGTTGTACCGGTTAACGGGGCAAATCTAATGAATGCTTATTATGTAGATCTGCATATTCATATCGGGCGTACCGACAAGGGGAAGGCTGTGAAAATTTCCGCAGCCAATAATTTGACGTTTTTCAATATTGCCCATGAAGCGGCTGTCCGCAAAGGAATGGAGATCATCGGCATTATCGACTGCCAGTCTCCTGCGGTGCAGGACGATATTAAGACGTATCTTGACAGCGGGGAGATGACGGAGCAGGAAGGCGGCGGGATCCGCTACCGGGATACGACGATAATGCTGGGGAGCGAAATCGAGGTGCGGGATCCGGGCATGGGGGCGGCGCATTTGCTCGCATACCTGCCTGATCTCACTACGATGCAGGACTTTACACAGTGGATGAAGCGGCATATGAAAAATGTGGAGCTAAGCTCACAGCGCATTTACGTGCCTGCGCGGGTGCTTCAGGAGGAGGTGCTCGGCAGAGGCGGGATTCTCATTCCGGCGCATATCTTTACACCTCACAAGAGCGTTTATGGCAGCGCCACGACCCGGATGGAACATTTGCTCGATCTGCAAGGCGTCGCTGCCGTAGAGCTGGGCTTGAGCTCGGATTCCGAGATGGCGGGATGCATTTCGGAGCTTGATCCTTTCACATTCGTCACGAACTCCGACGCCCACTCCTTGGGCAAGATCGGACGCGAATACAATAAAATGCTGCTCGAGGCCCCTACTTACGAGGAGCTTGTCAAGGCGCTCTTGCGTCAGGAAGGCCGGGGGGTCGCTGCGAACTACGGATTGAATCCCCGTCTCGGCAAGTATCACCGCACGTATTGCTCCCTCTGTGAAGCCGTGCTGGACGAGCAGAACGGCACCGTAGAGCGCTGCGGAGATTGCGGGAGCAACAAAATCGTCAGAGGCGTGATGGACCGGATTCTGTCATTGGCCGACCGGGAAGAGCCGTATTTGCCGCCTTACCGGCCGCCTTACCATTTTCAAGTGCCCATGGAATTCATTCCGGGTCTTGGCCCCAAGAAGCTCAATCAGCTGCTGCAGCGGTTCGGGACGGAGATGGATGTGCTGCACCGCGCGACGCTGGAGGAGCTGGAGCAAGTCGTCGGTGAAGAGATAGCAGGCTATCTTACCCAGGCGCGAGAAGGCACGCTATCGCTGGAAGTTGGAGGCGGCGGCAAATACGGCAAAGTGAAAAATCGTTCATAGATTCCTATTTTCGCTCATAAGCTTATCTTTGTAGAGGTTGTACACAGGAAGGAGCTGCGAGAGTGAATAGGAACCAGTCGATGAAACAATATATGAAGGACAATTTGCCGCTATTTATATTCGTCTCCGTGCTTTTCATCATTGGCGTTGTGTTCGGCGCCGTGATGGTGAACGCTCTTTCTTTGGAACAAAAGCAAGAAATGACGCGACACTTGGGCAGCTTCTTTCAAGAGATCAACGATGGTGCGGAGTTTGACAGCAGACAATCGTTCGTTCAATCCTTCGGCATGCATATGAAGTGGATTCTGCTTATCTGGCTGTTCGGACTGTCGGTCATCGGTCTGCCGCTCATTCTCGTGCTCGATTTCCTGAAAGGTGTGCTGATCGGCTTCACGGTCGGTTATCTGGTCGGCCAAATGTCCTGGAAAGGGATGCTGTTCGCGCTCGTTTCCGTCGCTCCGCAAAATTTGATCGTCATTCCGGCCATTCTGTTCTGCTCGGTGGCAGCGATGTCGTTCTCCATCTATATGATCAAGAATCGCTTCATGAGCCGTAACGGCAATATGTACCAACCCTTCATGCGGTACACGTCGCTCACGCTGTTAATGGGCATGCTGATGCTCGGAGCCGCGCTGTGGGAGGGTTATATGTCCCAACTGATGATGAAATGGGTCACGCCGATGCTGGCTCCGCTCTACGGCTGAGCTGTGTAGCAGGTTTTCTGTTTGACTTTGTCCGCAAGCTCCCCCTATAATGAAAAGAGTGGCTAAAATTGGGCTTGGATGCCCACCTTTCTGAGGGGGAGGCATATGGAAGCAAGGATTGAGAAAATTAAGCAGCAGCTGCAATCCCAAGGGTACAAGCTTACCCCCCAACGGGAAGCGACTGTGCGTGTACTTTTAGAAAATGAACAAGATCATCTTAGCGCCGAGGATGTCTTCATGCTCGTCAAAGATAAAGCTCCGGAGATCGGTCTGGCAACCGTGTACCGTACCTTAGAGCTGCTCAGCGAGCTGCATGTCCTGGAGAAAATGAATTTTGGCGACGGGGTCGCGCGTTACGATTTGCGGGACGACAGCACGCGTCATCATCATCACCATTTAATTTGTGTCCAGTGCGGGACTGTGGACGAAATTATGGAAGATTGGCTCGGTCCTTTGGAAGAAAGACTGGACAAAGATTTTCATTTCCAAGTGCTGGATCATCGGCTTGATTTTCAAGGTATTTGCTATCGCTGCAACGAGCGGGGAAAACCGGACTCATTGGACAAATCCAAAATAACAGCATCGGAATAGATACTGTTCATACACAGAAAATGCCTGTATGCACCTCGCGTGCGTACAGGCATTTTGTTGTTGCTGACATATACTGGTATCAGAATTGATCATGTGTTTTTTCACATATTCGGACTGGAAGCTTGGGAACATTATGATTAATGCTGATTAGAAAGAGGGTTGACGCGAATGACTGCTAAAGTTGTAATCGGCGTCCCGAAGGAAATCAAAAATAATGAAAATCGCGTCGCTCTAACGCCGGGCGGAGCGAGCATGCTTCTGCTTGCCGGGCATCAGGTGCTGGTTGAAGCGGGTGCCGGCGCTGGAAGCGGCTTCGGCGATGACGATTACGCGCGTGAGGGCGCGCTTATCGTCCCTGATGCAGCTGAGGTGTGGGCACGCAGCGATATGATTATGAAGGTGAAGGAGCCGCTTCCCGCCGAGTACGGATATTTCCGCGAAGATCAGCTGCTCTTCACGTATTTGCATTTGGCGGCTGCTGGGGATTTGGCTGACCATCTGCTCAGCAAGAAGGTGACGGCAGTCGCCTATGAAACGATCCAGCTCCCCAACGGATCGCTGCCGCTTTTGACGCCGATGAGCGAGGTGGCCGGCCGCATGTCGGTTCAAATCGGCGCCCATTTCTTGGAGAAATTCTACGGCGGGCGCGGTATCCTGCTGGGCGGCGTACCGGGCGTACCGCCGGCGAACGTGGTCATTCTAGGCGGAGGCATCGTCGGCACGAACGCGGCGAAGATGGCGCTCGGCCTTGGCGCGAGCGTCGTCATTATCGAGCGGAGCGCGGACCGGATGCGGGCTTTGGACGATATATTCGGAGGCCGGCTGAATACGTTGATGTCGAATCCCTTCAACATCGCCAGTGCCGTGCAGAAGGCGGATCTCCTCATTGGCGCCGTTCTCATTCCTGGGGCGAGAGCTCCGCGTCTGGTGACGGAAGCGATGGTCCAAGCGATGAAGCCCGGCGCCGTCATCGTCGATGTCGCTGTGGATCAAGGGGGCTCGATCGAAACGATCGACCGCGTGACGACACACAGCGACCCGACGTATGAGAAGCATGGCGTCGTGCACTATGCAGTCGCCAACATGCCTGGCGCCGTTCCGCGAACGTCCACGCTGGCGCTGACCAATGTTACGCTCCCGTATGCCTTGGAGCTGGCGAACAAAGGATTGATCGAGGCCGTAACGGCCAATTATGCGCTGCAGCTCGGCGTCAATACGTACAAAGGCAGCGTGACGCATCCGGCCGTCGCCGAAGCGCTGGGACTGCCGTATGTGAAGTTGTCCGAATTGTCATAATCGGGGCCTGTTCCTCATATCCTGTCCTAAACAATGGATAGAAATGGGGGATGGCCTATAATCTTTTCGTACCGTAAGCTGCTTGTGAGACTGCGCTTTATCCTGATGTTCATGGCGCTGACCGTCGTCATTTATCAAGTCATGCTCGTGCTTTCCAGCTGGATCGAACCTGTGAACCGGTACCGCACGCCGACGGGAAATTCCGTCAAGGTTTTCGGCCAGCATGAGCATGCTACGGCTCCGGAATCCGGTCCAATGAGCGACAGGCTGCGATTATTTTATTGGTATGGCGAATAATAGAGGAGATTGTCAGCCTACCGTTGAATGCTATCCATATCAAGATATGGCATGATAACGAAGGAGTTTACTAGGCATGATGATGGTTGACCTGCAATCCTTCATTCGATTTCTATCCGCCCATCGGGGACTTTCTAAGAATACGCTGGAATCTTATGAAAGGGATCTGCAGCAGTTTATGGAGTATTTGGGACAGCATGGTATTATGGCCTGGAGAGAAGCCGGCAAGACGCATATCGCCGGCTTCATGGCCCAGCTCAAGGGGCTTGGCCGTGCATCGGCAACCATTTCGCGTCATTTAGTTTCCATTCGCGCCTTTTTTCAGTATATGGTCAAAGAACGGCTGCTGGACACAGACCCTTCCGTCTATGTGGAGGCTCCCAAATTGGAGAAGAAGCTGCCGAAGGTGCTTTCCGTGGAAGAGGTGGGGAAGCTGCTGGATGCCCCCCAGCCGGAGCAAGTCAGCGGCGTTCGCGACAAAGCGATGCTGGAGCTGCTCTATGCTACCGGCATTCGCGTGTCCGAGCTGATATCGCTGAATGTGAGCGACGTTCATTTGCAGCTCGGCTTTATTCGTTGCATTGGCAAAGGGGATAAAGAACGCAACATTCCGCTGAGTTCCATCGCGATCCGCTGCCTGACGGCTTATATTCAGAAGGACCGCAAGAAGCTGTTGAAGAAAACGGCGGACGAAGAAGCTTTGTTTATCGGACATCTCGGCACACGGATGACGCGGCAAGGCTTTTGGAAAATTTTGAAGCGGTACGCCAGCGAGCTGAACATTGCCGGAGACATCACGCCGCATGCGCTGAGGCATTCATTCGCGGCTCATTTGATTGAGAATGGTGCGGATTTGCGGTCCGTTCAGGAAATGCTGGGGCATGCCGATATTTCGTCCACTCAATTATACGTGCAGGTTACGAAGCTCAAAATGAAGGAAGTTTACAATCGCGCTCATCCCAGAGCGAATATGTAAGTGCGAAACAGCGGCATTCTCCGTAAAGAGAGGCTGCTGTTTTGCATTCATACAATGGAAATGCGATAATGAAGGGTGGAACAAATTGTGTATACATTTGGAGGGACAAGCGTGCGATTTGAACGAATTGGTTTAATCGTTTTGGATAGCGTCGGCATCGGCGAGTTACCGGATGCCAATCAATTTGGCGATACAGGCAGCCATACGCTTGGCCATATCGCAGAGCGGGTCAGCGGATTCTCGCTGCCGAACTTGCAGCGTATGGGCTTGGGCAGCATTGCAGAGATCAAAGGCATCCCGGCTGCGGATGCGCCGGAAGCATACTACGGCAAGATGGCCGAAGTGTCGGTCGGCAAAGATACGATGACCGGGCATTGGGAGTTAATGGGACTTCGGATATCCACACCGTTTAACGTATTCCCGGAAGGATTTCCGGCAGAGCTTATCAGGCAATTCGAACAGGAAACAGGCCGCAAGGTCATCGGCAACAAGCCCGCTTCAGGTACGGAGATTCTGGACGAGCTTGGCGAAGAACAGATGAAGACGGGCGCATGGATCGTCTATACGTCCGCGGACAGTGTATTCCAGCTGGCGGCGCACGAGGATGTCATTCCGCTGGAGGAGCTGTACCGGGCGTGTGAGATTGCCAGACGGTTGACGCAAGGACCGTATGCCGTCGGCCGGGTTATTGCAAGACCGTATGTCGGCGAGCCGGGCGCTTTCAAGCGGACGCCGAACCGCCACGATTATGCGGTGAAGCCGCCTGAGCCGACGGTGATGAATCATCTGCAGGACGCCGGCTACGATGTGATCGCGATCGGGAAGATCAACGATATCTTCGACGGGGAAGGCGTGACGAAGACGACATCCACCAAGAGCAACCTCGACGGCATCTTGAAGACGATTGAGACGCTGGGTACGCCGTTCAAAGGGCTGGCGTTCACGAATCTGGTGGATTTCGACTCCTTGTACGGACACCGCCGGGATCCGGAAGGCTATGGCCGTGCGCTGCAGGAGTTCGACAGCTATGTGCCGCAGCTTAAGGAGAAGCTGGGACCGAACGATCTGTTGATCCTGACGGCGGATCACGGCAACGATCCGATTCATCCGGGCACGGACCATACACGCGAGTATGTGCCGATTCTGCTGTACAGCCCGAGCTTCACTGCACCGGTTTCGCTGGGCATCCGCAGCACGTTCGCCGATCTTGGCGCAACCATTGCCGAGAATTTCGGCGTGAAGCAGACGGGACAGGGCGAGAGCTTTCTGCATCTTCTAAAATAATGCTTGGGAGGAATACACCTATGTCAGAAGCGTCCATCATTCAAAAGATTCAAGAGGCAGCTGATTTTATTGCCAAAGAAACGAACATTCAACCTCAAATCGGACTCATACTGGGTTCGGGACTCGGAGTGCTCGCCGATCTCATTGAGCAGCCGATCGTCGTAGATTATTCGCGCATTCCCCATTTCCCGGTATCGACCGTGGAAGGTCACGCGGGGGAGCTCGTCGTAGGTACGATACAAGGCAAGCAAGTGCTGGTCATGAAAGGCCGGTTCCACGCTTACGAAGGATACGGGGCTGAGACGGTTTCCTTTCCTGTGCGCGTCATGAAGCAGTTAGGCGTAGAAACGCTGATCGTCACGAATGCGGCGGGCGGCATTAACGAGAACTATCAAGTCGGCGATCTGATGGTGATCAGCGATCACTTGAATCTGACGTACCGCAATCCGCTGATCGGACCGAACGATTCGGCGCTGGGCGTGCGCTTCCCGGATATGTCGGAAGCTTACAGCAAGCGGCTGCGCAAATTGGCGCACGAGGTTGCGGCTTCCCAGGATTTCAAACTGCAAGAAGGCGTCTATGTCGGTCTGCTGGGGCCCAATTACGAAACGCCGGCTGAAATTCGTATGTTCCGTACTCTCGGCGGCGATGCGGTCGGTATGTCCACAGTGCCTGAAGTTATCGTTGCCCGTCACGCCGGGATTGAAGTGTTAGGTTTCTCCTGCATCTCCAATATGGCGTCCGGGATTCTGGATCAGCCGCTGTCCCATGCGGAAGTGATGGAGACGACGGAGAAAGTGAAGCCGAAATTCCTGAAGCTGGTGCTCGGCATTATCGCGGCTATTTAATATAGAAGAGGAGATCAACATGGAATTGACTTACATACAGAAAATTAATGAGGCGGCTGCCTTCATCAAGTCCCGGTTAGGAAGCGCTGCGCCGGTGATCGGCCTCGTTCTGGGCTCAGGCCTTGGCGATATGGCGA
This sequence comes from Bacillus sp. 3255, assembly GCF_031456485.1. Lineage (NCBI taxonomy): Bacteria > Bacillati > Bacillota > Bacilli > Caryophanales > Bacillaceae > Bacillus > Bacillus sp. 3255. The sequence continues at coordinate 225,441 of NZ_JAVDUS010000015.1, forward strand.
ATCAGGTGGAGAACCCGGTTGCGATCGATTACAGCGAGGTGCCGCATTTCCCGATTTCTACGGTGGAAGGGCACGAAGGCCGCTTCGTGGCAGGTACGCTCGAAGGCAAGCAAGTGATCGTGATGCAGGGACGTTTCCACTATTATGAAGGCTACGATATGAAAAAGGTTGTATTCCCCGTTTATGTCATGAAGGCTATCGGCGTGCAAACGGTCGTGATGACGAACGCGGCGGGCGGTATGAACCGCAGCTTCCAAGCTGGCGATCTCATGGTCATCAGCGATCATCTGAATATGACCGGCGACAACCCGCTGATCGGTCCGAACCACAGCGAGCTGGGCGTTCGGTTCCCGGATATGTCTGAGGCGTATAACCGTGAATACCGTGCGCTGGCGCATAAGCTTGCCGAATCCGTCAAAGGCGAAGACGGTGTGGCGCTGAAGCTGCAAGAGGGCGTTTATGCCGGCATTACAGGTCCGACGTACTGCACGCCTGCCGAGCTGACGATGCTTGCCCGTATCGGCGGAGATGCCATCGGCATGTCCACCGTAGGCGAAGTGATCGCCGCGCGCCACGCCGGACTGAAAGTGCTCGGTATTTCCTGTATTACCGATATGGCGATCGGCGAAGAGCTGGAGCCGCTCACACATGAGCAGGTGGTTGCCGTGGCGAACCGGACGAAGCCCAAATTTATCGCGCTGGTCAAAGCATTCGTACGTGAAGTTCAGTTGGGGTAATGGAGTCCCGGTTTTAATTGAAATTTAATGTAAAACGGGATTCTTTAGACCTATTCATCGATGCGAAGTCATGCTAGAATATAGTTAATAAGAACTATATTCGAAGGTATCCAATCGTGAGATACCTCTTCCGGGGTGTGATCGAGCATGTCAGTCCAACAATTAATGGTCGCTAACTGTCCGCGCTGCGGTAAAGTGTTTCAGAAAAATTTGCGAAATCAATGCTCGGACTGCAGCCGCAGCGTAGACGGGCTGCTGCAGAGCTGTCATGATTACTTGCACAGAAATCATCGTTCCACGAATGCAGAGTTAATGGCCGCCACAGGCGTAAGCCGCGAGATGATGCTGGCGTGGATGAAAGAGGGCAAGCTGCTCCTTTCGGATTATCCGAATTTGAATTATCCGTGCGCCTCCTGTTCGAAATCAATCCGGCAGGGGAAGCTGTGTGCAGACTGTGCCTACCGGATCACCCGCGACATCAAAGAGCTGCAAGCCAAAGACCAGGCGCTCCAGCCGTTGCGGAGAGACAAACCGGGAATATCCGCCGGAGGTTTTCAAATTCGGGAACGATTGAGCGGTGTGTAATTTACGCCGGAGTGGGCAATAGTAAGACTAATATCCCCCGTTAAGGGGGATGTTTTTACGAAGGCTCATTCACAATTCCGACACAAAATATTCAAAGATTTGCCACTAAACATGTATGGGATTGTCTCGAGATGTTAGGTAGAATAGATGAAGTGAACACAATATGAGGGGGATATGCATGCAAAAGTGGATTTTCTTTGTGTTATTTATACTTGCGGGCGCATTGGGGCTGGGAGTCCTCTTTCAAGATATCTCTGAACGCCAAGAGGCCAAAGCAGCAGAAGCAGCCGGAAGCAAGATGCAACAGCTTAAAATCGTCGCTTCCAACTGGCAATTCGACGCAGCCGATTACACGATCAAAAGCGGTCAAGCTACGAAAGTTTCCTTGTCTTTAAAAGAGGGCGTTCACGCGATTGAAATCAAAGGATTGGATATCAAGCTGGACAAAGAAAACCCGTCCAAAGAAATTACTTTCGACAAACCGGGAACTTATGAGATTGATTGCATCCTTCCTTGCGGTGAAGGCCACGCCAAAATGAAATCAAAATTGGTTATTCAATAACAAGAAAAAGTGAAGAATAGTTCGAAGGGGGCTCAGGCAGCTCCCTTTTTTCGATTTCTATAAACATGAAAACGCTTAGGAGGAATCAGAGATGAGAATGGTCGACTTAATACATAAGAAGCGTTCTGGCGAAGTGTTGAGTGAGCAAGAGATTATCTACATCGTGAACGGCTATACAAAAGGGGATATCCCGGATTATCAAATGTCGGCTCTGCTCATGGCCATCTACTTCAACGGCATGACGAGCGGGGAAATCTCGGCGCTGACGATGGCGATGGCCGAATCCGGGGAAATGATCGATTTATCCGGAATTGCCGGGATTAAGGTGGATAAGCACTCGACAGGGGGAGTCGGTGATAAGATCAGCCTGATCGTGGGACCGATTGTCGCCTCGCTCGGTGTGCCGGTGGCCAAAATGTCAGGCAGAGGGCTGGGCCACACCGGCGGGACGGTAGATAAGCTGGAGTCGATTCCGGGTTTCCGGATCGAGCTGTCTAAGGAAGATTTCATCGCGGCGGTGAATACGAACAAAATCGCGATCGTCGGCCAGAGCGGCAATTTGGCCCCTGCCGACAAGAAAATGTACGCGCTGCGGGACGTTACAGCGACCGTCGACTCGATCCCGCTGATCGCCAGCTCGATCATGAGCAAGAAGATTGCTTCCGGAGCCGATGCGATCGTGCTGGACGTGAAGATCGGCTCGGGCGCTTTCATGAAAACCGTGGAGGATGCCAGGGTGCTGGCCCGTACGATGGTGGATATTGGGCTCAAGCTGAACCGCCATACGATCGCGATGATTACGGATATGGAGCAGCCGCTCGGCCGCGAGATCGGCAATGCCAACGAAATCCGCGAATCGATCGAGGTGCTGCGCGGCACCGGCGACAAGGAGCTTACGGAGGTGGCGGTCTCCGTTGCCGCTTATATGGCGCTGCTTGGCAAAGTGTTCGGGAGTTTCGAAGAAGCGCAGGAAGCCGTGCGGGATATTGTGCGGAACGGGAAAGCGCTGGATACGTTCAAGCGATTCGTCGCGAGCCAAGGGGGCGATCCGAACGTCGTGGACCGTCCGGAGCTGCTGCCGACAGCGGGGTATCATGTTGAGGTGACGGCTGAGCGCGAAGGCTATGTCAACCGGATTGATGCCGAACAGATCGGCATCGCCGCCATGCTGCTGGGCGCCGGGCGGGCGAAGAAAGAGGATCCGATCGATTATGCGGTAGGTCTAACGCTGAACAAGAAGATCGGGGACGCGGTGAAGGCCGGAGAATCCATCTGCACCGTTCACGCGAACCGGCAGGATGTGGCGGAAGTGATCGCGATGATCCGCGGCGCTTACGGCATTGAAGACGGTCAGCCGGCACCGGTTAAATTGATCTATGATGTGATTGTATAGCTTGTGAGCGTAAGGTCTGAGGAGTTTCTCCTCAGACCTTTATTGTTTAGGTTTGGGGCGGAGCTTACCCTTTATTTATGTTCAGCGTGTGGTGACGTGTGGTGACGTGTGGTGACGTGTGGTGACGTGGGGCAGTGTGCGATGACGTGCGGAAATACAGTGCGCTAAATTACCGAAAACAGCACTTTTGGCGGGTGAAGGGGAAATACGATGCGCTATTCTCACCGAAATTGGCCTATATCGAGACTAATGCTCGAAATAGCGGCTTGTATTTCCGCATGGTAAGAAAAAAGCCCCATTTTGATCAAAATAACGTATCGTATTTCCGCACAGTGCTGCAAGAGCAGGCTACAATCCAGCTGCCTATGACATCGACCGCATCTCATTCCGCACAGTGGCTGCAAGAGTAGGCTCCGATGTAGCTGCCTATGACACCCAGCGAATCACATTTCCACTCCGTACCGGTGGATGGTGTGCATCGGGGCCACACAGGGCTCAATCTAGGGAAGAGACGGACGACGACGTAAGTCTTTTTTATCGTTCATACGTTATCTTCCTTCCTTTGGAATATTTTGAAGGGAATTCGTCAACACTGATTAGCAGTCATTAAGCTGCAAGAGTCTGTTTTCACTTCATATTTCACAGGAGGGGTTCAATGGCTATGCGAAACAAAGGGCTAATAAGTTTTATCTGTTTACAGTTATGTGTGATGCTAATCTTACCGGTAGCGATGGCGGAAGAGAAGACACAGGCGGTCGATTTGACGCCGAATGCGCAATCCGCCGTGCTGATGGATGCTGACACAGGAACGGTGATCGCGGAGAAGAACAAAGACACCAAGCTTCCACCGGCCAGTATTACGAAGATCATGACGATGCTGCTGATCATGGAAGCGATTGACAAAGGCAACATTAAAATGGATGAAAAAGTCCGTGTCAGCGAATATGCAGCTTCTATGGGCGGTTCGCAAATCTTCCTGGAGCCCGGCGAAGAAATGACGGTGCAAGAAATGCTGAAAGGCATCGCTATGGCTTCCGGCAACGATGCATCGGTCGCAATGGCTGAGAAGATTGCAGGATCCGAGGAAAACTTCGTACAAATGATGAATGAACGCGCTCAGCAGTTAGGTATGAAGAATACGCACTTCTCCAATTGCAACGGACTGCCTGTGGCGAACCACTATACGACAGCTAACGATATCGCCGTGATGTCCAGAGAATTGCTGAAACATGAAGAAATCACGAAATTTACAGGCGCTTATCAAGATTATTTGCGCAAAGAAACACCGAACCCGTTCTGGTTGGTCAATACGAATAAGCTGGTGCGCTTCTACAGCGGAGCCGACGGCCTCAAAACCGGCTATACCAGCGAAGCGAAGTTCTGCCTATCCGCCACTGCAAAACGAGATAACCTGCGTGTTGTCGCGGTAGTGCTAGGGGAACCGAATACCAAGACGCGGAATGCGGAAGTAACGAAGCTCTTCGACTATGCGTTCGCACAATATACCAATTATCCGCTCTTCAAGTCAGGCGATAATCTGGGAAGCTTTACGGTGAACAAAGGGCAGATTTCGACAGTTCCGCTCGTCGCGAAACAAAACTACAGCATTTTAATGAAAAAAGGCGTAGCTACGGATACGATTCGACATGAGCTGCAGCTGAATGCGAATATTAAAGCGCCGGTTGCGATCGGACAGCCGATCGGCAAAATCGTGGTGTATAACGGCGATAATGTGCTTGCGGAGTACCCGATTGAGTCCCCGGTCGCTGTGGATAAAGCATCCTGGTGGAAGCTGTTCAAGCGGACAACCTCGCAGATGTTTACTACGGATTAATGGTGAGATTCCGCGAATAATCACACTTTTGTTCTAGTTTTAGCGGTTTTCTTCTAGTTTTGTCGGGTGGCAGGAGTTTCCAACCCAGTTGTAGAAACCTATTTCTATGACTGGGAAGGAGTGAACATGTTGAGCTTGCAAATTGAATTCGAGCAAAGCCGAAGAGCGTTGATTGTTAGATTGAAAGGCGAGTTGGATCACCACACCGCTGATGTTGTCAAGGCGAGGATGGAGGAAGCGATTGCCAAGGAGCAAACGCATCACCTGATCCTGAGTTTGAAGGATCTTTCATTCATGGACAGCTCGGGTTTAGGCGTCATTCTCGGTCGGTATAAGCAAATTACGAGTAAGGGCGGCAAAATGGTCGTATGCGACGTTTCGCCTGCGGTTTATCGCTTATTCGAGCTTTCGGGGATGTTCAAGATCGTATCGATTCAGGATAACGAACGTAATGCAATGTCCAGTCTGGAGGTTGCACTATGAGCGAGCATAACTTTATGACGCTGCAGTTCGCCAGTCGTTCGGAGAACGAGGCTTTTGCCCGTGTAGCGGTTGCCGCTTTCGTGTCGCAGCTCGATCCGACCCTCAATGAATTGACCGATATCAAGACGGTCGTTTCCGAAGCTGTAACGAATTCGATTATTCACGGTTATAACAATAAACCCGATGGTGTCATCACCATCACAACGCAAATTGACGATGATGTCGTTCGAATCACGATCGAGGACAAAGGCTCGGGTATCGAAGATTTGGAGCAGGCGAAACAGCCGCTTTACACCTCCAAGCCAGAGCTGGAACGCTCCGGAATGGGCTTTACGATTATGGAAAATTTCATGGACGAAGTGGAAGTTGTGACGGCCGTAGGAATCGGAACGAAAATAAACATGTTGAAGCGAATTGAATCTAAAAAAGCTTTATACAATTAGGGGTTTGATCTATGGATGTCGATCTGAAGCATGCTTCTCACAGTTATTTAGACGATTCGGAAGTCAAACGGCTCATCGCCCTCAGCCAATCCGGAGATGGACTCGCCAGAGAAACACTCGTCAGCTGCAATATCCGCTTGGTCTGGTCTGTGGTTCAACGTTTCTTGAACCGAGGATACGAAGCCGAAGATTTGTTCCAGATTGGATGCATCGGACTGCTGAAGTCCGTAGACAAATTCGATCTCTCTTATGATGTGAAGTTTTCCACCTATGCGGTGCCGATGATTATCGGTGAAATTCAGCGCTTCCTTCGGGATGATGGAACACTCAAAGTAAGCCGTTCTCTCAAAGAGTTAGCCAATAAGATTCGCAAGACGAAAGATGAGCTCTCCAAACGGCTTGGCCGGCTTCCAACGATTAAAGAGGTTGCGGAAGAGCTGATGATCACGGCGGAGGAAGTTGTTTTCGCGCAAGAAGCCAACAAACCGCTTTCATCGATTCATGAGACCGTGTTCGAGAACGACGGCGATCCGATCACCTTGATGGATCAAATCTCGGATGAAACCGGTGAGAAATGGTTCGAGAAGCTTGCTTTGAACGAAGCGATCGGCACGCTCTCCGAGCGGGAGCGGCTCATCGTCTACCTCCGCTATTTCAGGGATCAAACGCAGTCCGAGGTGGCCAGCCGACTGGGAATATCCCAGGTGCAGGTATCACGCTTGGAAAAGAAAATCTTGCAATCGATCAAAGATCAGATTGCCCAATGAAAACGGTAACCGCTCTCCTGTCGGAGGGCGGTTATTTTTTTGTGGTAGTGCTATTTGAAAATGTTAGGTATAATAAGACTGCCAAAAACGGTGCGAATTTTTCTGAAAGAGGAAAATTCAAATGAATTTTTGCGGGAGCAAGAAGAGGAGAGTGTTTCACAGTTGTCCAGTAAATTGAAAGATGCATGGTTTTTTAACGTTCGCCGAGACGTGCTTTCGGGGATGACCGTAGCGCTTGCCTTAATTCCGGAAGCGATCGCTTTCTCGATCTTGGCCGGCGTAGATCCGATGGTCGGTTTATACGCGTCCTTCATTATCGCGCTGGTGATTTCTTTCACAGGCGGCCGCATGGGCATGATTTCAGCGGCAACGGGGGCCATGGCCTCATTGATGGGACCCTTGGTAGCGAAGTATGGTATCGAGTATTTGTTTGCAGCAAGCATATTGACGGGTATTATCCAATATCTCATGGGCGTGTTGAAATTCGGGAAATTCATTACATTTATTCCGCATTCCGTTGTCATCGGCTTTGTGAATGCTCTTGCGATTATCATTTTCATGGCTCAATTGCCCAACTTCGCAGGCGCGAATTGGCACATGTACGCCATGGTGGCAGGCACGCTGGCTATTATTTATGGGCTGCCCTATGTAACGAAAGCCGTACCTTCCGCCCTAGTGGCAATTATCGTGATGACCATCCTGTCGATCAACCTTCATCTCGATGTCCGTACCGTCGGAGATATGGGAGAAATTACGCAGGCGCTGCCGTTCTTCCATTTGCCGGAGTTCTCCATTTCCTGGCAAGCGATCGGTGTCATTTTGCCGATTTCCTTGGCGCTAGCGATTGTCGGGATTACCGAATCGCTGATGACAGCTACGATCGTCGATGAGATGACCGAGACGAAAAGCGATAAAAACCGGGAAGTCCGCGGCCAAGGCATAGCCAATATTGCGTCCGGTTTTTTCGGGGGCATGGCAGGCTGCGCCATGATCGGACAGACGGTCATTAACGTGAAGTCCGGCGGCAGATCGCGATTATCGACGTTTGTATCAGGCGTATTTCTGTTATTCCTGATCATGGTGCTGGGCAATGTCGTGAAGCAGATCCCGATGGGGGCGCTGGTCGGCGTCATGTTCATGGTTTCCATAGGAACGTTCGATTGGAACTCGCTGCGGACGCTAGTCAAAATTCCGAGAAGCGACGCTCTGGTCATGGTCATCACCGTAGCGATCGTCGTGGCCACATCCAATCTGGCGATCGGCGTGCTGAGCGGCGTCATCATGAGCGCGCTCATCTTCGGCTGGCGTTCGGCCAAAATCAAGGCGCAGACGTCTGAGGATAAGAAAGGCGGCCGAACCTACCGCATCTCGGGCCAGTTGTTTTTCGGTACGATGACCTACTTCATCGATTTGTTCGACTACCGCAACGACCCGGATAAGATCATCATTGATTTCAGCGGTTCGCATGTGTGGGACCATTCTGCGGTAACGGCGATTGCCAAAGTGATTGCCAAGTACGAGCAGCTGAACAAAAGCGTGACCTGCGTCGGTTTAAATGAAGAAAGCAAGCTTCTGGTTGAACAAGCCAGATAAAAAAAGAGCCGCTATGTACCCGATCAAACGAACTGGGTATGGCGGCTTTTTTCATTTAGTTATCGCGCAGCATGCCGGCCATCCGAATAGAATCTTACGCAGTAGATGCCGCATAAGCCTACGATCGTATAAATGATCCGGCTTAATACCGAAGATTCCCGATGAGAATCCCCACCCAGTATAGCTGAAACTAAATCCCATTCGAAGAGCCCAACCAAAAGCCAATTCAGCGCACCAATAATGACTAGTGTTAACGCCAGTTTTGCCATGTTATCACCTTCTTTGTATGGAATAAGTTATCGGTATTCAATGCTTACTATGCCAAACTGCGGAGTGGTTTATTCCTGGAGAATTTACCACTTCGGCAGACGATTACGGGAAGGAAACATTTTGCATACTACTCCTATACATGGATGATACCCGATAGCTCTGAAGGGAGTGAGACCATGGCCAAATTAGGAGCCCAGTACTTGTATATCCGGCTAAGGCGCAAAGCCTCCATCCGCAAAGGGAGCGTCGTCCAGCTCCGGCACATCGCCCAAATATTCGTGGAGCCTGAATATGAAGAGAAGCTGAGTCAGCTCATCATTCATAGACCGCAGCAAGCGGACGGCAATCGTGTATTGATCGATATGATGCTGATCGTGAGGAAAGTGAAAGAGCTGTATCCGGAGCTGCAAATCGAACATTTCGGAGAACCTCATGTGCTTCTTGAGATTAACTCGGATGACAAGAAGGCGAGTCCTGTCCTGATCGGCCTTGTATGGCTGCTGCTTTTCATCGGCTCGGGCCTTGCCATAATGAATTTTCACGCGGATGTGTCCATGCTGCAGGTACATCAGAGAATTTACGAGCTGATGACCGGGCGCAAGATTGATCACCCGCTGATTCTGCAAGTTCCGTATTCCCTCGGCATCGGAGTGGGCATGGTCATTTTCTTTAATCATTTGTTCAAAAAGAAATTTAATGAAGAGCCAAGCCCTCTGGAAGTGGAAATGTTCATGTATCAGGAGAACATTAACCATTATGTGATCACAGAGGAATATATGAAAATACATGAGGAAGGAGAGGCAAAATAATGGCCCCTGTCGGGGAAATGCTCCTTATCGCCTTCGTCGGTTTAGCCGGAGGCATTGCCGTCGGCAGCGGAATGGTGGCCTTCCTCGTTGTTTTGGATATTATCCCGAGACTGGCGCAGATCACACGTTCATTCTCGAAAATTCATGCCTATGAAGGAGCGGTCGTCATAGGTTCGCTTGTGTTCACATGGGTGGATTTCAGCGACTGGAGGATGCGGCTGTTTCCGGCGGGGACCGCCCTGGTCGGGTTGTTTGCCGGGTGCTTCGTCGGCATGCTGGCTGCGGCGCTGACGGAAATCATCAACGTGCTGCCGATTCTCGCCAAGCGGGTGGGAATGGGTTCCTATATGATTTTGCTGCTGATGGCGATGATCTTCGGTAAAGTAATTGGTTCATTGTTTGAATGGCTTTTCTATTAAGTCAGAAGGAGGTTGCGCATCGTGAAAGTCATTGTGAAGACAGGAAATGAGAACGAAGATGTGAACAAGTCTCAAGAGAATACGGATTCGGATAAGCTGGCTGTGGACGAAGAAGGGAACTTAACCCCCTACAACCCGGTAACGGATATGACTCATGAGGAAAAGTCGCTGAAAATTCAAGAGGACATTCCTGCCAGTATGAAAGAAGTGAAAAGAGTGCTGGAGGAACGGGTCGGCCTTAACCGCAGCTTTGACTTGGTCATGCGGGAAATGGTTTTTGGCGATAAGCGCGTCGGCATCTTTTATTGCAACGGTTTTGCCAAGGACACGGTGCTCACCGACATCTTGACCCGCCTCACGTATGCCGACCACGACAGTGTCTCGCATCATACGCTTGAAGCTTTCATTGAGAAGCTTATTCCGCATATCCAAGTGAAGTCCTATAAGAAAATGTCCGAGATCGTCGGGCAAGTGCTGATGGGCGGCACGGCTTTCTTCATCGAAGGTGAGACGGCGGCCATCGCGATCGACGTTAAAAACTATCCGGTCCGTTCGATCGGAGAGCCGGATCTGGAGAGGGTCGTGCGGGGATCGCGCGACGGCTTCGTCGAAACGCTGCTCATGAACGTAACGCTTGTCAGACGCAGAGTGCGCGATGAACGCTTGAAGCTTGAAATTATGCAGGTCGGCAAGCGTACCAAAACGGACGTCTGCATCGCGTACATCAACGACATCGCGAATGCGGATTTGGTGGACGCGATTAAGGAGAAAGTGAGTGAAGTACAGATTGACGGCCTGCCGCTTGGGGAAAAGCAGTTGGAGGAAATCATCGCTAACAAAGGCTGGAATCCTTATCCTATGGTGAGGTACTCGGAGCGTCCGGACGTCGTCTCTGCCCATCTGCTGGAAGGGCATGTCTGCGTATTCGTCGATACGTCGCCCTCTGTCATGATATTGCCAACCACGTTCTTCCATCACGTGCAGCATGCGGAAGAATACCGGCAAACACCGTTTATCGGCACCTACTTGAGGTGGGTGCGGTTTGCAGGAATTATGGCCTCCATCTTCCTGCTGCCGCTCTGGTTCATGATGGTTATGGATCCGTCATTGAAGCCGCCGGGCTTGGATTTCCTTGGCCCGCAGAAGGAAGGGACCCTCCCCCTGCTCGTTCAGTTCCTGCTCGCCGACATCGGGATCGATCTGATGCGGATGGCCGCGGTGCATACCCCGACTCCGCTGGCCACAGCCATGGGCCTGGTCGCCGCTATCCTAGTCGGAGATATTGCCGTTAAGACCGGATTGTTTATCAATGAGGTCATTCTGTATCTCGCCCTGGCATCTATCGGCATGTTCGCTACGCCAAGCTACGAATTGGGACTTGCCAACCGGATTATCCGGCTGGGGCTGCTGCTGATCGTCGCCGTTTTCCAAGTCCCGGGATTCGTTATCGGATCGACGCTCTGGCTGATCTGGCTGGCCACGAGAAAGTCTTACAATGCACCTTATATGTGGCCTTTCATCCCGTTTAACGCCAAGAGCTTCTTCTCCATTCTCCTCCGGCGTCCGGTGCTGGCCTCGAAGACTCGTCTCAGCATAACGAAGCCGGTCGACGGCACACGTCAACCGAAATCGTAATAAACTAAAGGACAAGGAAGTTCTCTTGTCCTTTTTACGATTCAGCCCGCTTGGTTATTGTCAAAGACGCTTTTCCTATGGTACTTTAAATAGTAATGCGCATTCGGCCGTTTGGAACGTAAGGTCAAGCAGCAGGTTCAGGGTGAGGGGGAAAATGGAGCTATGTATTTGCATGGTACAAGTAAAATAAACGATCAGGGTCACCTTGAAATCGGTGGTGTCGACGCGACGAAGCTGGTAGCGGAATACGGCACCCCGCTATATGTATTCGATGAAGCCCTCGTTCGCAAACGCTGCCGCGAGTTCGTCGAAGCTTTTCAAGCATCCGGCTTGAGGTTTCAAGTGGCGTACGCCAGCAAGGCGTTCTGCGTGATGGCGATGTGCCGCATTGTCGAAGAAGAAGGGATGTCTCTAGACGTAGTTTCCGACGGAGAGCTGTACACAGCGCTTCAAGCCGGTTTCCCGGCGGAACGGATTCATTTTCATGGCAATAACAAAACAATCGACGAAATCGAGATGGCTATCGATGCCAAGATCGGCTGTTTCGTTGTAGATAACTTTATCGAGCTGCAAATGCTGAATGCCATAGCCGGCGAGAAGCGCCAGAAGGTCAAAGTTTTGCTGCGCATTACGCCTGGCGTAGAGGCGCATACGCATGAGTATATCTCTACAGGCCAAACTGATTCCAAATTCGGCTTCGACCTCGGCAACGGATCGGCCTTCCAGGCGATTCAAGAGGCATCGCAGCTCGGCAACTTGGATCTGTTGGGCATCCATTCCCACATCGGCTCGCAAATTTTCGAAGTGGAAGGCTTCCGTCTGGCTGCCGAGAAAATGGCCGGCTTCGCGGTCAACGTCCGTGAGGAGCTCGGGGTCACATTCCGAGTCATCAACCTTGGCGGCGGCTTCGGAATTCGCTATGTGAACGAGGATACGCCGCTTCCGGTTTCCGTTTACGTGAAAGCTATTACCGACGCGATCAAAGATAACTTCGGCCGCCATGATTATCCGCTGCCGGAAATTTGGGTAGAGCCGGGCCGCAGCATCGTGGGCGATGCCGGTACGACTTTGTACACCGTAGGAACGTCCAAAGACATTCCGGGCGTGCGCAAATATGTATCCGTCGACGGCGGCATGACCGACAACCCGCGCCCGGCCTTGTATGAGGCCGTGTACGAGGCGATGCTGGCCAACCGCGCGGGCGAACAGCCCGTAGAGGTTGTTTCCATCGCCGGCAAGTGCTGCGAGAGCGGCGACATGCTGATCTGGGATGTGAACCTGCCGAAGGTGAACACGGGCGATGTGCTCGCGGTATCCTGCACAGGCGCTTATAACTATGCCATGGCCAGCAACTACAACCGCATCCGCCGCCCCGGCGTCGTCTTCGTCAACGAGGGGCAGAGCGACCTCGTCGTGAAGCGGGAGACGTTCGACGACATCGTTGGGAACGACGTCATTCCGGCGAGAATGAAGCAAGTGAGCAAAACCGTCTAGCAGCGCCGCGAGGCGTTATTGAAGCTGAGGTTCCCGGCGGGAGCCTCGGCTTTTTTGATCACTGTATGAGCCCAAGTTTGTGAAAAGAAAGATTTCATAGTAGAATAGGATATTATTGTCTAAAGGAGTGGACCACAATGGCCAAACAAGCAAAAATTAAACTAGCCGGCGGCGGTGAGGTTGTCATCGATCTTTTCGAAAAAGACGCACCGAACACAGTTGCCAACTTTGAGAAATTAGCAAACTCCGGTTTCTACAACGGGCTTGTTTTTCATCGCGTAATTCCAGGATTCGTCGCTCAAGGCGGTTGTCCACACGGCACAGGAACTGGCGGCCCAGGCTACCAAATCAACTGTGAAATCAACCCGAACAAACATGAGCGCGGCTCCTTGGCTATGGCTCATGCGGGCAGAAACACAGGCGGCAGCCAATTCTACATCGCTTACCAACCACAGCCGCACCTGGACGGACAACATACCGTTTTTGGTAAAGTGGTAAAAGGGATGGAGCTTGTCGATGCTTTCAAAGGCAGAGACTTGATGGAGAAAGTGGAAGTCGTTGAAGCGTAATAACGAAGAAATGAGGAACCTGCCGATGTCGGCAGGTTCTTTTTTTTTGGTGTGGCGCGCATGGCGGTTAACTAGGTGGTGAAAGTCCACTATGGGGGTTTGTAGTTACCAACCATTAGCCAAGAGCAAGGGTGTCCACCGTGAGGTGGA
>NZ_JAVDUS010000016.1:0-210537 GCF_031456485.1 Bacillus sp. 3255
TCGCATCTTAAAGCGGAAGCGCTCTACCCATATGATATCCGTTCGATTGAAGAAGCTCAACAACGAATTGAGGCTTTTATCCAATTTTATAATGAGAACGTATCCAATTAAAGCTAAACAAGCTGACACCGATAGAGTATCGGCGCCAGCTTGCCGTATAGGGCTTTTTTTCAATGTCTACAATTTGGGGTCTTGACCATCTACCAGGAAAGGGCCTTCTTCATTTCACCAAGGGCAGCAGCACCTTGAAAGTGCTGCCTTCCCCTGCTACACTGCTCACTTCGATCGTTCCCCCATGAAGCTCCACAATGGAGTGGGTAATCGACAGGCCGAGGCCAGCGCCCCCGCTCCTTCTCGCCCGCGAGGAATCGATGCGGTAGAACCTGTCGAACAAATGCGGTATATGCTCCGAGGCAATCCCCTCCCCGTTGTCATGCACCGCAATCTCCACGCCCGACGCCGTTCGTTCCAGCGTCAGATCGACTTTGCCCGTCAGCGGGTGCGTATGCTGAATGGCGTTGTGAAACAGGTTGAGGACAACCTGCTTGATTTTATCCGGATCGTACGCATACCGGGTCTGCGGCGCCAAGCTGAACGTAACGGTACGTTCCCCGGCCAGCAGGCGAAGCTGCGGCTCCATCTCATGCAGCAGCTCATCCAGAACGCCTTCCGACTTCTGAAAGGCGGGGGTTCTGTCCAGCCGGGCCAGCATGAGCAGGTCTTCGACCAATTTCTTGATGCGGACCGATTCGCCGTGCATGCTCTTCAGCGCCTTCAACAGCTGATCCGGCTGTTGATACGCTCCGCGAAGCAGCACCTCGAGGAAGCCGTGAATCGAGGTGAGCGGGGTGCGCAGCTCGTGCGAGGCGTCGGCTGCAAAACGGCGCATCTGCTCCTTGGCTTCCTTCTCCGCTTCAAACGAAATCTCTAACCGCTCCAACATCCCGTTAAAGGAAGCAGCCAGCTGATCCATCTCCACTTGTCCTTGATGCTCGGGGAAACGCTCGTTAAGGTTGCCGGCATCAATCTGTTTGACCGTATCGACCATATTGGAGAGCGGAACCAGCGTCCGCCTTAACACAGGCAGGAAGCCTAACAGCCCCATTACCATAGCTAACAAAGAAAGGAAGACGAACGTAAGCAGCTGCTGGAACAGAACGTCCCGAATGGGCGCGACGCTGGCACTGGCTTGAATTAGTCCTTGAACCCCCGGACCGCCGGGTCCGCCGCGTTCTCCGCCGGTCTGATGAAACACCACCAGCTGCTCATTGCCGCTGGCGTCCTTCATAATGCGGTGATTGAGCTTCATTTTCTTGCTCATGAGCTCCAGATACTCCGCTTGATCCAATTGAGGCGTCGGCTCCGCGAATGGCGAAGAGATGAGCTTATAATTCCCTTGATTATCAATCAAGGCGATGGATAGCTCCGAGATGAATATCCGTTCGGGGTCTTTCAGGTCTCCGCCATAATTGTGGTTATCCCGATTCGACTCCTGCTTCGTTATCAACGCGCTCTGGCCGTCCAGCATGCCGAAGCGCTGCCACATATTCGGAGGAAGCGCAGCAAGCTGGTTGCGGATTGTCTCCGCCTTGTTCTGATACATGAACCGCTGCATGACGACATATTGGAAAACGCCAATCAGCAGCAGCAGCGCCGACATGACCAGCAGCGTTCTGGACAGCAGCTGAAATTTCAAGGAACTCATCACGAAGAGATCGGCAAACCGGCCCTTCCGCTTCATGTCAGATCCATCCGGTAGCCGGCGCCGCGAATCGTGCGGATCAGCTTATGCTCCTTATCGCCCAGCTTATCCCGCAAAGATCGGATGTACACCTCCACGATGTTCTCTTCGCCACCGAAGTCGTAGCCCCAGACTTTATCCAGGATCATCGATTTGCTGAGCACCAGGCCGTGATTAATGGCCATGAATTTAAGCAGCTCATATTCCGTAGGAGACAGCTCCAGCACTTTGTCATGAAGGCTGATCTCCTTGCGCCGGTCGTCCATGCGGAGCGGTCCGATAACAACCTCGCCGAATAGGTTGGGAAAATGGTTCCGAATCCGCGCATAGATGCGGGCCAGCAGCTCTTCAAAGCTGAACGGCTTGACCATGTAATCGTCCGCTCCGAGGGTCAGCCCCTTCACCCGGTCATCGATCTCATCTTTGGCCGTCAACATAATGACGGCGATGTTCTCGGTTTTCTTGAGCATCCGGCACACTTCGAAACCGTCCATTCCCGGCATCATCACATCCAGAATCGCAATATGAGGTTGAAATTTATTGCACGTCGTAATGGCGGAGAGCCCGTCCGTAGCAGTCATGACTTCGAAACCTTCATTCGTCAGGCCGAGCTCCAAAAATTCTAAAATATGAGGCTCGTCGTCAACGAGCAAAATTTTGATTCCTTTTAATTGGCGCATGGGGTGTGTACCTCCGTGTTCGATTCAATACAGAACTTTTTCTATAGTCAGTATCCCATATCCTGCCTAAAAGCAACCTGAGCACAAGCTGAAAGCTTGCTGAAAGTAAGAGAAATGGCCGCCCGCGGTCATTTCTTTCAGTATTTTTTCAGCCAACTATCAATTGAATCTCAGTTAATGACTCTATAATAGGTTCATCAACGGCAGGACATCAAAGAAAAGAGGAAACCTTATGGAGCCTATCACCCCATCCTTTCATTCGTTTCATTTCCATGCATTGGACTCTGAAATCGAAATGCTGCTCCGCTGCGGCGAGAAAGACCGCTCCCTTGTAACGCAAATCACCGAAGATTGGTTTCGCGACGTCGAGAAGCGGTTCAATCCGCTGCTGGCGGGCAGTGAAATCGCTCTGCTGAATATGTTGGCCGGCGAAAACTGCATGGTCTCGAATACCATGCTCGAGGTCTTATTCCTAGCCGAAATGTACCAAGCGGTAACCGACGGCTGCTACAACCCGCTTCTAGCTCACGGCACGCAGGCCTCTCCCCTTGAATGGGAAGTCGACCCTTCCATGAAATCGATTAAGATTCCCCAGGATTCGAACATCGACTTAAGGGGGCTGGAGCATGGCTGGGCGGTTAAACGGTTAGCGGAATATATGCGGAAAAGGCTGTCCATGGAGCAAGGCCTCATCCTGGCCGGAGGCGCTATTACCGTGTGGGGCCGGAACTTGGCAAGCATCGATCCGTGGGTCATCGGCATTCAGAGTCCCTGGCAGCCTAGCGCCAAGTTGGGCGCCGTCGCGATGCCCGAAGGCTCCCTAGCGACCTATAGCCGGCTCGAGCATCCTGCCTCGGGGCCCGTAAGCGACGTCGTGCAATGCACCGTAGCCGGGCAAGATCTCGTGGAGTGCCAGGTATGGGCAAAGACGCTGGCGCAGCTCGGGATCCAAGAGGGCCTGAAGCTGATGGGCGCACGCACATCTGTATGCGAGGCGGTTGTCCTTTCGTCTGCACAAGAGCTCCACTACTTCGGGAACAAGGCCTCCCTGCAGCGCAGATGGATCGATATGCACATCGATCACTATCATTTTCAAGATAAGGTATCCTAAGACTTGGAACCTTTATCCACATAATTGCGCACATTATCCACAATACCCTGAGGATTTACCCACAATCCGCGGGTTCTTATCAACAAGTTATCCACAGGTTGTTAGTATAATGCGGCGTACATGTATTGCTCTGCTCTTCGGAAGAGCGGATTCTCCCCTCGTATCATTTGGGTTTGGATCGAAATCGTGATACAATTTTCCAAAAATGAACGAGAGGTATTGCAGGATGTATGATGTCATCGTCATCGGCGGAGGCTCGGCCGGCCTCATGGCCAGTATTGCGGCAAGCCGGCAGGGAGCCCGGGTGCTTCTTCTGGATAAAGGGGATAAGCTGGGCCGCAAGCTGGGGATTTCCGGAGGCGGCCGGTGCAACGTTACGAACAACAAGGATATGGACGAGCTGATCAAGCATATTCCGGGCAACGGGCGCTTCCTGTACAGCGCTCTTACGCAGTTCGGCAACAGGCACATTATCGAATTCTTTGAAGGATTAGGCATTCCCTTGAAGGAAGAGGATAACGGCCGAATGTTTCCCGTCAGCGACAAGGCCAAGACCGTCGTAGACGCGTTGATCGGCCAAGTGCGCAAGCAGGGCGTGGAGATCCGGACGAACAGCCCGGTGAAGAGAGTGCTGTACCAAGACGGAGCCGTCCAAGGCGTCCAGCTTCATTCCGGCGAGAAGCTGAACAGCCGCGCCGTCATCATCGCTTCGGGAGGCTGCTCGGTCCCGCACACCGGCTCCACGGGAGACGGTTACGCCTGGGCCGAGGCGGGCGGGCATACGATCACGCCGCTCTTCCCGACCGAGGTTCCACTGACCTCGAAGGAAGCCTGGATCCGCGGCCGCGAGCTGCAGGGGCTTTCCTTGCGGGACGTGTCCCTGACCGTGTGGAACGCGAAAGGGAAGGCCATCGTCTCCCACCGGGGAGACATGCTCTTCACCCACTTCGGACTGTCCGGCCCGATCGCTCTGCGCTGCTCCCAGTTCGTCGTGAAGGAGCTGGCCAAGTCGGAGCGCCGGGAGGTGCTGCTCACTGTGGATCTCTTCCCGGATCGAAGTGCGGACGATGTGTATAAAGAGAGCATGGCGCTGGCACAGGCCGAGGCCAAGAAAGCGATTAAGAATGTGCTCAAAGGGCTGCTCTCCGAGCGCCTGATCCCGATGCTGCTGGAGCGAACCGGTCTGGACGAGCAGCTGACGTACGATAACATTCCGAAGCAGAAATGGCTCGAGCTCTGCAAGCTGATGAAAGCTTTCCCCGTGCGCATTCACGGCACGCTGTCGATTGAGGAAGCCTTCGTGACAGGCGGCGGCGTCCATCTCAAAGAAATCGAGCCGAGCACGATGCAATCGAAGCTGGTGAACGGGCTGTACTTCTGCGGCGAGGTGCTGGACATTCACGGCTATACCGGCGGATATAATATTACAGCCGCTTTCTCAACCGGCTACACGGCCGGCACCAGCGCGGCTCAGCCCTAAATGCGGAAGCACCTCCGTCGGTTCCGTCAGATGCTTTTGAACATAAAAAAAGGCTGCCCGAGTCATTAATATGACTTCGGACAGCCTTTTTGCTAATTTATTATGCTGTAACCGCTTCGAGATCGTCTTCCTCGTCACGATCGAATGCCACACGGTCGAATTCCCCTTCGGATTCCGCTACAAGCAGCGCCGTAACCGTTGTGCCCGTTGCGTTAACCGCTGTACGACCCATGTCGATCAGCGCCTCAACGCCAAGCACAAGCCCCATACCTTCCAGAGGCAAGCCAAGAGCTGTTAATACAACCGTCGTCGAGATGGCCGCCGGACCCGGAACGCCTGCCACACCGATGGAGGAAATGACGCTCACCAGGATAAGAATGAAATACTCGGACGGCCCCATCGGAAGATTGTAAACCTTCGCTACGAAGATCGCCACAACCGCCGGCCAAACCCCGCCGCAGCCATTGAAGTTCATCGTTGCGCCAAGCGGCGCTACGAAGGAAGCAATACGCGGGGATACGCGAAGGCGCTTCGTGATGACTTCCAAGTTCACCGGCAGCGTTGCATAGCTGCTTCGTGTTGTAAATGCGACAGCGATGGTCGGATACGCCTTTTTGAAAAATTTAATCGGGTTAACTTTCGCCACCAGCAGCACCAATCCGCCGAAGATCAGGACGAAGTGGATGATTAATGCCACATACGAAGTCAAAATAATTTTCGCTAACGGAGCGAGTGTTTCCAAACCGTACTTCGCCGCCATAGCTGCGATTAGTGCGAATACACCGTAAGGTGTCAGACGAATGACATACTTGACGACTTGGTGAACGACCGCTGTAGCCGAAGTGATGAAAGATTTGACTGCTTCAACGCTTTCCGGCTTCTTGGAGCCGATGTGTACGATCGCTACGGCTACGAAGATCGCGAAGATCAGAACCGGCACGACTTTGCCTGTGGCCATGTCATTGATCGGGTTAGAAGGCACCAGATCGAGGATAACTTGGGAGAACGTCGGAATTTCTCTTGCTTTGAAATCTTTCTGCACAGCCTGTGCAATCCCGTTGCCCGGATCGATTGCCAGCGCAACGACCAGACCGATGATGGCGGCGATACCGGTTGTTAACAAGAACCAGCCGATCGTTTTCAGCCCCAATTTGCGAAGCTGGCCTAACGAAGATAATGAAGAAATACTATTAATAACAAGGATGAGGACTAGAGGCATAACGAGCATTTTGATCAAGTTGACATAAATCGTTCCGATCGTGCTTACACTCTTATACTCCAAATGCAGTTGGTTAAATACGATACCGGCTACCAGTCCGAGACCCAAACCGATGAAAACGCGGTTTCCGAAGCTTACTCTTTTTCTGGCCAAGAAAAACAGCAAACCAATAATGAGAATGGATACAACTAAGCTGACCCAGTTCGTTGAAAATGCGGTGACCAGGTTGTTTTGCACTAGAATCATCTCCTTAATTCCTACGTACTTACTCGGGTTAATGCCATAAGAATATGACATAAGGAGTTACCTGTCAATGGTTAATTTTCAAAAACGCAAAAAAAACCGAACTTTACCTTCGAAAAAGCGAGGTAAAATGCGGTTTTCTTGCGAATTGCAAACCGATTTACGAACGAAGTTTACATTGTGTGCTGATCATGTACGACCGCCACCAAGTACCATTGTCCGCCCGAGTTCTCATAAACGAGCCGCAGGCTGGTCCAGTCCATTCCCTGAAACTGCGGATCGATGCCAGGGAAATGATATTCTACTGTAATGAACGACGCAACCGGGTAGATGCTGAACACATTGTTGACCATATTCCCTTTGCCTAGAATCGTGTTGTAGCTGGTTTGCGGCGCCGCTGCAAAATCTTGGTTGTATACGAATTTGTTCCAATAATCCGGGAAAGTCAGATCGATCGGGTCGCCCGAGCCGTCCAACGTGCCCCAATGCGTTGTGTTGGTATCTGTCCATAGCGCGTCCAGTCCGCTTCCTTGGACTCGGACATCATGCGTAGTGTCAATGTGGGAATACGGCGAAAATTGCACGCCCTTCTTCGGATGCACGAGCTTCGCGAGCTTGCTCATATCGTGGTCCTTGAGCGCTTGGACCGTGTCTTGGGCACGCTGCTCGATCGCTTTCTTCGCATCGGCTTCCTTCGCGTAAGACGTCGGCACAGGCTGCTTCGTCGGCTGTGCCGTGGCGGACGGTTCCGCTGTCACCGGATTCGGCTTCTTCACCGGCGGGGCAGATACGGTTGGAGCAGTGCTAGGCGCCGGCGAGATGGTGCCCGCAAGGCTTCCGCTCGCGCTTGGACTCCCGCCTGCATTGCCATTCACCGCTCGATCATCCATACATCCCGCCATCAAACTGACGAGTACCGCTGCCCATGCAGCCCCTACGTAACGTCTTCTCATCGCGACCCGCTCCTTCTCCGTTTGGCTTCCTATATCTACCAGACGTTTGCAGCCTGCGAAAAGTTACGCCTTCAGAAGCCATCTGCCATAAAAAGGCGGCCGCCCGGGTCAAAGCCGGCCAGTCCCAAGCGGTCGGCTCCGCCCCCTCCAGCAGCGGTATGAGCTTCTTGCCGAATGTCAGATACGAATGCCGGCGCTGAAATGGTTGTAGTCGTCCGAGGACGGGTCGAAGGCCGCCTCCTCGTCGCTAGGCACGGCGTCGGCGTCCGTCGAGGCGGCATAGCCGTCGGGCCAATCCTCATTCACCGTGTGCGCCGGAATGCGGATCGAGCCCTCGAGGTCGTAGGCCATCGCGTATGCCGACGCCTCCGATTGCTGCTCAGGCTGCCGCTCCACCAAGCGACCGCCGTGAGCCTGCGCGATCTCGAGCGCTGAGGTCATCTCCTGATCGTCGAGATGGATGTGCAGCGTCGACCGCTCGCCTTCCAGCAGCTCAGGCTTGTAGCCCAGCTCCTCGAGCGTATCGAGGGCCAGCAGGGCATCCCGCTCCTTCTCGAATTCAAAAAAAATAGGAACAAAGTTCTTCATCCTCTAGCATCCTTTCTTCCACTAAATGAAAAGTCTGCCATTAGCTTCTGCAACTTGTTCCCCTCCTATTCTATTTCAACGCATCCTGCACCAATCGCAGCAGCTCGTCATGATACGCAGGCACCGCGGCCACGATGCAAGGCGGCAGTTCCGCTTCTTGCGGCGCGGCACCGCCCAGTACAGCAAGCTGGCGACCGGCGAAGTCCGTCACCTTCACCCCCGCCTCCTGCGCCAGCAGCAGCCCCGCATACAAATCCTCACCCTCGGAATTGTACAGGACAATACCGTGCAGGTCCCCTCTGGCAAGCATCGCCCACGTTAGGGACGGCGCCCATACGCGCAGCACCCTTTTCAACGAGTGCTCCAGATGATGTCTGAGCTTAAGGGCGTCCCGGTCGTCTTTGCCCACGCCATGGCCTTGAATCCACGAAATCGTGGATTTGGCCAATGCGCCGCCGGGCTGCGCTTTCAGCTTGATGCCATCCTGCCATGCGCCTTCATCTTTCACGGCCGAATACCCGATCCCCAGTGCCGAGTCATGGACGACGCCCAGCATAATCCGGCCCTGATAGCTCAAAGAGACGGAAACCCCGTAAAGCGGGATGCCCAGCGCATAATTGTTCGTCCCGTCCAGCGGATCGACATGCCACACCCACTCGCTGGCCGCTCCGCCTTCGCCGGCCTCTTCGCTATAGATCCGGTGCTCCGGGAACGCCGCCGCGATAGCGGCGACAATCAACTGATCCGCTTTCTCATCAATCTCCGTCACCAAATCGCCCCGATCATCCTTATGCTGAACAGCCAGCTTGCTGCCGAACCTCTCTCTGGCCAACTCCCCTGCTTTCTTCGCCGCTTGTGCGGCAATCTCTCTGGCATGCGTCAATTCGTTACGATTCATTCAGCCATTCCCCCTGACAGGATCTATCACACTTCGACCATTTTACCATATGTTGCCTGCAAAAGTTGACAGATATGAAGCCTGCTGCATTGACAAGCCACCTCTTCATAAGTGATAATATAGCAAAATCTTAAGCGACATGAGCAGTCGAAAGGGGCTATACGGAGCATGGTTAAGCATCATCAACACAAGATTTTGGATTGTACGATTCGGGACGGCGGTCTGGTGAACGATTGGGATTTTAGTGTGGAGTTTGTCCAAGACATGTATCGCGGCTTAAGTGCAGCCGGTGTAGAATATATGGAAATTGGCTACAAAAACTCGGAGAAGCTGCTGAAAGGCGGAGCTTCCGGACCGTGGAGATTCTTAAACGAAGCGTTCCTGCGCGATGTGATTACCAAGAAGACAGATACCAAGCTTTCCGCTCTTGTAGATATCGGCCGTGTGGACGAGAAGGATATTTTGCCTCGTGAAGACAGCTTGCTTGACCTGATTCGCGTCGCTTGCTACATCAAAGATGTGGACAAAGGTCTTGAGCTTGTACAGAAGTTTAATGACATGGGCTACGAAACGTCCTTGAATATCATGGCGCTTTCCCACGTTATGGAGAATGAGCTCGTTGAAGCTTTCGAAGAAATTAACAAAAGCCCGGTTGACGTCGTCTACATCGTAGACTCCTACGGCAGCATGGCTCCCAAAGATATCGACTATCTCGTGACCAAGTTCCAGCGCTTGCTGCCGGAGAAAGAGCTCGGCTTGCATATGCACAACAATATGCAGCTTGCTTTCGCCAACACGATTACGGGCGCTTCCAGAGGCGTATCGTTCCTGGACTCCTCCGTGTACGGCATGGGCCGCGCAGCCGGCAACTGTACGACGGAGCTGCTGCTCAGCTACCTGAAAGGCGCTCGCTACGACATCCGTCCTGTGCTTGAAATCATTGAAAAGCACATGATCACGATGCGCGAGAAGTGGGACTGGGGTTACCTCATCCCCTATATGATCGTCGGCGCGCTGGATGAGCATCCGCGTACTGCGATGGCGCAGCTTAGCTCCCCGGAAAGAAACAACTTCGTCGATTTCTACGACCGTTTGACTTCCGTCGAGACTGTGCCTGCTTCCCACAAAGGCTAATGTGCATTGGTGAACAAACCCCTTGCCCGCAGGTTCAAGGCTTTACCTTGAACCCCGGCAAGGGGTTTTCTTTTATTTAATAATTTTGGCGGAAACGACGTAATCCTCGGCATATTCCCGGTCAATCAGGAAGATGAACTCCTCTTCGTCCCGGCGGCCCGTTCCTTTTTTACGGGATAATTCAATATATTCGCTATTGATAACCTCTTTGCAATTCTCATCGGCATAAATCAAGCCATCCTCCAATCGTTTCAACGCTTCGACCATCACTTCGCGCGACTTCAATCCGCCTTCAAGCTCCACATAGACTCTTCCGATTGCATCCTGATCCTGCAGCAATATCGCCACTCGCTGTATCGTCTTGGCGCGCACCCTTTTGTCCGGTGATATGCTCATGCATCCTGCTCCTTTGCCGGTTTTCTCTGTGCTAGTTTATGTCGGGAAGGGTGAACGTGGACTAGGCGAATGGACGTTTCAAGCAAGACTGGGCTTGCGGGATTCCAGATTCCTCCGAATACGGGTGTGCATGTATGTAAACGTGCCGGGCCTGAGAAACTAAGAGGACGAATTGACACCCGCTTCAGGCGGGAATGGGAGTGACATCTTTCCGCATGAGCCGCATATTGCTGATCGAGGACGAAGAACGCATTGCCCGTGTGCTGAAACTGGAGCTAGAGCATGAGGGCTATGAAGTACATACGAGGCCGGATGGGCGCTCGGGATTGGAAACAGCCTTGTCCGAGACCGATTGGGACCTAATTCTGCTGGACGTCATGCTGCCGGAGCTCAGCGGCCTGGAAGTCTTGCGCCGCATCCGCCAGGTGAACGCTGCGCTCCCTATCATTTTGCTGACCGCACGCGATGCCGTTTCGGATCGTGTCAGCGGCTTGGATCAAGGAGCCAACGACTATGTGACCAAACCGTTCGCGACGGTGGAGCTGCTGGCTCGTATCCGCAGCCTGCTGCGGCAGAGAAGCCTGCAGGAGCAGCCCGCCGAGCAACCGCATCTGTTGAAAGTCGATGACCTGACGATGGACTTGAAGAGCAGAGCCGTTGTCCGCGAAGGAACAGCGATCGAACTGACACCGACGGAATTCGAGCTGCTGCGCTTCCTGATTCAGCATCAGGACGAAGTGATGACGCGGGAGCAGATTATTTCCGAGGTGTGGGGCTACGATTTCGTCGGGGACACGAACGTTGTCGACGTCTATATCCGCTATCTCCGGCAGAAGGTGGATAAATCATTCTCCTCCAAGCTCATTCAGACGATACGCGGAGTCGGTTATTTGCTGAAAGCGGAATCGGTGCCGCCGGATAAAGATCCGGACGACGAAATGCAGCCGGCCGAGCAGAAGCCGCTATGAGTCTGAAGCTGAAAATTACGCTCGGGGTCGCCGTCGGGCTGATGATGATCCTTTTTATCTCCTTTACCCTCGTCTACTATATGTTCATCCGGGTGACGACCAATGGCGAGGCCGACTTGCTGAAGGAGAAGGCGAGAACGCTCCTGCTGCGGGATCTGCCGAACCACCCGGAGTACTGGCGCAACAATTCGCAATTGGATGAACTGCTGATCCCGCAGGAGATGCTGCGCTATGTCGCTCCGAACGGAGAGGTCATCTATCAAGTCAGTTCGGAAACCGTTCTGCTGAACTATCCGCCTGCCTATGTGAATAAAGATACGGTAAACGTCGAAACCGCATCGGACGGGATTTTCGTTTTTGTGAAAATGCCGGTTTTCAAAGAAGGCCACCAGGTTGCAACGTTGGAAATCGGGCGAAGCCTGCGCAGGCTGGACCAATACGCGGATATGCTCGTCTCCGTGCTTCTGCTAACCTCTACCGGGACGCTGATTCTGGCGCTTATCGGGGGTTATTTCTATACGAACGTCCTCTTCCAGCCGCTGCAGCACTTCGTTGCTACGATGCAGAACATTGAGGAGAGCGGCTCGTTCCGGCATATCGACTTGCAGACCAAAGACTCGAACGATGAATTGATGAAGCTCGGCGCCACTTTCAACCGAATGATCGACAGGCTGCAGGATATGTTCCTGAAGCAGGAGCAGTTTCTCGCCGATGCCTCTCACGAGCTGCGCACACCGCTTACGATTATCGAGAGCTATGCGAGCTTACTGCGGAGGTGGGCGCTCCATGATGAGAAACTGCGGGAAGAAGCGCTGGAGGCGATCATCGCCGAATCCGCCCATCTGAAGCAGTTGACCCAGAACCTGCTTTCCCTCACCGATGTTGTGCGTCAGAACTGCGAGCAGGGCATCACCTTCGATTTATTGCCGCTCGCCGAGCAGACGGCCGCCTCGCTGCGCCTGACCTCCGGCAGGGAAATTGAAGTTGTGCGGCAGCTGGAGCCTGACGCCGAGGAGCTGCTCATGACCGGAGACTCCCATCAAATCCGGCAGCTCCTGATCATTTTGCTCGATAACGCGTTGAAGTACAGCGGACGGAAGGTCATGCTCACCATCGGCCTCCTTGAGAACAAATGGGTGGTCCTCCAGGTCACCGATTACGGGATAGGCATCGCCGAAAGCGATATCCCCCACTTGTTCGACCGGTTCTACCGGAGCGATAAAGCAAGGAACCGGAAGCAAGGCGGAGTTGGTCTCGGGCTCGCCATCGCCCTTCATATCGTGCAGAAGCATGGGGGCGCCATCGAAGTGGAAAGCCGCGTGGGGCAAGGGACTACCGTGACCGCGAAGCTTTTGAAAGCGTGTCAATAAAAACATTTTAATACGATTCTCACGGTTTTCTCAGAAAGCACCATAATGCCAGTAACCGCATAGTGAAAAAGGTTGCAAGGTAAATAATAGGTTATTTTTCATCTGGTATACTGGGTTCATGTCAACGAGACAACCCAAAGTTACTCACATAGAAGAGTCTGGCGAAGAGCCGTTCAAACAACTCAACTTTAGGAGGAAACACAGATGAAGAAGCAAACTAAATGGTACAAAACATTAGCAATTACGGCATTGACCGTTTCTATAGGATTATCCGCCGGTATGATCTCCACGCCTCATCAAGCTAACGCGGCTACGGATGCAACGACAATCGATGCGTCCATCACGGCGACTTCCCGTGCAAGCAGTGTCATCTCGATCGGGAAAAATTATTTGGGCCGACCTTATCAATTCGGTGCGAAAGCCGGTCAGACCCGGACATTCGACTGCTCGTCCTTCACGCAATACGTGTTCAAACGCGTAGGCGTCAGCTTGCCTCGTGCGTCCAAAAATCAAGCGCACGTAGGCAGCTACGTATCCAGAAGCAACCTACGCACAGGCGACTTGGTGTTCTTCTCGATTCCCGGCAAACCGGGCGTAATTAACCATGTTGCGATCTACATGGGCAACGGCAATCTGCTGCACACTTACGGCGCCGGCGGCGTACGCATCACGAACATCCACAGCGGCACTTGGTCCTCCCGTTACATGACGGCTCGCCGCGTACTGTAGGAATCAGTTATAAGCTTATCCATAAAGAACGGTTCAAAAAAAGCATCCCGCCGGGATGCTTTTTTCAGTTGCCGTGCAGCACGCTTAATAGCGAATGTACGTCTCCACGTAATTCTCCTTCAAACCGCGCTTGCGCACCCTGATCTGCAGCTGACGCTGCTTATAGCTCGCTCTCGCCGTTCTGGGCAATACAAGCGTCGGCAGCTTCACAATCTTGCTGTTGCCGCTCAGAAAGCCCGTCAGCTTCAACTGGTTCGATTTGACGAACACCTGCAGCGCTTTCGGGTCTTCCCCCTTCGGAATTTTCACTTTAATGATAACGTGTTCGTGCGTTTCGAAGATTTCCGATTCCGCCTCATGGGTGGACATGCTTGCACTCAGGCCCGGCATCGCTTTTTTCAGCATGTCCTGTACATATCCCTCAACCCACGTCATATTATCTAGAAAGGTCTGCCCTTTTTCACCGAAAGGCAGCTTTTGCCCAAGGAACTTCTCAACCTGCTCCCACTTCAGCCAAGGATGACGATTAAAGCCGTTCATGCCCATCACCTCCTTTATCTCATGCACCAGTATATGTGCCTACTCGCGAATGTGACACCGTCCTGAAAACAGGTCACCTCTAGGCGAATACCCTCATATACTGAAGGTGAGATAAAGCCTGAAACAAGGGAGACCGACTATGCCGTCAATCGTAGGAACCGTGAAAATTATCAGCGTGGGGTCTAGCTCTGTCGTCCACTTCGGCGATACCTTCATCATCGCCCCTAACAGTTCATCCAAAACTTTTGCTGGCGCAGGCTCTTTCAATACGGGAGATTTCCCGCGCGTGTATAATGCCTACAGCACGACCGTGACCAATGATTCCGATCTCATCGAAGCGAACGCCACTAGCGGAGTGATCGTCTAGTATGAGCGACTTCAAGGATAGCGAGGTGTTCCTCCACTATGAACATGATCATTCATCAAACCATCATGATTCAACAGCTGAAAGTGAACTCCGTGGCCAACTCCTCCGTGCTCCAGATTGGCACCGCGGGATCGATCCGCTCGTTATCCAATCTTTATAATACCGGCGGCTTTGTCGAACCCACCCCGGAGCTTGGCTCAAGCCCGGTCAACCCGGTCGCCCTCGTGCGTTTGCCGCCACCCACTTAAGCTGCCGCCTGGCCTAACCATATCGGAAGGAGGTGCCATACATTGCCTAACTTGATTACATGGCAGCAATGGGCTGAGCAGGTCTGTTCCTTTATCGAAACGCAGAAGCGGAGGATCGACGAGCTCGAAACGACCGTCAAAAAGCTGCAATCGGACCTCGATGCCTTGAAAGATCAGAAAAGGTTCCACATCGATAAAATCGAGTATAACTTCGATCAACTCAAAGTGGAGAAGCTCGACGGAACGCTAACCATCGGCATCAGCCCAAGCTCACTGGATAACGTTGATGATTTCACAGTCAATGGTGCCTCAGTCGGGAAGGATACGGCCGGTCAGGATCAGAACCCTTTCTTCCAAGGACAGCAGGCGCAGGTTCAGGGGCAGGAATTGGGGATCGGGCCTGAGCAAGTGATTGCTCCGGAAATCGGATCTAAGAAGCGGCACACTCAGGGTGCCGGTCAAGGAAAAGGCTCGGGTCAAGGCCAGGAATCGCGGCAGGGGCAGCAGGAACAACCGCGCAGCACCACCGGATCCGGCGTACAGCGGGACGTTTGGGACAGCATCGCCCAATATTTGCAGTATGGCGTTCAAGCTGACATGCTCAATCTGGAACAGAAATACCAGTATCATCTGGATGAAGACTATAAGGAGCTTATTATCGACGATATCCGCAAACAATTGGACAACCGAATCCAGCATTACGTCAACCAGTACCGCGGCGTCGGGTTCAAAGAACCGATGGAAGCCGTAACGACAAGCATCGTTGAGAAGACTAAGCAGGACATCATTTCGGCAATCGAAAACTACATATCCAGTCTGCCAAGAAAAGAGGGATAGCCATGTTCAACTTGCAAGTGGAAAACAAGCAAATTTTCGTTGGCGATGTCCGCATCGTCGGGGTAGCGAGTTCATCGATCTTCCTTATCGGCGATACGGAGGTCATTTCTCTGTCCTCGATGTTCGACACGCCGCCGGAATCCGTCATCATCTCTCCGTTCGTCCCGCTTCCAGCGGAGGTGTAGCCAGTGGCCCGTCTATCGATCGTGGGCTACGTCTATGTTAATTCCATCAGCATCAGCAGCGTGATGCAGGTCGGAGATAACGTCAATACCGCGCTGAATACCAACGTCTTCGCCGTGCAGCGCGAGGTGCCGATTTATTACGGCAATGAGGGAAGCTTCAAAGCCTATCCGTTCTATCGGCGCCCGATCCCGATCCCTCAGCCCCCGGAGCCTTTCACAATGTGTGTGGATAACTTGGGCTCCTTCATTCGGGTACGAGGTCTTCGCATCCTGGGCCTCTCCGCTACGTCCGTGCTGCAGATCGGCAGCAACCGCATCTCCAGCGGAGAATCCCGAGTCATGAACATTCGCCAATTCGTCACGAACAAACCCGGCCCCAAGGAGCAGACCACTTTCATCAATTTGGGGAAGGCGGACGTCATCGGCGATCTGCTCCCTGCCATCAAGCCGCCGCTTGGCTTATGATGGGGCTGACGTGAGATCACCATCCTCCACGGCTTATGATGGGGCTGATGTAAGATCACCATCCTCCGCTCGGCTGCGGATGGGGCTGATGTAAGATCACCATCCTCCGCGGCTTATGATGGGGCTGATGTAAGATCACCATCCTCCGCTCGGCTGCGGATGGGACGGTGCAAAAATGCGCAAAAAGTACAGCTAAATCAGATGATTTAGCTGTACTTTTATTTTCTGACAGGGCGCCTTACTTGCCCCTGAGATAAGCTAACGGACACAGCCGCGCTTATTCCGCGATTCTGGGCCGCTCCACGATTCTAACGGACTCCAGCGACGTTATTTGCCTCAAAACCGGGCAAATCCGCCCGAATTCCAGCAAATAACGGCTCCCTGGTCCGTTAGCGCTGAGGACGCCCCATTTTCGCCCGATTAACGGCTCTGGTGTCCGTTAGCGCAAGCGGCGCCTGTGGTATCCAGGGGCCGAGCACTAGCATGTGCGTCCGTGCGAGTGAATCACCGGCAAGCTAACGGACACAGCAGCGCTTATTCCGCGGTTCTGGGGCGCTCCACGATTCTAACGGACTCCAGCGACGTTATTTGCCTCAAAACCGGGCGAATCCGCCGAATTCCAGCAAATAACGGCTCCCTGGTCCGTTAGCGTTGAGGACGCCCCATTTTCGCCCGATTAACGGCTCTGGTGTCCGTTAGTGCAAGCGGCGCCCGTGGTTCCAGGGGCCGAGCACTTGCGGTGCGTCCGTGCGAGCGAGGCACCACCGGCCAGCCGCACCCAGCTGCTTACTTCGTAAGCAGCGGCTGCGCGCGGCTCAGCAGCGCCGCCATCTCCGCACGCGTGAGCGACGCGCCCGGGCGGAACGTGCCGTTCGCGAAGCCGTCGACAAGGCCATTGCTGCTCATCGCAGCAATAGCCTCCGCCGACCATCGGTCCGCCGGCACGTCGGAGAAGCGCTTCGCAGAGGCGGAGCCGCCCTGCGAAGTCAAGTGCAAAGCGCGGGAGAGCAGCATGCTCATCTGTTCCCGCGTCATGATTTGATCCGGCGCGAAGCGGTCCGCGCTGATCCCCTCGATCAGCCCGCTCTTCTTCGCGAGCTGGATATCCTGCCACGCCCAATGCGTAGCAGGCACATCCGTGAACGAGCCGCTGCCCGCGGACTCGCCTTCCAAGCCAAGCACGCGCACCATAATCGTCGCGGCTTCTGCGCGGGTCAGCGCCGCATCAGGCGCGAACCGGTCTGCGGCCGGGCCGAGCATCCAGCCGCGGTTCGCCGCGGCAAGCACAGCGTCTTGGGCCCAATGCTTTTGCATATCGGTGAAGTAGAAGCCGTCAGCCCAGAGGCCGAAATACCCCCAGGTATCCGCCGTCTCCTGATTTAAGCTCCAGCTGCCGGTACCTTTTAGCTTGTATTTGCTCACCAGCTTCAGCTTTTCCTTCATGGACTGCTCATTTTCGAACCAAACGGTGTAATCGCCGGGTTCTAACGGTTGGCCGTTAATGCTTGTGGCCGTATCCTCCTCACGGATCGTGAAGCTGGCAACCGGCGATTGGCTCGCACGATCATATTGGACGGACCCCTTGTACGTGCTGATGAGCTTCTGCACCATTTGAGAGGTAACACCGGCGCCGTTGCTCGCGGGATTCTGATTCCAGTATCTGCCGTAGAACGGGACACCGAGAACGACTTTCTCAGCCGGCACTTGCGAAACGGCATACTGAATGGATTTCTCCACGAAGGGTAAGCTAGCTACAGGCCCCGGTGTCGGGTCGCCCGGGTAGCTCTCGTCATAGGCCATGACCATCAGATAGTCGGCAACGGCGCCCAATCCCTTATAGTCGTATAAGCCGATCCAACTGCCGGTTGTGCCTGTCGGGTTGGCCGCCACCGCAACGGATACCTCTTTGCCGCTCGGCAATTTGTTACGAAGCTTTTTCACAAGATCGGTATACCCGTCTCTGTAAGCGCCATCCACATTCTCAATGTCGAATTGGATGCCGTCCAGGTTATACGTCTGAATGGCCTGCACGATTTGATTCGCCAGCGCCTCCCGGTTATCAATCGCTTTCTCTCCCAGCGCACGGTCGAAATCATTGCTCAGGAACGGGACGACGCGTTTCCCGCGCGCATGCATGTCCGATATGAAAGAAGCTTGTATCGTAGCGGAAAGCTCCAGGCTGCCATCGGATTGAAGATGGAAATAGCTTGGAGAAACCACATCGAGCGTTTGACCGCTTTTATCTACTTGAGCCGTATACGAACTCGGATTGCCGAAAAAGATATAAGACATGTTGAACTTACCCTGCGCGGAACTTGCCTCAGCCTCAGCCTGAGCATGATACAACCCCGAGCCTGTCGCTATCGTCAATAATCCCGCTGCCGCTAAGGCAACAAGGCCTTTTCTCAACCTCATCTTGGCCACTCATCTCCTTCTACCTTTTCATCACATTCTTCTATCATCCTTGAAAGACTGCTAATAGGCTAGGAGTAAATATTGGGTAAATGCCAAAAAAACCGCTATCTGAGGGGCTTAGCCCTTCGCGGCGGTTGTTAATAGAGTACGTTATCGGGATTTCGGTTGATAGAATTGATAATGATTGCGTCCCTTGCCCTTGACTTGGTAAAGCGCAATGTCCACTTCCTTAAGCATCTGTGAAGCTTCCCTCGTGTCGGAGTGATACATCGTAATCCCCATGCTGACCGTAGCCCTAAAAACCTGATCCAAGACCTCCCATGGCTGATCGACGCAGTTCAGAATCCGCTGTGCCACGCCTCTGACATGCTCCTCGCAATCTACGCCCGGCAGCAGAATGGTAAACTCGTCGCCGCCCATCCGGGCAAACATATCCACTTCGCGAAGACAGCCTTGAATACGCTGGGCAAAATGCTGCAGGAACGCGTCCCCCACATCGTGCCCCATGGTGTCGTTAATCAGCTTGAAATCGTCGATATCCAAATAGACAAGGGCAAAATACCGGTCCATCCGCTTGGCCTGCATAAGCAATTGATGCAAATGCTCTTTGAACAGCCTGCGGTTCGGCAAGCCTGTCAGAGGATCGTGGAAAGCCATGGCGATGAGGCGGTTCTCCTGGTTCTTGCGGAGCGTGATGTCATTCAGCACGAAGCAGATCTCGGCGAGCTCCCCCGCCGCATCGCGGATCGGCATCGAGGTGCATTCGAACCAATTATAGCTCTCGCCTGTTCCTTTCATCCGAAACTCCAGCTTGCTGCTGCAGCACGTCTGTACCGTTCGAATAAACATTTTATGTAAATCCATGCGATATTCAGAATCAATGAGCTCAACCACCTGCAGAAAATCTTCAGGAATGAAGCCGATCACCGGGTTGAAGCTCTTGGAGGCATAGGTTAAATTTCGATGAACATCGAATATACAAAATAAATCCCACGCTTGCTCGATGAATTGGCGTACGAATATATCCTTCTGCATCCATGGGGGTACCGCAAAACTTTTATCAGCCGAATGACTCATTACTTTCGTCGCCCCCTCGTGTGCTTCTGCATAGAGACTAAGGTAGATTAGCATGGAAACATAAAGATTTGATAAAGTCCAGCTAAATTTTGCGTTAATTGGCGAAAGCATTTTCTGTTTTTCGACATGTTTCTACAAAAGTCGAGAAAATACATAGTCCATTACACCCTCCCGCTTGCAGGAACCGCGTCAAATCTCACTTTTTGGCAATAAAAGGATAGAATTTTCTGGGAGATTCGTTCTATAATGAGGTTAACATTAGTGAGCGGGGAACCGTTCCCTTCGTAGAGCCGTTCCGTTACTAAGGAGGATTTCTAGTTATGGCAGGAGAAACAATTCTAGTAGTAGATGATGAGCAAGAAATTGTCCAATTGATCCAGCTTTACCTAGTTCGAGAAGGATACAAAGTTATCAGCGCCAATAATGGACAAGACGTATTCGAAATCGTGAAAGAGCACAAACCCGATCTTATCGTTCTGGATATTTTGCTTCCGGGACTCGATGGTATAGAAGTTTGCAGGCAGCTGCGTAAGACAAGTAATACGCCGATCCTGTTCATCTCCTGCAAAAGCGAAGACATCGACGTGATTCTCGGCTTGAGTATGGGTGGCGACGATTATATGACGAAGCCGTTCAGCCCTAGCCAGCTTGTCGCCAGAGTGAAGGCCCTGCTGCGGCGCAACTCTATTCGCGAGCAGCATCAGGACGATCCGCAGCTTGTGAGGTTCCCCGGACTCGAAATCGATCTGGTCAGCCATATCGTTCGTGTGAACGGGCAGACGATCTCGCTGTCGGCCAAAGAATTCGATCTGCTTTCCTTAATGGCCAAGACCCCTAACCGGGTATATAAAATCGAACATCTATTCGAGCTGATCTGGAGTCTCGATAGTATGGGAGACCCGCGAACGCTCATCGTACATATCAGCAATCTGCGCAAGAAGATCGAAGCGAATCCGGCCGAGCCCCGCTATATTATTACGGTTCGGGGCGTCGGCTACAAATTCAACGGTTCCGCCGTCTAGAAGAACCTTTGCCACCATTCGGCCATATGCTGCTGCAGCGGTACGGCTGCCGCCGCTATCACCAGTGCCGGCAGCATGTTGGCAACGTTTACTTTCCTAATCTGCAAAATATTGATGCCTACGCCAATAACCAGAACACCGCCGACCGCCGTGATCTGAACGATCATTGCATCCAGCGACGCTTGGCTGAAGGCCATTGCGATGAACGTTGCGGCTAAGGCGATCGTACCTTGCATAATGAACACCGATGCTGCTGAGAAGATGACGCCGACCCCCAAGGTCGATGCGAAAATAATGGACAGGAATCCGTCCAACAGCGCTTTCGTGTACAAAATATCATGATTATGCCGGAGACCGCCGTCCAGCGGTCCCAGAATGGCCATCGCTCCGATGCAGTACACCAGCGTGCATGTCACGAAGCCTTCCGAGATGCGGCCGGTGGCGTTCCCGGCGTTCGCTTGGTTCATTCGGGCCTGCAGCCAATCACCGAGCTGGGCAAGCCTGTATTCGATGCGAAGCAGCTCACCCGCGATCCCTCCGGCAACGAGACTCATAATAACGAGCACGATGTTATTCGACTTGAAGGCCATCGTGATGCCCAGCACCGTAATGGCAAGCCCAAGGCCCTGCATGACGGTGCTTTTGATGCCTTCCGAGATGCGGGGCAGCGCCATCCCTAATAATCCCCCTACGATAATGGCGATTGCGTTCACCATTGTCCCCCATAATGCCATGATGTTCCTTCCCTTTCTGTCCAATCCTTCTATTAGCCTTCCATGACAACCTTCTCATTCTACACGAATCTACTCATAATTTCCTCCACGCTTGGAAATCGTATGGATAAGCAACAGGAAAGGAGGAATACGGCATGTCGAAAGACAAATCCATGGATCCAATGACAGGCGATGTCGTGGAGACAGACGGCATTTATGCCAATGAGGCTGGACAAGAGGTAACACTGAAACGCGGGGATGAATTTCCGGCGGATCTTATCCTGGGCCGCACCACTTGGGAACTTCAGGGCTTCGCAGATGAGGCCCAAATTGATCACGATCAGTCGGAGCTGAACCCGATGCGCAAGCGCGTAAATCACGATGCTGACGGCGAAAATTGAAATCAGCAACCGTCATCAATAACAGAACTTAATCATGGAACCGGGCTGCGATGGATGCGGCTCGGTTTTTTGCTTGATTATGGTATACTAAGGGGATGATAATGACGCTGGGGGATCAAGCATGAACGGAAAACGCATCATCATTGTTACGGGGGGCACGCTCGGCGACTGGGCACTTGACATCATCCAAGAAGCTGACGTATTGGTCGGTTCTGACCGCGGAGCCTTATTTCTTATTCAACACGGCTATGAACCGGACATCTCGATGGGAGATTTCGACTCGGTGACCGCAGAGGAGTTGGACCTCATTCGCTCGTCCAGCCGCAGCTTCATCGAATGCGATCCGGTGCATAAGGATTTGACCGATACGGAAATGGCTTTCAATTGGGCGCTGGACCGGCACCCGGACCATATTCTTATTCTCGGCGCTCTAGGCACACGGTTCGATCATTCCTTGGCGAATGTGCACCTGCTGCGCAAAAGTACCGAGCTGGGGATCTCCTGTTCGATTATAGACGCTAATAATCATATCCTCGTGATGAATCAATCGACGCGGGTCGAGCGGGGCCGCTATTCTCATATCTCTTTGCTCCCGCTAAGCTTGGAGGTTACCGGCATTACGCTTCACGGCTTTCAATACCCGCTGCACCAGGCTACGTTAGTCATCGGGCAATCGCTTGGAATCAGCAATATTCTCACGGAACCGGAGGGCTTGATTGAGATCAGCTCGGGATTATTGCTTGTGATCCAAAGTAAGGATTAGGCGCGAAGGACATTTTTTCATGCAAAATTTAGAAAATAGACAAATCTGGTAGCAAAGCTACAGGGCACATCTCTGCTACAATGTACTTTGCACCAGATATTACTAATAGATATTGAGGTTGTCCAAGCATGCCCTATGCACAAGAGAATTTAATTCGGATCGTCCAACCCAAAAGTGTGCAATCCGTCATCTCCCAATTTGCAGAAATCCACCTGCTTACGAATCGGGAAGCTGAGATTATGGGACTTATCGCTCTTCATGGCTATAGCAACAAAGAATTGGCAGCACATTGCAGCATAAGTGAAAAGACCGTTAAGGTTCATATCGATAAAATTATGGATAAAGTCGGCACACGCTCGATGCGTAAGCTACTCGCTACCATCATCGGCAACATGTATTAACGCTTGAACTGGCATTGGAGACTGTCATCAGTCCCTTCTGCCAGTTTTTTGTTTTATGTATATTTCCCCCAGCCATTGCTTACAAATAGAGTAATAGATTATTTCTCTAGAAACGGTTGGTGTGAACCTATGAACATAACGGGTAAAAAAGTCCTGTCGCTTGCCAAATCTGCCGGGCTTTTCACTTTGCTTCTCTTCCTTATAGCCTCCTGCACACCCGCTTCCAGCTACAGCAAGCAAGGAGCTGTCCCCGCTGCCGCATCTCTGCATGGCGGACAAGCCCCCGATTCCGCGGAGGAAGCTGCCGGGGCTTCACGGCTCGAGGAGCCTGTACGCATCGCGGACATGTCGTCTGAACCTGCCAGGACGGTCGAAGTCGGGTTAGCAGCTCCCGAGCAAGCTCCCGCTGCGGAACCGCTGCCGGCTGCAGAGCGGACGCTTGGAGAGCAGGGCGCAGAGCACAGCGAGCATACAGGGTCAAGCCCGCATACGGACCTTAGCCAACCTGCAGAGCTCTCCCTCTCCCCGGGAAGTCCACTGCCAGTGGACATGAAGCCGGAGCCGCCAGCCACCGTTACCGTTACCGCGGCGACTTACGTTCCCAAGGCACTGAAG
Source organism: Bacillus sp. 3255 (assembly GCF_031456485.1). Classification (NCBI taxonomy): domain Bacteria; kingdom Bacillati; phylum Bacillota; class Bacilli; order Caryophanales; family Bacillaceae; genus Bacillus; species Bacillus sp. 3255. The sequence continues at coordinate 23,560 of NZ_JAVDUS010000016.1, forward strand.
AAGGTAAGCATTCCCGTGCTCAACTACCATAGTGTTGCGATAGATCCAGGCAATATCGTCGTGATCTCTCCGGACAAACTGAAGGAGCAGATGGCCTACCTGCATAAGCAAGGCTACACCCCTCTCAAGCTTGATACATTCATCCGCCTCCTGGAAGGAGACGATTCCCTCCAAGTTCCGGAGAAACCGGTGCTGCTTACGTTCGATGACGGCTACATCGACAATTATGAGCAAGCGATGCCGATTTTGGCCAAATACGGCTTCCCCGCGACGCTCTTCGTTTCCCCAGGCATGACGGAACAGGATGGCTATCTCAACTGGGAGCAGATCCGTAAGCTCCACGAGGCAGGCTGGGATATTCAACCGCACGGCATGTCACATCCTCACCTCCCTCGTCTTGGAGCGGATGAGCAGACCTATGAAATCGTGGAAGCCAGGAAACAAATTGAAGCGAAATTGGGAACGAAAGCCGATATTTTCTGCTATCCCTATGGGGAATACAATAAAACAACGCTGAAGATCCTGAAGCAGCACGGGTTTCGGTATGCATTTACCACCGAGCAAGGCGTAGCCACCAACCAGCAGCCGCCTTACCAGCTAAAGCGGATTTTCGTTAACGGTGAGGAAAATTTGAAAGCATTCGCTGCCAAGCTCCCTAAATAGGGGGCTTCTTTTCTAATTATGCGAACCAAAATGACTACTTTTATAGTATAATATACCTATTAACCTAGAGGAGCATCTTCATGTCACAGCCAAATAAGCGCTCCAGCTTCAGGATTCATCTCCAAATCCCATTATCCGCCATGTTCAAAATCATCGGGATCAAAAATAAAGCAATCGAAACCAAACACTCCAAAATCATGATCAAGGATATCAGTGCCGGCGGGATCCGCATGCACACCCCCTTGAATCTTCCTACCGAGATGAGCTTGCTGCTGGAGTTTACTTTCCTTCTGTTTCATCAAGAAATGAAAATTTTGGGCGTCATTAAACGAAAAACGATGCTGAAGCCAACCCTCTATGAATACGGGATTGAATTCAGCATCGCAGATCCGGTTCTGGAACAGCAGCTTACCAGTCATTTGATTATGTTGTATAGTCGCTTGCGGCGTAACAACGTTCTCGCAAGCTGCAGCTTTTGTTCCGAAGATGATCTTGAAGACATTCTCGCCTTGCAATACGAGATTACATAGCGGCTGCAAGCTTCTGTACGAATTGTTCCAAATAACGCCGGTCGACTTCATCGAAACGGCTCAGGATCGGGCTATCGATATCGAGCACGCCGATCAGCTCATCGCCCCGCACGATCGGCACGACAATCTCCGATTGGGAAGCGGCGTCGCAGGCGATATGCCCCGGGAACGCATGCACGTCCGGTACAAGCACCGTTTCCCGGCGCTGCGCCGAGGTCCCGCAAACCCCTTTGCCTAGCGGAATTCGCACGCATGCAGGCAGTCCCTGGAAGGGCCCCAGCACAAGCTCTTCCTTCTCTTGGGACGAGTCCAGCAGATAGAACCCCACCCAGTTGATCTCTGTCAGAAACTGTCCGAGCAGCGCCGCGGCATTGGCCAAATTGGCAATGCGATTCGGCTCATCGTGTATCAATGCTTCAACTTGCTGAATCAGCAAGGCATAGTTGTCTTCTCTTGTTCCATCGTAGTTGGCTTTCGTAAACATGACTTCATCATCCTTCTTCCCCTAATCGTCTTGCACTCTCATCATACCATTAAGCGTTCATTCCCGCCAAAGATGAGGAGTGGGAATCTCGGCCAAGATCGGCATTCTTCCCGTGGGACAGGCTGTGAAAATGGGATGCCGCGATGCCCAGAGCCGGAATCGGTAAAGACTGACCGACGGGATCGTGTAAGTGTACACAGGCATAGGCACGGCCCCCCTCCGGAACGGGAAATCCCCCTACTTTTGCGGCTAACGGACACCAGCACCTTTATTTCCTCATTTCTGCCCGTCCTCACTCCCAAGTCGGTGTATAGAGGCGCCTGTGTCCATTAGGATAACGGCCGTGGCCGTGGTGAGGCTTTCGATTAATTGTATATAACTTCGGAAATCTGTGGGAGACCACAAAATGTATACGAAAAATCACATACATTCTCTGCATGTGTCCGTTCACGCAAAACTGTCCATAGTTAATTTACAGCCTCATGGTGTCCGTTAGCCGCTGATAATAGAAAAGGGGCAACCTCCGCTTCCCGGTCGCCCCATAAATTTATGATTCCGGTCAATCGCCGGTATTATTGCTGCCCGTAATAGGCGTTAGCTCCGTGCTTTCTCAGGAAGTGCCGGTCCAGCAGCGTCTGATCCATCGCCTGAATCGAAGGATTCAGTTGATAGGTGCGGTAGGCGATCTTCGCAACTTCCTCCAGCACAACGGCGTTATGCACCGCATTGTGCGGATCCTTGCCCCAGCTGAACGGCGCATGGCAGTTCACCAGCACGCCCGGCACCATCGCCGGGTCCAAATCCTTGAACGTCTCGATGATGACGTTGCCCGTCTCCAGCTCGTATGCCCCCTTGATCTCAGCTTCCGTCATGAGACGTGTGCAGGGGACTTCACCATAGAAGTAGTCGGCATGTGTCGTACCCAACGCCGGGATGCCCCGGCCCGCTTGCGCCCAACTGGTGGCCCACGGCGAGTGCGTATGCACAATACCGCCAATCGACGGGAAAGCGCGGTATAACGCCAGATGGGTCGGCGTGTCCGAGGAAGGCTTCAGCTTGCCTTCTACAATGCGGCCTTCCAAGTCCACCACAACGAGATCCTCGGCTTTCAGCTCCTCGTAGGGAACACCGCTTGGTTTAATTACGACAAGTCCCTGATCGCGGTCAATCCCGCTGACATTTCCCCATGTGAATGTGACCAGCCGATATTTGGGCAGGTCCAGGTTCGCTTCCAGAACCGCCTGTTTTAAATTGTCCAGCACTTGCTCTCATCACCTTCCGTGTATAATAACTCATTATACACTTGTACGTACATGTTAGCTAGATACCTGCTCAAATTAAAAAGAGGCGTACAACTTGTATGTACACCTCATCCAATCCGCTAAGCGTGTATGATCGAGAAAACAATTGTTTTGCCGTCCGGCTCCAAACGCGTTTCCACAGAGAAGCTCCCGATCTGCTTCGTCGTCGTCTCCAATACGCCTTGGGCCGCCGCCTGAGCGCAGGCTTCCGTGAAATGACGATAGAAAATGTCGGCATCATAGCCGAACAGGTTATCCGTGAACTTCCGGATGCTCTCCATATTACGGGCCAATGTGCCGTCCTCCAAGCGGACCGTTACGCCGTAAGTGGCGAACTGCGGATCGAGCCACAGGGAGGCCTCATTGCTGTTGCGGACTCCGGCGGTCGGGCCGTTCACGGCAACGGCCTTGGCCTCCGCGTTCCGGAACAGGCGCAGCGTCGTTTCCTCCAGATCGTAGTTCGTCCCGCGCAGCTTGCCGGCTTCTTCCATAACATCGTAAGCCTCCAGCATGCGCTGATCGGGGAAGATCAACTTCTTGTAGCTGCCATCCTTCGTAGGCACGACTTTGACGAACGCCTCGCCCTCGTTCTTGACGCTAATCCGTTTCGATTTGGTCTGCAGCCGTGTAATGATCTGCAGCGCTTCGGCACGGGTTACGTCACGGCCGACACCGAAGTATCCGTTCGGGTATCCTTCCATGATCCCCTTCGTCATCGCTTCCCCGATGAACCTCTGCTGTCTTGCTGTCGCGCTCCGCAGATCGCCGAACTGGGAGGCCGCTCGAAGGCTGTACGCTTCGTCCTCCAAATACTCGGTTTCCTTAAGTAAATAATATAAGATCTCTGCAACGTCCTCCCGCTTCAGCTTCGCCTTGTAATCCGGGAATTGGCCTTTGCTTATGAAATGAAGATCGCTGGCCAAATCCAAATAAGGTTTGGCCCAATAGCCGACCGTGCTCGGCTTGAATGTGAAGTCCCGGTAATCCTGCTGCAAAATGCTCTGATTGCCGGCGCTTAACGATTGCAGGAAACTGCTTCTCCAATTCCGCTCCCCATTGGGAAATATATCGGTGAAAGCAAGCAGCACAATTTTCACGAATTGATCTGCCGTCACCGCGTCGTCGGGCCGAAAGGTCCCGTCCGGGAAGCCGTCAAGCAGCCCTTGCTGCGACATCTGGTTAATCGTCTGCTCCGCCCAGTGCCCCTTGACATCCTTCATGGCTGCAGCTTCAACTTTCGCTTGCTGAGTGCCTATGGTTATTACGCAGCATACCGCTGCTATGGTTAGCCATTTATTCAATTGCCGCATACAAGATTCTCCGCTTCTCTACAATTTATTCGGTACCAACTTGTACCATTGTCTAGAATAAGCCTTCTATTCAGCTTTGAGAACAGGCTTTATGCCTAGTAAGGAAGACGCGACAAACCCGGTCAGGCTTGGGTCTATAGCCGCACCGCCAGCACCTGTCAGAACGGCCGGCACCGTCTCCCAGATCAGCAAAAAGGACCATACCCTCTACACCTGTAGATGTTATGGTCCTACTATGAACGGCGATTATGATTTTCGTGCGCCTACGGTTACGGCCGAATTATAATAGCGCAGCCAATCGGCTATGTACAGCATCTTGGTCAAGAAATCCGGTGCGCTGCCTTGCAAATAGGCATATTTCTCCTGCTGGAGCAGCTGATGCATTTCCCAGCTTTTGTGAAATAAGGTCTTAACGAAGGCTTCCTCCGTTTGGGGCTTATGCAGATCCGTACCGCGGGAAAGCTCGACCTCTTCAAATATGACGCCTCGATAATAGGGATAAACATTCACTTGCTGTCCCATATCCACGTAAGCAAGTCCCGTATATTCAAAAGGCAACCAAATTAAATTCGTCTTTCTGTCTTCCAGTTTAACCGTATACGCTAGTCCCATATTCAGTGAAACTGGCTGCGGATAGTTGTTAATGGCACCGGAACGCAGGTGATCCATAATATGCTCAACGAAATTCATGGTGTTCTTCCTCTCCGAAGGACCTGTTTGATGACATCATCCTACCTTCATATTGCGTGTTATGGCCTTCTATTGTCAAGACTGTTGCGACAAATTTTGCATCCCATATTTTGCATAATAAATGCCAATTGTTGTGATACTAGACCAAACGCAGAGAGGATGGATTTACGTTGTCGACAAATTCCACTCCCCGATGGATGATGGCCTCCGTACGAAGGTTCGATATTATTTATGCCCAGCGGCGCAATCCGGTCATGGTGGCGTGGTGGTCAGCTTCCTTCCCTGGTTTCGGACACCTGCTCATGTACAAAAATACGACAGGCGTTCTGCTGACCTTATCCGAGGTTATCATTAATACATTAGCCCATATCAATGAGGGTATGGTGTATTCCTTCAGCGGCAACTTCGCAATGGCCAAGCAGGTGCTGCACCCTCAGTGGCTGTACGGCTATATGATTATTTATTTCTTTGCGATTTGGGACAGCTACCGAAGCGCGCTCGAAACGAACAAGCATTATGAGTTGGCTATCTTGGAAAACGGCCGGATTCCGGTTCATCTCATGCGCTCAACCGGCATTCAATTCCTCGAGAAGAAACGGCCTCTTGTCGCCGCTTTCTGCTCGTTCTTTTTTCCCGGTCTGGGACAGCTCTACAATAAACATATCTGGTTGGGCTTTTACGGCATTCTCTGGTGGTGGATTTACATCACTTTCTCTCACAGTTATGAGGCCCTTATGGCGCTAATCCTGGGACATAACCGGATGGTGGCCAGCATTTTGCAGCCTCAGTGGCTGATGTTCATGCCCTCCGTGCTCGGAGGCGCCATGTTCCATGCCTATTCGAGCTCTATTGAACAGAATCGGTTGTTTCGTATAACACAGCGCCAATATTTGACGGATTATTATGAGAAAGCAAGGAATCGAATCATGGGCGGCAGCAGCGCAAACCATATTCCACTGTGGATAATCGGTACATTTGAACATAGCACGGAGCTGGAACAAGCTCTAAGCATCCTGGAGCACAGCGGGATTCCGTCCGGCCGGATTCTGCCTGTCCTCATGAACGCTCATCGAGATAAATCGTTGTCTATCGTCGACCAGCGCTTCGACCAGACAACCAAAGCCGTTGAAATCGGTTTTGCCAGCGCGACGGCCTGCAGCGTGATCGGTATCAGTTTAGGATTCGTGCTGGAATGGGGCCCTATTATCTGGGGGCTGCTCTACGGCATCGGCGGCTTCCTGATCGGGTTCATCATCGGACAGCTGTTGAAATCCAAGCACAGCCTCTCCCGCCGTCCCAATAAGGTACCTGAAGTCACGGTATTGGTTCAATATTTGAATGACCAAGAGGCGGCACTCATTAACGAAACCTTCTGGCGCTACAAAGCAATCACGGTAGGCAAAATCGAACACCCCCACGAGGACTGAACTTTCCCGCCCGCGCCTCCTGCCTCCTTCCGGCCCCGTCCCCGTCTATTTGGACACACTTTTTTCGATCCTTTCTCTGAATCATAGACCGATGTTCCTTACTGCATTCGAATGGTATAGTTATAGGGTGCAGTAAATTTTTTTAGGCGGATATCGAACTTTTTCAGGCTGCACGCGTCTAATTCAGAGAGGTGAGGGAATGGAGACGACCGGTGTCCATGTTTTTGAATATTTGAAATACGTATCTGAAACCACAGATCAGAAAGTTATTCTTCGTAATCTGATGGAAACCTATGGCAATGATGTTTGGAATTATGCCTTCAGCATTTGCCGCAATTCGGATTTAGCCGATGATATTACACAGGATGCATTCCTTAAAGTTTATCGCAATCTTACTACATTCCGCGGTGAGGCCTCGGTCAAGACCTGGCTTCTTACGATTACCCGCAATACAACTTACGACTATCTGCGCAAGGCTTTCTGGCGCAAAGTGACGCTTGTCGGCTTCATCCAATCGACGGGCACATCACAATCTGCCGAAACGGAAGCCATGGAGAAATTATACGCAAGCGATATTTGGAAAAAAGTGATTTCCCTGCCTCCGAAGTACAGGGAGATTCTTATTTTGCATGCTCATTACCAGCTCTCCACCAAAGAAATGGCATCCATTCTTAACATCTCGGAGGGTACCGTCAAATCGCGGCTTCACCACGCCAGACTCAAGGTGGTCAAACTGAAGGAGCGTGAGGCTCTTGAACAATCCTGATCCGGATGATTTACGCAAACAATTGGAATCAGGACCGCTTGAGCGCCCCGGCTTTACTTCCAAGCTTCAACGCGACATCGAAGACGCGATCGAGCGCAAGGAACGAACGAAGCCGAAGGTAGGGCCCGTGTTCTGCTTCGCAGGCATCGGCGCGGTCGCCGCAGCCCTGCTGCTTTTCCCATGGGGAACGCTGCATACCCAGAGCGAAGCCGCTCCTGTCGCAGACGCCGGTTTAACAACGGCTGCAGCGTCCGTCAGCCACTCGCCGACGCCGATTACGACGGCTTTGCTCATTGGGCTAAGGACCGAGCAGGAGCCTGCAGAGGCCCAATCCGGGCGGTCGGTGAAGCCAATGCCCTATAGTACGTATCGCACGATGCTGATCGCGCCTGTTCGCGGACAGCTGCAATTAACATCCGAGGGCCCAGGAATTCTCATGCCCTATAAGCAAAACTTCTGGAAGATCGACTCGCTCGTTCATCGAACGAAGACCGATGAATTCCACTACTTATCCGCGCACTTAGCCGATCAGCCTGCCAAGCCGGAAGTATTCCCGGATGTGGAAAGCGAACAGCTGAATCGCACGGAAACGCTGCTTTTCGCAGGGAATCAGTACTTGTCGATTGCCGAGTCGGAGCAGACGCTGCGGGGCAATGTCCCTTATCAGGCGGACCGCATCTGGGTGCGTACTCTCCCGCAATTGAAGGAAGGGCACACCATCCAGTTCTATAATAAACCGGTGGACAAGAATCACGTATCGCTTGCCGATGTCTATGGCTCGAATGCGAACGTTGACAGCACGCTTGCCTCCCTGTCCAGCGGACTGCGCGGAGATCTCACATCCCAGAGCTGGACGATACAGCGCGAACCCGGTCGCTGGGTCGGCAAAGTCGCGGAGACACCGCGCGCGAGCTCCACAGCGCCTGACAGCTACGTGCTGCATGACTTCCCGCGCGAGCTGCCGGAGAAGGTCGTGAATCACGACGAGCTGTGCTGTACCTGGAGCGGCATTCAGTCCACCTGGCCGCAAGCGACGGATGCGCTGACATCGCCGCTAGGCGATATGATCGTGATCTTCGAGAAAGATCAGCTCAAGTTCTACCCTTACGGCCAAGCGCCGGGCAGCGCTCCGCAGCTTACACTGGATTTATTACCCGGCGAGAAGCTGGTGATGGCACAGTGGGCCACGGATCATTACGTCGAGGAGTGGATTGACAAGGTCGGCCGCTTCCTGGAACCGACGCTCTCGGATAAGCTGGCCCGAGCAGCTGAATAGCATGCAATAAGGGGCCACCCGCACGTGCAGATCCTTCTGCCGCCGGGTGGCCCCTTTGTATTACCGTTTCGTATATGCATCCATAAACGACTGCGCATAGCGGGGATCCCATTGCGTCCCCTTCCCTTCCTGGAGAATGGCCAGCGCTTTCTCCGCAGGCATCCCCTTCCGGTACGGCCGGTCGGACGTCATCGCATCGAACGCATCCGCTACCGCTATGATGCGCCCGAATTCCGGAATATCCTGGCCCTGCAGGCCGTCCGGATATCCCTTGCCGTCATAGCGCTCGTGATGCGAGCGCACGCCGGGAAGCAGCGGAGCCATCGCTTCGGCGGGCTCGATCTGCTTCAAGATCGATTCACCCAGCACCGGATGCAGCTTGATGATCTCGAACTGCTCGTCGGTCAGCCGGCCCTCCTTCAACAGCACATCGTCACGCACGCCGATTTTGCCGATATCATGCAGCAGCGCCGTTTTGTTCAGGAGATCCAGCTGCCGCTCACTCAGCCCTTCCGCTCTGCCAATCATCAGCGAATATTGGGCGACGCGTGTGGAATGACCGGCCGTATAAGCATCTCTGGCGTCCAGAGCGGCAGCGAGCGTAGCGTAATAGCTCTGAAGCAGCTGATTGTTCATGCGCTCGCGGGCCTCCAGGCCTTTGACCATATGATTGAAGCCGGCCACAAGCCGCGAGAACTCATCGGAATATAAATCCGACGCGCGCACTTGCAAATCCCCCGCTTGGACGTCCTTCATCGCCTTATGCAAATATTCGATCGGCTGCTGAATATCTCTCGCCAGCATCCTGGCCCCCAACGAAGAGAAGCCGACACCGAGCAGCAGAATAAGGCCCGCCCATTTCCAATAATCGACGGATACATGCGACGCTTCCGAAATAAGGCGGATTTGCGTCGCCAAGCTGAACAGGAACAAGGGCATCGTCCCGATTAGAAAGGCGCTCAGTTGAAACTTGCGCTGAATGGATACGATGACCCGCCCGTCCAGCGAGACATCTTCGCCATAGAGCCGCCCGCCTACATCGCGGATATGTATAAGGACCGGGCGAATCGCCTGAGCCGTCATGAAGAATTCCAGCAAAGCGTGCATGCTGGCCACCAGTACGGCTCCAACGCCGGCAAGGCCGAGATAATACATCGGAAGCGACAGCCATCCCGCCTTAATCGCGATGAAGGCCATCGCCATCGCCGGGACGGAGAGGCCTAGAAAGTGCGGCCCCACAATTCGTTTCACCGAGAGCGCCGGGAAGCGGTGGGTCTGCACATAAGCCTCGCGGATGACGGCAAGTTCGGGCGCTTCCCGGACTAGCATAGCCCGAATCGGCTGCATATGCCGGCGAAATACGAGCAGCTCGGCCAGGATCATCACACAGAGCGATAAGATCATAATGAAGAAAATGCGGACCATCTCCGCACTCGAAATCGCTAGCGTCGTCGAAATGATAACCCCGCCTACCACCACAACGGCAATGCCGGAGCCTATGATATAGTTGCGAATCAAATCTCGCAGAAACTTGCGGTAAATATGCATGATGGACTGCCTCGTTTCAATCTAAACTCTGGGACCCAACCAACATCCCAGCTTCTCTCCTATTGTATAGCAATTCGACATTCGCCGCAGAGAAAAATGCCCTCAGCCTTAGAACAGCAAGACCGAGGGCATCCTTTTATTCCGTATCCTTATTCATAACGGTTTTCGCCGTTAGGTCCGCGTCTTTGCCGAGGAAGGCGCGCGCCAGATCGGTGACGGTTTGACCTGTCAGCGTTTGCGTAATCTCGGGCACCTGCGCAATCATCTTGGCGATGTCGCCCGTCACCCGGTTCACGCCGGAGGTCGCGCCGTCTTGCGAGATCACCGTGATCTTATCCACGTTGCTCAGAGGGGCCGCAATGCGTTCCGCCAGTTCCGGGAGAATCCGCAGAATCTCCACCGTTACCGCCGCTTGCGTATACTGCTTGTAAGCCTCGGCTTTCTTCTCCAGCGCCTCCGCTTCCGCAAGACCGGCCAAGCGAATGACCTCCGCATTCGCCTTCCCTTTGGCGAGCTCGGCCTCAGCCGTCGCTTCGCCGCGTTTTCTCGTCGACTCGGCTTCGGCCTCCGCTTCGAGAATTTGCCGCTGCTTGCTCACTTCCGCGCGCATAATAGCCGCCTGCTTCTCCGCTTCGGCCGGCTTGATGACGGTCGCTTCGAGCTCCTTCTGCTTCAGCTCGACCTCGATCTGCCGAACGTTCTTGTTCGCTTCGGCTTCCATCTGCTTAATCCGCACCTGTTCGGTCACGAGCGATTGCTTGATCTGATTCTGCTTCAGCTCATAGGCCAAATCCGCCTCGGCTTGGCGGGAGGTCGTTTCCTGCTTGAACTCCGCCTCCTTCATGCTGAGCTCCTTGCGGTACTGCGCCTCCTTGGCCGTAGCGGCCGTCTCCGCTTCAATCTTCAGCTGGTGCGCCTCGGCTCGCCGGATGGCCGATTCCTTCTCCGTGTCCGCCTGGCGAATTTGGATATCCCGCTCGACTTCGGCCTTGGCGATGCTGGCGCTTTTGCGGACGCGCTCAATCTCCGGAACACCGAGGTTCTCAATATAACCTTGATCATCCGCCACGCGCTTGAGAACGAAGGAGATCAGGCTGAGACCCATTTTATCCAAATCCTCCGAACACGTCTCTCTCATCTTGCTGTTCAACTCATCCGGGTTCTTAAGAATCGCTTCGACCGTCAACTGTCCGACCAATCCGCGCAGATGTCCCTCTACAGAGTGCAGAATCATCATCTCGCGTTCCAGCAGCGTATGATCCAGAAACTGCTCGGAGGCCGTGGCGATGGCGACGGGATCGCTCTGAATTTTGATTTGAGCAACCGCTTCAATCTTGAGCCTTATGCCCTGCAAGGAAAACATCGGCTGGTCCGGCTTCACATCGAAGCTCATCAGCATCATGGAAATCGTTTTGAAGCTCTGGAAGCCCGGAATGACGAAGGTGCCGCCGCCCTGCACGACGCGCTTGCCCCCCAAACCGAACACGATCATCGCATCATTCGGCGGCACTTTCTTATAGGCTCTGACAATGGTGGTAAGTAAAATAAAAACGACAATCACGATCGCTGCCACCGTGTACAATACCGTCAACATGAACGTATTACCTCCCGAGAGTGTATTTAGGCCAGATCACTGAATCTGCTTACTGTCGCAACACCTTTATCCATATGCAAAATAACTACCTTAGCCCCTTTAGGAATGGACTCTCCCTCCGCGGATCGAGCGCTGATAGAGCGCTTGGTCCCCTGCATGACAATGACCATCTCGCCGATGCCATGGCCGTTAATTCCCACGATCAACCTGCCCAGTTGTCCGCTAAGCTCAAAATCGCTCTCCTTCATACTGTTATCATGTTTGTAGATGACTTTGACGTAAAAGAGGAAGAACAGCCATCCCATCACGAGGCCGGAACCGATAGCAATCAGCAAAATGACCAAAGCGTTCGTCATGCCGAGCTCGCCAAGCATATAACCGATCCCGCCGAATGCCGTCAAGCTGGCTAACAGCGAGGACAGGTTGAAGAAGGACGGTCCCCCATGGCCGTGGCCATGTCCTCCCCCGGCATCCCCGTGGAATTCGAAGAAATCGCCGCCGAAAAACGTGAGCAGCACCGTCAATACAAGGCCTGTAAAGAAACATATGGCAAACAAAGTCATCATAGACGTCACCTCCTTAGGGCTTCCTGCCGAAGCGCATCTCTCACCTCATAAATATAGACTCAACTGGTAATAAAAGGTTTCGGTCAAAAAACATAAAATGAGGTGCGAATCCTTCTTCTTCGGCTCGCGTATAATCATTGGGCGTCTTTATGTTATTCTATTAAACCTAAGGAGTAGATTAGCACATGTATAAAAAGAAAGTGACCTGGTGGGTTTCCGCCGCATGGGTTCTCTTGCTGTTGACGCTGACGGGCTGTCAGTCCGTACAAGGCGTAGACCTGGCTGCAGCCATTCAACAAAGTTCGGCAGCCACATCCTCGGAGTCCGCAGGCAGCCTGCAGATCGAGCTTGTGCCCGGGGATACTTCCCAACTGAGCGCTGTTGAGCAGCAGGCCCTTAGCGCCCTGCACAAAGTGACAATCGAACTTGCAAATGTGAAAACCGAGAGTACGCAGAAGCTTTCGGCAGACGGCACGATCACATATGGGAAAGGTACGATCCCTTTCCAGATTGCCGTGGACGGCACGAAGCTCATCTGGCAGGTCGAGGGCGGGAAGAAGCCGGTTGTTATCGACCTCTTGGGGAGTTCGAACGCATCGTTCACCAAGCTGCTCCCTGCCGCACTTCAAGAGCAGATCGGCAGCAAAGCGGCGGAGATTAAGCCCGCCGTCATCGGGTTTATTCTAGCGAATATGCCGAATCCTCCGAGCATTGCGGTCTCCTCCGTTACGGAGAAAGTTGGCGGAGCGGACCTGTCCCTTCAGAAGGTACATATGGAGCTAACCGGCACGGAACTGGCCTCCCTGCTGGACAGGCTGCTTAGCGGGATTCTTGCCGATGAAGCAGGGCTGCAAGAGCTGATCAGCCAGTTGTACGATGCCATGTACCCGATCATTCAGGAAGAGATCGCATCGGGTTCAGCGGACTTCACGCTAAAGCTGCTCGGCAATAAGCCGTTGGCTGTCGGTTTCATTTATCAGCCTGTCCATGATTATCTCGCCAAAGCGGCAGAGTCGCTAGCCGCCGTTATATCGGGCGACGGAGAACAAGGCGTCCTGCCGGTTCACGCTATGTTCGGCAGCAAGTCCGCGCTGGCGGCGGACTTCTACGTAGACGGCGATCACGGGGTACGGAAACAAAGCTTGGCGCTGAGCATGCCGATGCCGGATACGGGCACTGGGGTTGCCGGTTTGAAGTTGAATTTCGTTAGCGAGACCTGGAATGTGAATAAGCCGGTGAAGGCTGATTCGATCGATATCTCCGGCGGCTTCGTGCCCGTCGGTGTAGATGCTTCCACGGTCTACAGAGTGCTGGGCAACCTCGACCGGCATTCGCTCATCTACACTTTGCTGAGAGAAGACGCGAAAATCGCGAGAAAAGAAGTCCATTTGCAATTAAATGAAAGCGGGGATCCGGCGGCAAGCGATACTCCGCAGCCTTTCATCAACGGAGACAGTAAAACGATGGTGCCGGTCCGTTTTATTTCGGAAAAGCTAGGCGCTGAAGTCGGCTGGAATGCCGATACGAAGGAAGTTACCATTCTAGACTTGCTGTCCGGCAGGATCATCGTCCTGAAGCTGGATCGCCGCACCGCCAGCGTTGACGGCGCTTCAATCGAACTGGAGAGCGCAGCAACGCTCGTTAATGGCTCTACGTTCGTCCCGATCCGTTTCATCGCAGAATCGCTCGGCGGTGTCGTCTCGTTCGACGATGATACGCGAGTCGTAACGATCAAGCGGGATTAGTGCCGGGGTTGTGCGGAATGTGCTGTGCTGCGTTATCGGAACCTTTTCCGGGTGGGCGAATAGTCTATATACATCTAGGCATTCAACATGCGTCTGCTCGAAGCAGCCGTAACGAATAAAGGAGCGAAAACCATGTATACGAATCCTCCGTTCCAACCCGGTCAACATGACCAGCACGGCCAGCACGGCCACCATGGACAGCACGGTCCCCATGTCCTCTATCAGGCAGAACCCAATTGGCCGAATCAATTGAGGCATAAAAGAAATATGATCATGAACGCGCTTCACCCCTATGTCGGCCGCACGATTCGTGTCACAACCCTAGACGGGCATACGTATGAGGGAGTTTTGGTCAACGTTGACGGGCATCACGCCTATCTGCAGACGACTCCGATGGGCCCGCATCATCAAGGCCATAGACCGGTATACACACCCGCTCAATACAATCAGATTTTGACGTTGGTGCTGTTCGAACTGCTCGTCATTTTACTTCTTGCCTAAATACGATCTCGCCCCTACGGTCTGCTTGGACCTGGGGGCGTTTTTCTTTGGCCATATGCGGATCCCATGATTTGTAATAATTTACTGTATCCACCGCATCTTTCTCTTCATCCATGCGTATAATCTATCGCAGCTATTATTCTCTAGCAATTTCATAATAAGGAGTAGATTCGTAGATGTTAAGAAAGAGAATGACATGGTGGCTTTCCGCTGCATTGGCTGTGATGCTGATGGTGCTGACAGGCTGCCAAACAATTCAAGGCTTGGATGTAGGACAGGCTCTTCTGAACAATGCCACCCTGCAGTCCGCCTCGGCCAAAACCACGCTTCAACTGGACCTTGTCACAACCAATTCCGGCGGATTATCCGCAGAAGACCAGCAAGCCATCGAAGCACTGAACCATGCCAAGCTGGAATTGCGAAACATTCAGCTGCAGGACAAAATGAACATGTCGGTTGACGGTGCGTTGACGTATGGCAAGGGATCGATTCCTTTTCAAATGACATGGAACGGAAAGGCCTTCATCCTGCAAGTCGAAGGTGCGAAGAAACCCTTCTCTATCCATATGGCGAAGGGATTCGACGATACAGCAGCTGCTGTATCTCCCGCTGCGGCGGCGATTTCCGCCGAGATGCAGCAGCAGCTGATCGCTAAAATGAACGAGCTTATGCCGGCTTTATACAGATTCTTCATTACAAACTTGCCGAACCCTGAACATATTTCCGTCTCGTCCGTTACGGATACTGTCTACAACGAAACCCTCGCGCTGCAGAAAGTTCAAATCGAGATTAAGGGCAGCGAACTGCTCCCTTTGCTCAAAGCATTCTTGACGAATGTAGCAGCGGATGAGAAAGGATTGAAGGAGATGCTCGGCCATCTCTACGACATCCTCGTGCCGGTCATCAAGGAATCCATGAAGGCCTCCGCCGCCGGAGAAGAGACGCATTCCGAATATGCCGATCTTGCCACCGCTTACTTGGATAACAAAACGCTGGCCGTCGAATTCCTGTATACAACCATCAACCAAATGCTGGGGAAACAACTGAAGGACTGGGATAAGAATATGGAGCAAATGCGCACCTCCCTCTCGGACCCGCAGGCCAAAGCTTTCCTGAGCGACCAGACCACACTGAAAGCCGATCTGTACATAGATGGCGAGAAACAAATTCGCAAGGTTCAGTCCGAGCTGACATTGCCGATCGCCGATCCAAGCTCTGGCGTCAGCGCTGTGAAGCTCGCCTATACCAACGAAATCTGGAATATCAACAAGCCGGTTAAAGCGGCGGCGATTGATGTTTCCGGCGGGACGCAGGATCTGGACAGTATCTCGAAGGACAACGGCGCTGCCGTACTCGGCTCGATCAAGAAGGATTCCCCGCTCTACAACTTGCTGCGGCACGATCTCAAGATAGCCAAGCAGGATATCCGTCTTCTGCTCAGTGAAGAAGAAGAAGAATACTCGCCGTACGATGCGAGTCATCCGTACATTAACGAGGAAGGTGCGGCCATGGTGCCGGTGCGCTTCCTCTCCGAGCGGCTGGGCGCCGAGGTGAAATGGGATGCAGCCGCCAAGCAGATCAAGGTCGAGGACGCTTTGACCGAGAAGACGCTTGTGCTGACGCTGGACTCCACAGCCGCGAGCGTGAACGGTGCGTCCGTGCAGCTGGACAGCGCACCTGTTCTGAAGAACGGCGCAGCCTTCGTACCGCTGCGCTTCATCGCCGAGCAGCTTGGGTGCAAAGTCGCGTTCGATGAGGATACCTACAGCGTGAATATTTCACGCGAATAGCAGGAGAGCTCGCCCCTCAGGTCGTCTGAGTTTTGGGGCGAGCTTTTTTGGTTGGGCCATCGGCGGCTGTAAGGCTGGCTGTGGCGGAAGCGTACAGGCCTCCAATACAGGCGGCCGCTCGGCGCCGTGGCGCTGGACCGAGGCCTGTGCGGCAGCTAGGGACGGGGATTCGCCGTTAGAGCCCGCGTCAGGGCTTTGCTGCGGCAAGCAGCCTCAGTGAAATGCAGCATTTGGCAGAGGTCAATCCGCCCGGAAATGAAATTTTCATGAAATTGGAATAAGCTCCCTTCCAACTGGATATATTATCAAAGCTGCGTTGTTAACAAGCTATCAGGTTTTACACTAACCAAAAGTCGATACGCAGGAACAAATTATTGGAGGTTTATGTTACATGGAAACAGGTACGGTTAAATGGTTCAATGCAGAAAAAGGTTTTGGTTTCATTGAAGTGGAAGGCGGCAACGACGTGTTCGTTCACTTCAGCGCAATTCAAGGGGAAGGTTTCAAAAGCTTGGATGAAGGCCAACGCGTACAATTTGAAGTTGTTCAAGGTAACCGCGGACCGCAAGCTGAAAATGTAGTCAAGCTGTAGTCCTTACTCCATATTGCTATACACTGCTTGCGAGTCTGAGTCTGAATCTACGATGACAAGGAGGAGTTTCATATGTACTTTTCAAAGAAATCGATGGAACCAGTTCCCGAAGAGCAAACGAGCATTTGGACTTGCAGCACGGAACAGTGCTCCTGTTGGATGAGAGATAACTTTTCATTCGAAGAAAGTCCGGAATGTCCGATTTGTCATTCTGCCATGGTCAAAGATTCCAAGATGCTCCCTACCTTATCGAACACAAGCAGCAGGCGTTGATTTAAAGGATCAGCCGATGGCAGTACGAAGAAGCCCCGAAAAAGCCCTGTATACCTTCTGGTATATAGGGCTTTCTCATTTTTCGGCCGGCGATCGGCGGGGACGGCTGCGACGGGTAGCCGGTGGGGACGGCTGCGCCGTGTCGCCGGCGGGGACGGCAACCCAGGAACCGACTGCGCTGGCCGGGAAGGTGAGATCGGCTGCGACGGAGACCCGGCTGCGCCTAATGGACACAGCGGCCCTTATTCCACGCATTTGGGCCGCTTTCCTTCTCCAACGGACACCGCTGCCGCTATTTGCCCCATTTCGGCGAGATTTCGCCGCGAAACCGGCAAATAAGCGCTCCGGTGTCCGTTAGACTCGCGACCGCTCCGATCGCGCCGGAATAACGGCCGTGGGGTCCGTTAGCCGGCGAAGCCCGCCCCCGGCCAATGGACACAGCGGCCCTTATTCCACGCATTTGAGCCGCTTTCCTTCTCTAACGGACACCGCTGCCGCTATTTGCCCCATTTCGGCGAGATTTCGCCGCGAAACCGGCAAATAAGCGCTCCGGTGTCCGTTAGACTCGCGACCGCTCCGATCGCGCCGGAATAACGGCCGTGGGGTCCGTTAGCCAGCCCTGCACGCCGCATCGCCGCGGACAACGAAAAAGGTGCCCCGTCAGCGGGACACCTTCTCCTTTACAATATCGTCCGTTGGAAATCAGCCTCATCATACACCATGCCTTCACCCGAAGGCTTCCCGAGAACGAGTATCTTGCCTCTATCCAACTCGCTCTCCAGCCGGGTCGCCTCGGCTTCGGACACACCAAGCGCTCTCATCTTCGCCCGGAGCTCCTCGCCGCGGGATCGGAACAGATTGGCGATCGACGTCAACACGCCTTCCTCCGCCATCGTAATCTGCTCTGCACCCGTATAGTTGGCAACGAATTCCGTGCCGTCCTCACTATGTGTCAGTACATAGATGTTGTCCCTTGCAAAACCCTCGCGGTATAGCTGCTTCACTTGCTCCTGCGCTTCTTGAAGGTTGGATGTCACACTCACTCTTGGATAAGTATTCATGGTCGTTCCTCCTCAATCGAATAGGGTATAGGTGAAGCCTCTGGCTACTCACTACGGTAATCGTCAGAAGCCTTTCCGTCTGCCGAAAATCAGCGAGACGACGAACATAATCAGGAACACGAAGAATAATACCTTGGCAATCCCTACGGCTGTTGAAACAATGCCGAAGAATCCGAATACTCCTGCGACTAGCGCAATAATCAGGAACATGATAGCCCAACCTAACATAGGAAACACCTTCTTTCATGATCTATTTGTTGTTCTTGGCTATGATCATTAATACCCGCTTGTCCATCATGTGAAACAAGGCTTGTTCACTCTCACTGCATTTTGTCCAACACACGCTGCTCCATCCGTTCCAATCTGCTGTCCAGCCGTTCCAATAGCTCCTTCAGCTCCATATTCTCCTGCTCCGCCCGGTAATTAATGGCGAAATCCAGAATAGCCTCCTGCTTATCTCTGGCCGCTTGACGATTCTGGCTCATTAGAATGACAGGCGCTTGGAATGCCGAGATGCAGGACAGAATCAGGTTCAGCAATATGAACGGAGGCTTATCGAAGGCCAAGCGAGTCAGATTCAGCGCCATCCATGCTGCCAGAAACAAGCCGAAGAACACAATGAACGTCCAGCTTCCTCCGAAAAACGCTATGCGATCCGCCAGCCGGTCGGCCCACGTCGACTTCTTTTCCTGCTGATGCGTCAGATGAGACTTGATGTTTCCCTGATACTCGCGAACCATGGCGGTGATCCGGGCCAACTGCTCGATATTCAGCTTGGCATCGGTTTCGTTATCCAGCTCTCTTAACAATTTCTCCGGCATGCGCTCACCGGTCCGTCTCTTCTCGTTCCCCATCGTTATCCCTCTTTTCATATCAAAATACAATCTAGAAGTAAATTAACCGCCTGATCTGCGGTCGAAACAACAGCAAAAAACCGCTTGGGCTCTTCATTCGAAGTCCCCTGCGGTTCATTTCTTGCGGTATATGCGTTCCTGCGGAACAAACTCCTCGTAGTTCACACCCTCCGGTACGAATAGGATGGATTCTTTCTTGCCCAAGCCCAAGTACCCTCCGGATACCAAGCTGCCGTGAAAAAGGCTGTGCACGTGAGTCTGCAGCCGGTTATCGAAGTAAATCATGACATTGCGGCACAAAATCACATGAAACTCATTAAAGGAACCGTCCGTCGCCAGATTATGCTGGGCGAACATCAAATTATCCTTCATCAGCGGCTGGAAGTACGCATACTGATGGTCCGTCGTGTAATACTCGGAGAATGCCTTCGTTCCGCCGGCGTCCAAATAGTTCTTCGTGAAGGCCTGCATCTGCTTCAGCGGGAATGCGCCCTTCTGTGCGGCTTCAATAGCTCTTTCGTTCATATCCGTCGCATAGATCTTCGTTCGCTCCGCGAGTCCCTCCTCCTGCATCAGAATCGCCATGGAGTATACTTCCTCCCCCGTGGCGCAGCCTGCATGCCAGATACGGATCTCGGGATACCGCCTGAGCTCGGGAACGACCAAGTTGCGGAAGGCGCGGAAAAAGCTCGGGTCCCTGTACATCTCGGTCACGCGGATCGACATGTCATTCAGCAGCTGGTCGACGAAGCCGGGCTCATGGAGCACCTTCCCCAGCAGCGCCGTGACATTCGGCAATTTCTCCGCTTTCATGCGGTTAAGGATACGCCTGCGCAAGGAAGAGCGAACGTAATGGCGGAAATCGAAGCCGTACATCTGATAGAGCCCTTCGAGCAGCAGGTTAATCTCAATGTTCTGCAGCTCGTCCTCGTACGCTTGCTTCCCATGAGTGACGGGCTCCTCTATGGACTTACGATTCATCGTTTCTTCACCTGCTTCGTTAACCATACACGCATAAGCGAAAATAGCTGATCCATATTCAAAGGCTTCGTAATATAGTCGGAAGCGCCCGCTTCCAGACATTTCTCTTTCTCGCTCTTCATGGCCTTAGCCGTCAAGGCGATGATCGGCAAATCAGACATCTGCATGTCGCCCCGGATCGTCTGCATCGCTTCGTAACCATCCATCACCGGCATCATAATGTCCATCAAAATGAGATCATACTCGGCATGCTCGCCCAGCATCTCGATGGCTTCTTTGCCGTGCTCCGCTACGTCCACGGTCACGCCTTTCGTCTCCAGCGCCGTCACAAGCGCGAAAACGTTGCGCGCGTCGTCATCGACAAGCAGCACCCTCTTGCCGTGGAACAACTGGGCATCCGAGTGAACCGCTTCGGACAACAGCAGCTCGTCCCCGACCGCTGCCGCGGTGCGGCTTTGTTCCGGCTCTTGTGCGGAGGCGGAGGCAGATACGGAGACCGAGACGATCGAACGCTCCTCAACAGCTGCAGCGATCTCGCCTTGATGGGCGTTATTGTTCTTCGCCGCATGAGGATCCGCTTCCCTGGCATTCGGTACGTACAAGGTGAACGTGCTGCCTTTGTGAAGCTCGCTCTTCACCACGATGGAGCCTCCTAACAGCTTCGTAAACTCGCGGCAAATGGACAGCCCGAGCCCGGTTCCGCCGTACTGGCGGTTCGTCGTGCCGTCCACTTGCCGGAACGCCTCGAAAATAACCTGCTGCTTGTCGATCGGAATCCCGATGCCGGTATCCGTAATCGAGATAGCCAGCACCTTTTCCTCCGGATCCCGATGCAGCAGCTCCTTGACACGCCCAGGGTCGGCCAAGGCGATTCTCATCGTTACGGAACCTTTTTCCGTAAATTTAAACGCATTGGACAGCAAATTTTTCAAGATCTGTTGAAGTCGCATACCATCAGTCGCAATGACATTCGGCACATCCGGCTCCAGGATGACATCGAAGTCCAGTCCCTTCTTCTCCGCGACCGGAGCGAACATCAGCTTCATTAATTGCGGCAGCTCGGTCACATTGAAGTCATCGGTCATAATATCTATTTTGCCCGCTTCGACCTTGGACAAATCCAGGATATCGTCGATAAGCGCCAGCAGGTCTTTCCCGGCGGCATTCACCACACGGGAGTACTCCACGATTTCGGACATTTGCAGATCGCCGTTATTCTCGGCAAGCATTTGGGAGAGAATCATGATGCTGTTCAGCGGCGTGCGCAGCTCGTGCGACATGTTCGCCAGGAAGTCGGACTTGTATTGCGAGCTCGTCTCCAGCTTCTGCGAGTACTCTTCCAATTCGTCCTTCGCCTTCTTCAGCTCCAGCGCCTTCTGCTCGGAGAAATGGTTCTGCTCCTCGAGGAATTCATTCGTCATACGCAGCTGTTCCTGCTGCATCTGAAGCTCTTCCGATTGAGCCTGCAGCTCCTCGGACTGGGCTTGCAGCTCTTCCGTCAGCATCTGCGACTCGGACAGCAGCCGCTCGACTTCCATTCGGCTGCGTACATTAGCAATCGCCGAGCCGAACTTCTCCTGCAGCGAATCGACCAGCGTCAAGTGCTGCGACTGGAACGAATGAAGCGAAGCCACCTCGATGACGGCCTCCGTCCGGCCATCGACAAGGATTGGCGCAACCAGCAGGCTGCGCGGCTTGGACGCCCCCAGGCCCGATGTCATCTTCACATGGTCTTCCGGCAGACTATCGATCAAGAAGATTCGCTGGTCCAGCGCACATTGCCCAATCAAGCCCTCGCCCGGCTTGAAGACGGAGGCGGCAGCCGCTTCCCCGGATACGGCATATCCGGCAATTTTCACATAGCGGGTATCGGTCCCATGCTGCTCACGGAGATAGACAACGCCATAGACGCTGCCGAGCATTGGAGCAAGCCTGCTGATGAAGACTTCGCTCAAACAGCCCACATCGTTAATCCCCTGGTATAGAGTGGCTACTTCCGCGATGTTCGTTTGTATCCAGTTCTGCTTCTCCAAGTCCTCCAGCATATCATTCGTCGCTCCCGCCAATTCACCGATCTCATCTTGCGTAGAAACAGCGATCCTCGTTTCCAGGGAGCCTTCGGAAGAGGTAATATAGCGGATCATCGTTGTAACCTGCTTAATCGTCTTCGTAATAGAGTTGGAGAGCAGCAGCGCTACGAGAATCGCAAAAATAGAAATAATGCCGAGCAGCGTAAAAAGCACGACTTTAAGATTATAATTGCTTTGCGCCAGCTGCTGAGCCCTGGCAGCCGTAAGCTGCTTTTCAGCGGCAAGAAAGGAATCGAACTGCGTGCGCAGCTGATCCATCAACTTTTTTCCTGAGTTTTGCTTAAAATAGTCATCGATAGCAGCTTGATTGTTTTGTTTCTTCAAGTTGATCACATAATCGCCGGCCGTACGGATCCAGCTCTGAATCGTCGGCTTGATCGCCTCCAGGCTTTGCTTCTGAGCCTGGTTGTAATCTACAAGCTGCATCAGCTTATTATAATTGTCGAGCCAGGTTTTGCCGGCGGTATCATAGGGCTCCAAATATAAGATGTCCCCTGTTATGATGTAGCCCCGCATACCGGTTTCCATGTCTACCATATTTTTCTGAATCGCATTAATCAAATCGTGGGCTTCCAAATCGTGGTTGGATATGAAGTTAACTTCCTTCTGCAGCGCAGTGACACGGCTGCTTACGATCAAAATTGCCACGCCTAAGCATATGATAATAAAAACATATCCCAGCAAGATTTTGGTGCGGATATTCATACGCAAAAATAAGTTCATAGCTGCCTCCCAACACAGTTCATAGAGAACGTTATGGTAACATTCTACTATTCTCACTATACCATAATTAAGGAGGTAGAGAGAAAGAGTACGCCCACTAGCTGACATATACTAGAAAATATCGGCCCCTCTTATCATGGACGGATAGCTGCCCTGTCAAGGTGCAAACGCTACGGGAACAGGCCTTGCTGCATCCCCCTAACTCGGTACATACGAAGAAAGGCTGGAACGATGTACCAAGTTCATCGCCCAGCCGCAACCCCTTCTATGTGCTGCCCGGTGTAAGAACCTCCTTCAGCTTCACCATGGCCCGCTTCTGAATCCGGGAAACGCTCATCTGCGAAATGCCCAACTGGTCGGCAATTTGCCGCTGCGAGTGCCCCTCCCGGTAGATGAGGCCGATCACCTTGCGCTCTTCCTCCTTCAAACAAGTCATGGCCTCCTCGAGGTCCATCCGTCTCTCAATCGATTGAAAATCGTCTGACGCCCCGGCGATCATATCGCCGATCGTCGCGCTGTCGCCTTCGCTTGTAAGCGGAGTGTCCAGCGAGGTGTAGTGATAGTAGTCGCGCCCAGCCAGGATTTCAATCGTCTCCTCTACGCTCAATTCCAAATAAGCCGCAATTTCGTCGACATTCGGAGAGCGCTCAAGTTGGACGGTCAGCTCATCCAGAGCCCGCTGAACAAGCGTCCCTTTCTCCTTGATCCGTCTCGGAACCTGTATGTACCATGACTTGTCTCGCAAATAATTTTTCAAGTGGCCGATCAAGCTTTTCATGGCATAGGCCTCAAACGGCGTATCCATCGTGCTGTCGTATTGGGCGAACAGCTTCAACATCGACATCTGCCCGACTTGGAACAAATCTTCATATAAATCAGGACGGCTCCGTGACATTTTGCCGACCGCCATACGAACGATCGGTTCGTAGTGCAGCAGCAATTCCGTAGCCGTCTCTGGGCAAGACGTTTCCTTGTAGATTTTCATCTTCACATACATGTCATATAAAGGCTTGGAGGACGATGCATTAGCATTCATACCATCTCCTCTTTTCTGTTCAGCTGCCCTGCCAACTGCTTCTTCATGACAACCTCTGTGCCTTGGCCGCTGTTCGTCCGTACCTGTACGTCATCCATCAACGCTTGCATCAAGAATATACCTAAACCTCCCACCGCCGCTTCGCCGATCGATTTGTGATGCAGGGTAACCGCCTCGGAATCCCTCTGCACATAATGAAAGCTTGCACCCTGGTCCTTGACGGCGATCTGCAGGCAGCCATCCTGCTGCTCGAAGCGAATCTCCACTGTCCCTGACTGGGCATGTTCATAAGCATGTAATATCGCATTGTTGCAAGCTTCCGCCACCGCCACCTTCATATCTTCGATGTCTTCGAACGAAAAGCCGGCTTTAGAAGCCACTCCGTATAAGGTAAGTCGTACAATATCCAAATATTCCGCTTGGGCAGGGATCGTAAGTCCGATGTATGGGCTCATATGATTTCTTCTTTCCTTTCTGATTGACCTTGTGTTTGCAGTTGAAGCTCGCCGTTGACGAAGTAGCGGGCGACGCCCGTTATTTCGAATAAGCGCCCGATTCGGGACGGGATATGCTGTATACGGAACGGTGCGCCCATCGCGGCTCTAACTTTGAGCACGGAGACGAACATGCCGATGCCGGTACTGTCGATGTATCTTAATTCTTTGAGATCCAAGGTCAGCTGCTGATCCTTCTGGGAGACGACGGAATCCAATACGGCCGCCAGTTCGGAGGCTGCAGACAGATCAAGCTCCCCACTCAAGTATATGATATTTTCCTTATCATTCGTTTGTTTGTAGACGGTAAATTTACGTATATTCACAAGATTGACTCCTCTCTATTTCATAACACCGACGTGCGGTGATTTCTTCGCTTTTAATTTCTTCCACATTTCCAAGGAAACCTGAGCCCCTTGCCAAATCGTTTGCCATTTCCGGCTGAGTGCCGGCGTTTCTGTCGGTAAGCGCGTTTGCTTGACGGCATCGATGAGGCCCGTTGCCGATTGCTTCACGGAGCTCGTCAGCTCATGGATCACTTGGCCGATATCGTTCACAGAGCTGAACAAATGATTCAGCTTAGCCAGCTTCCCTCGAACATCGACAGCCATTTCATTCGTATTGAGAATGACATCCTGCACTTCTGAAGAAATTTGCGATACCTCTTCCTTCATCTGGCCCATTGTCAGAGTGATTTGATCCAAAGAAAGCTTCAGCGATTTCAAGGTTTGGATGAGATAGAAGACAAGGAATACGAACGCTACGGCAGCAATGGCTGCGCTAATTTGGACTAACATACCAATCACCCCTGTTTGCTTGATTACTTATCAATACCCCGAACCTTCGCGGATGAAACACTCCGAACAAATTTCCGGCATCGTTTCAAAAGTCACCGCACAGGGTACGTACATGGTAAGAAAGTAAGAAACAACCTTACCCAATGAATGGAGGAATTACTCATGGTGAAAACAGCAACCAAAACAAACGCGGTTACCGACATCCTGGACAAGCAGGTCGCCAACTTCTCAATTCTGTATATGAAGCTGCATAACTATCATTGGTATGTGAAAGGCGAGAATTTCTTCACGCTGCATATCAAATTCGAAGAGCTATACACCGAAGCTGCGCTCCATCTGGACGTCATCGCGGAACGCATGCTCTCGCTGCGTGCGGTGCCGACGGCGACCCTGCAGGAGCACCTGGAGCTCTCCTCCATCAAAGAAGCGGCTAAGGGGGCGTCTGCAGGGGACATGGTGAAACAGCTGGCCGACGACTTCAACACGGTTTGCACGGAGCTGACCGAAGCCATCGAGCTGGCTGAGGAGAGCAAGGACCAGCCAACAGCGGACATGCTGATCGGGATTCGCTCCTCGCTGGAGAAACACAGCTGGATGCTTCAAGCATATCTCGGATAATCAAGAAAGGCTGTTCACCGTAGGTGAACAGCCTTTCTTGCGAGTTGCGGAAATACGGCTCGCTATTGGGCGAATCCCCGCAGTACCACGGGACCAAGCATAGAGCTTCCAATATCCGCTGCTGCCCACCTTGCAGGCCTGCCATAAGCAAAAAGCTCACCCCAAAGCCGGTATGAACCGATTTGGGGCGAGCTTTCGTCTTAAACATATTTCACTAGTGTAACTTCGGTTCCCTGTGCGGTGTTCACGGACACCTCATCGACCAGTGCCTGCATCAAGTACATACCGAGGCCTCCGGATTGCAGCTCGCTCACCGGACCGGAAGCCGGCACGGCCGGCGGCTCCGCTGGCCACTGGTAGTCGAAACCGGGGCCGTCATCCTTCACCTTCACGGTCAGCTTGCCATCCCCCAGCTCATAGCTGATCTGGATCTGGCCTACGGGAGACGAGGTCTCCCCGTGAAGCACCGCATTGTTGCAGGCTTCCGAGACCGCGACTTTCAGATCCTCGATGTCCTCGTAAGAGAAGCCCATCTTGGACGCAATACCATACAGGCTAAGCCTGACGATATCCAAATATTCCGCTGCTGCGGGGATATGCAGTCGAACGACATTCATGCGCTTCCTTCGATCCCTTCATTCAGAAATCCGGAGATACCCGTCAGATCGAAGAGCCGTCTAATGCCGGAAGGAACGTTGCGCACCGCGAACGGCGCCTTCAACTCGTCCCGGATCTTCATGGCGGAGACCACAATGCCGATCCCTGTGCTGTCTATATATTTGAGCTCGCCTACTTCGAGAACTAATGCCTTGTCGGTCCGCTGCACGACCGCTTCGAGCGCATGGCGGAACGTTAGAGCCGCCGCCAAATCAAGCTCTCCGCGGAGATGAAGCTGTATGGATGTCTCCAATTCTTCCTGATCAATCTGGAACTTGACTGTTGACATGAGCCACACTCCTTTTATCGTCTTTGCTCCTTCAAGTGTAACAAGCGTCCGAGCTTTACACAAGCTTTGCGGCGAGGCCGGCCTCTTAAGCAGTTGCAGGAAAACGGCTCACCAGCCGAACAATCCTGCTACGAGGACAATACACCGTGCTTCTCACCGACATATGGGTGGGTGTACTCGCCGCGAACGACCGTTTCCCGCTCAATCGTGACCTCTTTGTCCAAAATCACCTTGTCCAAGACCGCTCCCGCCTCGATGACGCAATCGTGCATAATAACGCTGTTACGCACTTGGGCACCCGGCTGAACGGCAACGCCGGCGAATAAGATGCTGTTCTCCACATACCCCTCTATCCGGCAGCCCGGCGCCACGAAGGCATTGCGAATCAAAGCTTGCGGGTGGCAGGCTATCGCCTGCTCCTCATTCGGCCGTGTGTAAACAGCCTCTTGATGCTGCATGAACTGCCGCCACCCTTGCGGCTGCAAAAGGTGCATACTGTGAGCGTAGTAACTATCGATGGAGTCAATGTTAGCGGCATAGCCATGGTTCATGAACCCATGCACATCCAGCTCGTCCAAGTGAGCCCACACAAGCTCGCTCATAGTCAGACTGCGCTGTTGCTTCGCTCGGAACCGGCCGAGATCGATCAGCAGGTCCCGCTTCATGATGAACGTGTCCAAGCCGATATTTTGCGGCGATTGATCCGGCAGCGCATGATAGGCAGGGACGGCTTGCACCACACGGCCATGCTCGTTCATCTCCAAGCGGTACGCTTGTCCCATATGCGCATAAGAGTCCAGCTCGCTCCAATGCTTGTAGAGCACGGTAATGTCCGCGCCGCTGCCGATATGGTCCTCCATCATTCGCTCGTACGGCGATAGATAAATGACGCTGCTGGGTGCAATCAACACGTACGTTTCCTGCCTGGATTGCAACGCATCAAGGCAGTTACGGCCGTACGGCCAGTCGCCATACGCTTCATGCAGCGTCTCCAGCGTCTCGAGGCCATGGTGACGGCCGTCTCCCATATGCCGAAGCAGCGAGTCCGCTTTGGGACTCGGCAGCACGGCGACCTTCCGAATGCCGGCACGGCTCAGATTGGACAGCGCAAAGTCGGCCAACCGGTACCGGCCCCCGAAGGGGACGGCGCCTGTACACCGGCAGCGTGTGAGCGCGGACAAATGAGCCCCGTCGTTCATCAGGTCGATCATACCGAGAACATGTTCCATAAAGCATCCTCCTTCGGACCCGGCGGGCTAAATGAAATTCAACCGCGTTCCCGTCAGCTTGGCAGGAAGCGCAGCCGGGTAAGCCCGTCCCACAACCGTGCGTTCGCCGATCACGGTGATGCCGGGTTCGCCCGGCTTTCCTACGATGGCGCCGTCTTTGATCACAGAGCCTTCGCCGACAATAGCATTCAGCACGAGTGCATGGCGCCCGATCTGTACGCCCGGCATAATTACACTGTTCAGCACCCGGCTGTGATCGCCTACGCTCACGCCGTCGAACAGCACGGAATGGCTGACATTGCCGTATATGGACACGCCATCGCCGATTTCCGCATTATTGACACGGGCATCCAGCGCCACATGGCTCTGCGGAAGATTGCGCCGCCTGGTCAGTACGGGCCAAAGCTCCGGTTCCAATTGCAGCTTCGGATGATAGCCGAGCAAATCCATGTGAGACTCCCAGAGACTCTCGACTGTGCCGACGTCCTTCCAATACCCCTCGAATGGGTAGGCGGATAGATGGACGCCGGAGGCCAGTAAGCCTGGCATAATGTCCTGCCCGAAATCATGGCTTGACGCCGTATGCCCGGCATCCTGTTCCAAGCTCGCCTGCAGAGTCTTCCAGTTAAAAATATAGATTCCCATCGAAGCCAGATTGCTCTGCGGTCTGAACGGCTTCTCGACGAACTCGGTAATCCGGTCCCGCTTATCAGTGGTAACAATACCGAACCTGCTCGCCTCCTCCCACTTGACAGGCATAACCGCCAAGGTGACGTCGGCCCCCGAAGCCTGGTGATGCTTCAGCATTTTGCGGTAATCCATGTTATAGATATGATCGCCCGAAAGAATGAGAACATAGCTCGGGTTATACGCCCGAAGATAGTCCAGATTCTGATAGATGGCATTCGCTGTTCCCGAGTAGGCATTGGATGCGCCAGCCTTCCGGTCCAAAATCGTAATTCCCCCGCTGCCGGCACCGGCCCAGACGTCCCCGCTCCCAATATGCGCATGCAATGCGGCAGGCTTGTACTGCGTTAACACGCCGACCGTACCGATCCCCGAATGACGGCAATTGCTTAGTGCAAAATCGATAATCCGGTATTTGCCTCCGAAGTGAACCGCCGGCTTCGCCATATGCTGGGTGAGCGGACGAAGTCTGCTGCCTTCGCCTCCGGCTAACAGCATAGCCACACATTCCTGCTTTCTCATCTGAATCTCATCCTTCCGTTTGAGTTTGTTTGAACATCACTGCCGCCAGGGGCGGTATCGTAACTGCAATACTATAAGGACGATTCTGACACGACCATTCTTCGGCTATGAGGACAGGAGCGTTCATTACGCCCGAACCGCCATATTCGTGCCGATCGCTGTTAAAGACTTCCTGGTACCGCGCAGGCTTGGCAACCCCTATGCGATAGCCCTCATGCGGCTCCGGCCTAAAGTTGCAGACGACCATCAACGACTCCTCATCGTCCTTCCCCTGCCGGGTAAACTGCACCAACCCGTCCGAGGCCCCCTCCAAGTCTGCATCCTCGAACCCGCTAGGGTCGAAGTCCTGCTCCCACAGTGCTTTCTCCGATATGTAAAAATGGTTCAAAGCCGCCGTATACTGCCGAAGCTGTTCATGCGCCGGGTCCTTCAGCAGCTCCCAGTCGAGCGCCGCTTCAGGCCTCCACTCCCGCATCTGGCCGAATTCGCTGCCCATGAACAGCAGCTTTTTGCCCGGATGGGCGATCATGTAAGCGTAAAGTACGCGCAGATTTGCGAAGCGCTGCCAGCTGTCGGTTCCCGACATTTTGCCAAGCAACGATTTATCCGGCTCTACCATTTCATCATGCGCATAAGGAAGAATGTAATTCTCCTTCCGCGCCTCTTCCAGCGAATGTGTGAGCTGCGGCTTCAGGCCTGTCCGTTCTTCATCGCTTTTCTTCATGTAATCGAGCGTATGCCATGAGAAGCTCAGGTTCCATTTGTAATTGAAACCTAATCCGCCCTGGTCGCCCCCCCGTGTCACACCGGGAAACGAGCTCGAGTCCTCGGCCATCATCAAGGCATCCGGGTATCTCGCGAAAACGACCGCATTCAGCTTCCGGAGAAACGCGATGCCTTCCAGATTCTCCTCGCCTCCCTGCTCGTTCGTGATGCAGTCCTCCGCCTTTCTGCCGAAATTCAGTGTCAGCATGCTGTATACCGCATCTACCCGCAGTCCGTCGATATGATAAACGTCCATCCAGAATAGCGCATTGGAGATCAGGAAGCTTTGCACTTCCGGCTTCCCGTAATCAAACACGTGTGTCCCCCACGTCGGATGATCTCCTTTGCGGTTGTCCGCATATTCATACAGCGGCGTTCCGTCGAACCGGGCCAAGCCATGCGCGTCTTTGCAGAAGTGTGCCGGCACCCAATCCATAAGGACGCCGATTCCCCGCTGATGGCAGCGGTCCACCAAATACATGAACTCCTGCGGGGTGCCGAACCGGCTTGTCACCGAGTAATACCCGGTCACCTGATACCCCCACGATTGGTCGAGCGGATGCTCGGCAAGCGGCATCAACTCAATATGCGTGAAGCCGTGTTCGGCCACGTAATCGACCAACTGGTCGGCTATCTCCACGTAACTGTAGAAGCCCCCATCCTCCTTGCGCTTCCAGCTTCCCAAGTGCACTTCATAAATCAATAATGGCTGACGCAACAACCCGCTCTCAGCTTTCCCGGACAGCCATTCCCCGTCCTGCCAAACATAGCCGTCCAGCGAGGTAACTCTGGAGGCGGTCCCAGGGCGAAGCTCCGAAGAGAAGGCGTACGGATCCGCTTTCAAATAACATTCATCGTCCAGTGTGATAATTTCATATTTGTACAGCGTACCTTCCTCAAGCTCCGGTATGAACAGCGTCCATACGCCATCCGAGGCCGTCATGCCATGATGTCGGCCATCCCAGCCGTTGAAGCTGCCGGATACGTTCACCTGCTTCGCATTGGGCGCCCAGACGGCGAAGTGAACGCCTCTAACGGAATCCCTCTCTACGATGTGAGCCCCTAGAAATCGGTAGCTTTGATACTGCGTACCCTCGTGTAATAAATAAATCGCGTCCGGATTGGGTGCTGAGGCCATGGTCATTCCCTATTCCTCCCCGCTGATTAAATTCATACACGTTATTACACACGCTTGGGCCGATTGAAACAAAAAACGCACAAATTTCCCATTATCAGGGTAATTTTGTGCGTTCTGCTCTACATTTTTCAGGAGACGCTCACCATCACAAGACACATATCATCCTGCGGCGTTTCGCTTTGTTCGCGGGCATCTAACCGTTCGACAAAACCTTCGGGGTCGTGCCCGTTTGCGGACAGCAAACCCATCTTGATTGCTGCCACTCCATCCCGTTCTTCCTCATCCAGCCATTCCGACAAACCGTCCGTGAACAACACGATCCGGGCTTCCTGCTCATAGCGCAGCCGGCCCTTCGTCACTTCTATGTCCCCAAAAAAGCCAATTGCACAGCATCCCTCCGTCAGCTCGCGAGCCTCGCCGTCCACCAGCGCAAGTCCGGCCGGATGCCCCGCATTGACATATTCGATCGTATGCTGCTCCGTATCGATGAGCATATAGATCGCCGTAAAATAGTAATTGATCAAGCTATCCGGCTGATGCAGCTGATACATCCTCGCGTTCAGCTCCCGCATGACGCCTTCCGGATCGCCGATATGCGCAATCGTATCCTTCAAAGCCGAGTAAATATACATGCACACAAGCGATGAAGAAATCCCGTGTCCCATCATATCGAGCAGAATAACCCCGTAACGGCCCGGTCCGACCGGATACCACGCGTAGAAATCACCAGCCAGCTCGGAAGAAGGCTTATAGACGGCGGAGATTTGAATATTCTCCTGATCGATCGGGCTGCTGAGCACGCTGCGCTGGACTTGCTTCGCCAGGTCGAGCTCGGTTTTGATCCGCTTGTCGCGTTCCTTGTGCCAATCTTTCTCATATTTCAAACGAAGCGTAGACCGGATACGGGCCAGAAGCTCCACCTTATTGATCGGTTTCATCACATAATCCAGCGCACCGGCGTCCAAAGCTTCCGCAAGCTTGTTGGAATCGCCCATGGCCGTTACGAAAATAATCGGGATATCCCGCAGCCTCGCGTCTGCTTGAATCGTGCGGCAAGCCTCCACGCCATCGATTTCCGGCATCATCATATCCATAAGAATCAAATCCACCTGCACGTCGACCGGGCTGGGCGAATTCATATCCAGTAATTGATACAGCTCTTTGGCGGAGGACACCATCGTGAGATCGGTATATCCGGCTTTCAGCAAAATTTTCTCGACAATGAGCAAATTCGTGGCGTTATCGTCGACAATGACAATACTCATCGGTAGAACCCCTTTCGGGCAAAAGTTAACAGAAACCCTTACCATAGTTTACCATAGTTCACTACCAAAAGATCTTCCACTAAATTACTACCCATTTCAGAAAATTTCAATCATATGCACTCAGGCGAAGACAGATCGACGGGAAGGCCGTTGTTTCAAAACAATGGCGGCAGGGTACAAGCAGGTATGCAAGCAGGATCCCATTACCCCAATAAAAGGAGAGATGACTTATGAGTGAAGCAGTCGAAACAAACAGAGGCGGTTTATGGTTAGGCTTATTGATCGGCGGTGCTGTTGGCGCTGCAACCTCGTTGTTGTTAGCCCCTAAAGCGGGGGCACAGATGCGGCAGGACTTGTCAAACACCTATCGGACTATCAACGATAAAATGAACCAACTCGCTTCCACCTTAGGGCAAAAAACGCACGAGCTTGCCGGAAAAGCCAGCGATAAGGCGCAGGCTATGGCGGATAAGGCCGGAGATACGATGCAAGAGTTCACTGAGAAGGCCAGCGAGACCGCTCAGGCTTTGAGCCAGAAAGCCGGAGATACGCTGCAGGAAATCGGCGACAAGGTCAGCGATAAGGCTCAGGCGTTGTCACGCGATGCTGGCGATAAGGCGCACGAGATTGGCGACAAGGTCGGCGATAAGGCTCAGGCGCTGTCACGCGAGGCCGGCGATAAAGCGCACGAGATTGGCGACAAGGTCGGCGATAAGGCTCAGGCGTTGTCACGCGATGCTGGCGATAAAGCGCAAGAGATTGGCGACAAAGTCGGCGATAAGGCTCAGGCGCTGTCTCGCGAGGCCGGCGATAAAGCGCAAGAGATTGGCGACAAGGTCGGCGATAAGGCTCAGGCGTTGTCACGCGATGCTGGCGATAAAGCGCAAGAGATTGGCGACAAGTTCGGCGATAAGGCCGCCAAGCATACGACTGCGTCTATGCAGTCGGTCAAACCCGCCTACTTCAGCGGGAGGCATTAAGCTTCCCGTCTCCCCTGCTCATCGAAAGGAGAGGAATCGAATGGATAAAAACTTGCTGCACCGTCAACTGACGGATCAAGGCTTGAGGCGTGTTGATTATACGGAGAAAGCCGTGTATCAACTGGACATTTACAGCGAGGCGACCGCCGCTTCCTATCCGCTCAGGCTTACCGCGATTACCACGGAGCACGGCAATACCACCGTGTACTTCCACGAGGCCGACTTCCCGGAGAACAGATTCGTTCCCCTGGAAGTGCGCCGTGCCGCGCTGGATAAGCTGATCGAGCTGGAGCGGCTCTGCAACGGCTCCTCCGGCAAATCTCTGGAAGAAGCCAATAATGGCTCCATGGCCCAGGATTTGGACGAAATGAAGAAGCTCGGCAGCGAGATGAAGCACATGAAGACGAACAGCGAGCTCATGGAGAAGAATCTGATCCCCGATCCGATTCAGTAAAAAAAGGTTGGCAGGAATCACATCCTGCCAACCTTTTTGGTGCCCATAGGGAACTGTAAGCCGCTATTTCGGCCAAATCCGGCCTATCTCGGGTTGCAGGCGAACTACAGTGCCTTATTCCGCCCAATTCCCCTGCAATCCAGCCCTAGACCGCCAAATAGCGCATCCTATTTCCCATTGAACCGCTAATCAGCCTATTTCAGGCCTAATAACGCACTCAATTTCCGCTACTAGATGCCTCTAACCGCATCAAACCTCAAGCTTCCGGCAGCCGGTTAGTCATGCTTTCGGCTGTACCATATCCTCCGGCCGCACATAACTGTCAAATTGCTCCTCCGTCAAGTAGCCGCTGCGCACAGCCGACTCCTTCAGTGTCAGCCCTTCCTTATGAGCCTGCTTCGCGATGCTGGCCGCCTTCTCATATCCGATATGCGGGTTAAGCGCGGTAACCAGCATGAGCGACTGCTCGAGATTGCGCTGAATCACCGCGCGATTCGGCTCCATGCCCACGAGGCAGTTGTCGTTGAACGAGCGCATGCTGTCCGCCAGCAGCCGCACGGACTGCAGGAAGTTGTGAATAATCACGGGCTTGAACACATTCAGCTCGAAGTTGCCCTGGCTGGCGGCGAAGCCGATGGCCGCATCGTTGCCCATGACCTGGCACACGACCATCGTCATCGCTTCGCTCTGGGTCGGGTTCACCTTGCCCGGCATGATCGAGGAGCCGGGCTCGTTCTCAGGGATCGTAATCTCGCCGATCCCGCAGCGAGGTCCGCTCGCCAGCCATCGCACGTCGTTGGCGATCTTCATCAGGTTCGCCGCGAGCGCCTTCAGCGCGCCATGTGCGTACACGATCTGATCATGGCTGGTCAGCGCATGAAACTTGTTGGCCGCAGAGACGAAGCGCGTGCCCGTCTCACGTGATAGCTGCTCGGCGACGCGGGCGCCGAACTCCGGATGCGCGTTAAGCCCCGTGCCGACCGCCGTACCGCCGATCGCCAGCTCGCGCATCGCATCCAAGCTGCTGCGGACCATGCGCCCGGTCTGCTCGAGCATTGCCCACCAGCCGCTGATCTCCTGCCCCAGCGTCAGCGGGGTGGCGTCCTGCAGGTGGGTGCGGCCGATTTTCACGATGGAGTCATAAGCCATCATCTTGCTGTGCAGCGTAGCCTGCAGCAGCTCCAGCGCAGGCAGCAGCTCCTGCTCTACCGCGAGAACACCGGCGACGTGCATCGCGGTAGGGAACGTATCGTTCGAGCTCTGCGAGCGATTGACGTCGTCGTTGGGGTGAATACGCGCGGCTCCCTCCCCAAGAAGCTCCGTACCGCGGTGCGCGATCACCTCGTTGACATTCATGTTCGACTGCGTGCCGCTGCCGGTCTGCCAAACGACAAGCGGGAACTCGGCCTGCCAGCGTCCCTGCACGATCTCATCAGCCGCTTGCGCGATAGCATCCGCTTTCTCCGGCGATAGTCCGCCCAGCTCGCGGTTGACTTGGGCCGCGGCTTTTTTCAATAAAGCAAAAGCTCCGATCAACCGCTCCGGCATCCGCTCGGTCCCGATTTTGAAATTCTCATAACTGCGCTGCGTCTGAGCCCCCCACAACTTATCCACAGGCACTCTGATTTCACCCATCGTATCTCGTTCAATCCGGTATTGCTGCTCCATGATAGATCCTCCTTAATTAGGCTTGAACAGCCGATATGAACTGTTAACCACACACGAACCATGGCCAAACACATGAGAGATAGTTTACCCAAATTGTGGGGCGCTATGAGCCATAAACTGGTTTTCCATAGGTTAATCAAGCTATAATCGAGCAAGAATGAGTTTAAGCGAGTACATACTACAAAACCACCTGTCCCGCAGGTTCCCAAAGGAGCTCTCACACATGGAATCCAAACTAGCTATCGTCGTCCGCTCAACGGAGATCGATGTGAACGGCCACGTCAACAATGCTAAATATTTGGAATATCTCGAATGGGGTCGCGAGGAATGGTATGAGCTCAGCGAGCTCTCCTACGATACCTTCGGCGCGATGGGCATTCAAACCGTCACGGTCAACATCAACATCAATTACAAAAAAGAATGCAAACAAGGCGAGCATCTGACCATCACTTGCCGTCCCGAACGTATCGGCCGAACCAGCTACGTGCTGAAGCAGGAAATTTATAACGAGCAGGGAACACTGTGCGCGGACGCGCTGGTAACGAGCGTGACCATGGACAGCACGACGCGCAAAAGCGTGGAGGCGCCAGAAGCTTTACGGAAGCATTTTAGCTAGAAGTTAAAGGCTCTTTGTGGATAACTTTTGCCCCAGCGGTGTGGGCATGCCGTCCATGCTGGTCATATTTTTCTGCTGCCAGTATTCAAGCAAGCCCTCTTCGCCCTTCCCGGCCGCCCACTTCTGCAACGTGTTCCGCTCGCCTTCGTAGTTGTAGAATGGAACACTGAAGCCGCAGGAGGTTTTGACCTCGTGGACGTGTACGGCAATAATTTGCCGGGCTCCGGGCAGCATCGTAAACCGGGGGGCCAGCGCCTCCCATTCCGGTGTATCCGGCAAAATAACGCGCCCCTGCCCATACAACCTCAGAATCATCGGCGGCCCTTCAAAGGCAGTGAACATCACGGTAATTCGCCCGTTCTCCTCGAGATGCGCACTCGTCTCGTTGCCGCTTCCGGTCAAATCCAAATATGCCACTTCATTGGCATTCACAATGCGCAGCACGTCATGCCCCTTCGGCGAAAGATTCACATGCCCCTCCCCCGATAATGGAGCCGACCCCACGAAAAAGATATGCTGCTTGGCAATAAACGCTTCGTGCTCAGGTAAGATCGACTCGAATGATTTCCCCATTCCCCATCCACACCCTTCCATTTTCTTCTATTATGCTCTTCATAACCGTATTTGTGAAATACATAAATCAGACTTCATTTATAGGAAAAATCTATAACCAACTCTTGCATGATATGATTCCATCCGAGGCATACTGAGTTAGTTGAAAAATGAGGAGGTGATTCTACATGCCAGCGAACAATCAAAACGACGTGGTAAGCCATGCTATTAATGCAGCTGAGGCGAATGCGGAAGACAGCCAAGCGAAGCAGCAGGTGGAGGAGCTGAGCTCACTGCTCCAAAGCTCGACAGCCAATGCCACCAATGCCAATGAAGATACATCCTCCCAAGAATAATGACCTATAAAAAGGCAAAAAAGAGCTTTCCCACCGCCCGCAGCGGTTGGGGAGAGCTCTTTTTTATTTCGCGCCGACGGCTATACTTCCATATACCATTGTACGCCGCTCAGAGACACGTATCCCTGCCCGAACCGCTCCGAGAAAAATCCCAGTTGTTCCGGCGCCAGCTAGCTCGCCCCCATACCATTACGCCCAGCTCCGTGATCCGTCCCCCAGCCGATCCGTGCAGTAACTGGAAAAACTCCTGTTATTCCATTGTCTAGATCGCTTATTTGGCGCATAACGGGAATATCTCCAGCTAAATCGGTGATTTTCGAGATGCTACCAGCGGTTGCGACAAAATTAACGGGATTTTTTCCAGTTGCCCCCTCAACTTGAGCATTATGTCGCTGAAATAGAGGGAGAAAATCCAGTTACAGCTGCATCTCAGCCTGCTTCGGCTCCCGCTAAGGATAACCGCACTATACTTGAAAGAACCAAACGCCCATCCGCCGAATAAATTGGATTAAAAACGTGAGAGATGGATGATAAGCATGAGGTTGGATGAATTGGAGCACCCGGTCAGTATACAGACCTATCAAGTGCTGCGCGACAAATTAAGACTGCTCTACCCCGCTGTTATTCACCATATGCCCTACACCGCAGAACGCGCCATGAACACGGCGATTGTTAATGCCGTTAATAAGCAGCTTCACGATCAAGGCTATCCCCAGAATCCGCAAACGGATGTAACGGCCTATTATGAGCTGAAAACAAATGAACGCAACGTGCTGAGCTTGACCTTGTGGAATTATGCCTTTTCCGGCGGTGCGCACGGACTGACGATTCAGAATGCCTTGACCTTCAACACGGAAACCGGCAAAGCTTACGCGCTCAAGGATTTGTTTAAACCCGGCAGCGATTATGTCGGCAGGCTAAGCGAAATCATTAAGGCCGAGCTTAAACAACGGAACATTCCGCTGCTGGTCGACTTCCAAGCGATTCGACCGGATCAGGATTTCTATATTGCCGATAAATCGCTGGTCATTTACTTTCAAGTGTATGAATTAGCGGCCTATGTGTACGGCTTCCTTTATTTCCCGATATCCATCTATGCCATCCAGGACATCATCGCCGAGGACGGTCCGCTAGGTAAAATGATCAGTTAACGACAGACGATCACCTGCCGGCTGAATCTCCCTTTGCGGACCTCGCAACGATCGATGATGCGCAGGCCCGCCTGCTCGATGAGCGGATCGATCTGCTCCGTCGTGACGATGACGGCGCGGTGGGCCAACCGGCGAGCGGCTTGCAGCATCTCGAGCTGCTCGTCCTCCGGCAGTACGGAGCACAGATTATACGGCATGTCGAGGATGAGCGCGTCGTAGCGGCCCTGTTCCTGGCCCCGGTCACGGCCCTGCACGCCCGGCTCCAGCGTCCGCATATCCGCGAGCTGCACCACGTTCGGCATGCCGAAGTGGGCCAGATTCACCCGCGCGCCGCGCACCGCCAGCGGGTTCATGTCGCTGCCAACGATGTCGATGCCCATCGACATCGCCTCCACCAGCACCGTGCCGATGCCGCAGCACGGGTCAATGACCCTCGCGCCCTCGGTGACGGGCACGGCAATGTTCACCACCGCCCGCGCGACGCGCGTACTCAGGGCGGTGGAGTAGTTCTGCGGCTTCTGCTGATGCCGCAGCCAGACGGCTTCGCCGTGGGCGCAGTCGCCGAACAGCCAGCGGCCTTGCAGCTCCGTCACGGCGAACCACTGCGCCGGCCGGCGCATCTCCGCTTTGCCGCGGAGATGCCGGCCTATCGTGCGTTCGGCGTCCCGCTGCCGGTCATAGCTGACCGGCGTGTCCGTCTCCGCGAACGCGACCTTGAACGTTGCCCCGCGCACGGTCAACGTCTCTACCTGCGAGGCCAGCTCCGCTAGACTGGAGGCCTCGAAGAGGACATCCAGCCGCAGCTTCAGGAACGGGCTGCGGCTTGGCTCCACGCGGCGCGGGCTGACGGCGTAGCCCGCGCCGACGATCGTAGCTGCGCCCAGCATCGTGCGCAGCTCTAACTCACACAGCGCCTGCTCGTCTTCGTGGCAGGCGTAAATATATATACATGTCATCTGCAGTGCGACCTCATCTTTCTGTAAGAAACTGCCCGGTGACCTGTTTCAGGAACGTTTTGGTCGTCTGGCACAGGTACATGTCCTTCCGGTATACGATGCCGACATCCTTCTGCGGCGCGGGATCCACAATGGGAATGCAGCGAATGTCGCCGCTCATGGCGCTTTCCATATAGGAGCCGGGAAGAACGGCTCCGACGACGTCGTTTCTGGCCATCTGCAGCAAGGACTCCAAGGTGGAAAGCTCGAGCGCCGGCTTGCCTGTCAAGCCCGCCTGCTGGCAGCACGCCTCGATCATATGCCGCACGTAGAACTTGCGAGGCAGCATCGCAACAGGGAGCTGCATGAGATCCTGGAGGCGGATTTCTTCCGCCTGTGCGAGCGGATGGCGCGCCGATACGACGAGCTTGAGCTTCTCCTGGTACAGAGGCATGCATACGAGCCGCTCATCCTCCTCCGGCAAAAACACGACGCCAATATCCAACTGATTGCCAAGCAGCCCTTCGATCGTCTCCTCGGTTGCGAGCTCCGCTACCGACAGCTCGATCTTCGGAAACTGGGCGTGGAACGCCATGATCGTCGCCGTCAGCAGATGATTGCCCGAACAACCGATCCGCAGCCGGCCGCGCTGCATGCCCTGAATTTCATTGAAAGCAACCTGGGCCTGCTCCAGCTCATGGAAAATATTCCGGCTATGCTTAAGCAAAACGCCGCCCGCTTCGGTCAAGTACACCTTCTTGCCGACGCGTTGAAAAAGCGGCGAACCGATTCTCTGCTCAAGCGCGCGAATTTGCTGGCTAAGCGTCGGCTGGCTGATGCCCAGCTTCTCTGCGGCCTTCGTGAAATGGAGCTCTTCACAGACCGCCATGAAATATTCCAACAACCGGTAATCCATTCCCGTAACCCCCGAATCATAGCGATTACCTATGATCGTAATTGATATTTGATTATTGATCAATGATTGTTATTTTTCTATAGTATAGAATAACAGTTATGAACGTAAACGAAAGGTGGTTGCCCCGCGATGTATGGACAGATTCGCATGGAACTGAATGAGCATTGCAAGAAGAAGCCAGGCCTGCATGAGGATTTAGGATTTGGTCGTCATTTTACCGACCATATGTTTGTAATGGATTATCAGGAAGGACTAGGATGGCACGATCCGCGGATCATTCCTTACGGCCCACTTTCCTACGACCCTGCAGCAATGATTTTTCATTATGGGCAAGCTGTTTTTGAAGGATTGAAAGCTTTCCGTACGGACACGGGTGACATTCAAATTTTCCGTCCGGATCAGAACGCCATTCGCTTGAACCGTTCCAGCGAACGGCTGAATATGCCTCCTATCGATGAAGCATTCGTCGTGAACGCGATTCAGGAGCTCGTACGCATGGACAGGGACTGGGTGCCGGACCGACAAGGTGCGTCCCTCTATATTCGCCCGTTCGTCATTGCGACTGAAGCAGCTCTAGGTGTGCGTCCTTCGTCACGTTACTCCTTCGTCGTCATCATGTCGCCGGTCGGCGCTTACTATGAGGAAGGGCTGCAGCCAGTCAAAATCCTCGTAGAAAGCCACTACGCCCGCGCCGTTCAAGGCGGTACCGGCGGTGCCAAAGCGGCCGGGAACTACGCGGCAAGCCTGAAGGCGCAAGTGCTCGCTAAGGAGCACGACTGTGCACAGGTGCTGTGGCTCGACGCTATCGACAAGAAAAGCCTTGAGGAAGTCGGCAGTATGAACGTCTTTTTCAAAATTGCCGGGGAAGTCGTGACGCCTAGCCTTAGCGGTTCCATCCTGGAAGGGATCACGCGCAAAAGCATCATTCACCTATTGAACGATTGGGGCGTTCCCGTTACAGAGCGGAGAATCTCCATCGACGAAATCGTGCAGGCGTATGAAAGCGGCACCCTGGAGGAAGCTTTCGGCACCGGTACGGCAGCCGTTGTCTCACCGATCGGCAGTCTGCTATGGCAGGGGAAATCGATGGTCATCAACGATGGCCAAATCGGGGAGCTCGTTCATAAGCTTTATGACACGATCACCGGCATCCAGTACGGCCGTATCGCCGATACGCATGGCTGGATGGTCACTTGCTAAAAGAGAAGAACCTTTCGATCCGAATGTGGATGGAAAGGTTCTTTTTTGGCGTTGTGCCCGGGGTAGCTTCCGGCGGCGGCGTCTCCGGGCAATTCTAACGGACTCCAGCGCCGTTATTGGTCCAAAAATCGCCCCATTTCGGATCTAACGGACTGCTGAGACCTTATTTGTGCGACTTCCGGGCAAAATCGCGATGGATCCAGCAAATAGCGGCGCCGGTTTCCGTTACAAATTCGTACCCGCTGGTATGAGCCGAATAGGCGCCGCTGTGTCCGATAGCCGGGCACCGGTGGCGACGCAGCGCTAGCGATACCACTCATCGCTGCTGACTACTCTCACCTGCTACGAGTGCTGCTCAGGAGCTTCCCCCTTCTCTTGATCGGCCACCACTTGCCCGTCAATGTCGATGATATCCTTCGATTTGACCGCATCGTCTCCGAGGAAATCGCGCAGCTTATTTTTCGCTTTGAGCCTTACGTCATCGTCAATATTTTTGGCGACCGCGGCAAGAGCGAGGCCGAGCGCGCTCAGATCGTCGACGTAACCAACTATCGGCAGCAAATCGGGCACAAGATCCAGCGGCAAAATAAGATAGCCGAGCGTTCCATAAATCTGCACTTTTGCTTTTAGCGGCGTTTTGGGACTTTCCATGGCATAGAAGAGCAGCAAACCGCTATAAATCACTTTGCTGCCGGCTTTTTTAGCGCCCTTTTTCAGCTTGGACCAGAAATCGTCCGGGTTGAAGTATTTTTGATATTTGGAAGCGTCCATCTCATGATCACTCCATTCTTACTCCTATTATAACATTTGCCGCGCCGGGGAGCTAAATGCATGGGAAGGTGGCGGAGCTCGATGTAAGGCAAGGGCACGATAGGCACACACGCCGAAACGCAAAAAAAGGCTGCTCCCTAAGGAACAGCCCGAAGTGAACCGCGACGTGAATACGGTCCCGCGACAGGCCAATCGCGAAGCTGAGCCCTCAGGCGCAACAACGCGGAACCGTCACAAACACCGACCACCAACGCTGGTTCTTACAGCACCTGATTGCCATCGTAAGT
The DNA here is from genome assembly GCF_031456485.1 of Bacillus sp. 3255. Taxonomy (NCBI): domain Bacteria; kingdom Bacillati; phylum Bacillota; class Bacilli; order Caryophanales; family Bacillaceae; genus Bacillus; species Bacillus sp. 3255. The sequence continues at coordinate 65,708 of NZ_JAVDUS010000016.1, forward strand.
GGCGATTGCCTTATACAATTCCGGACGGCGGTCACGGAAAATGCCCCACTCGATCCGCTGAACTTCCAACTGATCCAGGTCAAACTCGGCGACAAGCACGGCTTCTTCCGTGCGGCCTGCTTCTTCAATCATGTTGCCCTGCGGGCCGGCAATGAAGGAAGAGCCGTAGAAATCGATGCTGGAATCCTCATCTTCTTCTCTGCCGATCCGGTTCGATGCGATGACCGGCATCAGGTTGGAAGCGGCGTGGCCGCGCATACACATCTGCCAGTGATCCTTCGAATCGATGGAACCATCCTGAGGCTCGGAACCGATAGCCGTCGGGTAGAATAACAGCTCAGCGCCCATAAGCGCCATTACGCGGGCAGCTTCCGGGTACCATTGATCCCAGCAGACGCCTACGCCGATTTTGGCGTAGCGTGTTTTCCATACTTTGAAGCCCGTATCGCCCGGATTGAAATAAAACTTCTCTTCATACCCCGGACCGTCCGGGATGTGGCTTTTGCGGTACGTGCCGAGCACCTGCCCGTCAGCGTCGATGACAGCCAACGAGTTGTAGCGGGCCCAGTTCTTTTTCTCATAGAAAGAGATCGGCAGGACGACCTGAAGCTCTTTGGCAATTTCGCGGAAATGATTGATCGCTTTGTTGGTTTCCACTTCCGTTGCGTAGCTGTAGTAGTCGGACTTTTCCTTTTGGCAGAAGTACGGCGTCTCGAACAGCTCCTGAATCAAAATAATTTGCGCACCTTTAGCTGCCGCTTGGCGCACCAAAGCTTCCGCTTTGCGAATGTTTTCATCTATGTTAGTGGAACAGCTCATTTGTGTAGCTGCTACTGTTACTTTTCTCACTACAAATCACCCTTTCTTGCCGGCTGGCATTTGCTGCGTCGTGCAGTGCACATTGCCGCCTTCTTTGATAATCGACATACCGTTGATTGTCCGGATTCTGCGGTCCGGGAACGCCGCGCTCAGCACTTCCTCCGCCTTGCGGTCCGTTGCTTCGGCAGCTCCCCCGAATACCGGTAAAATGATGCCGCCATTCACAAAATAAAAGTTCAAATAGCTCAGCGTCAAGCGCTGTTCCTCATGGAAAGCGACCGGCGGCTGCTCGATTTGGATAATCTCGAAGGAACGCCCCTGAGCATCCGTCGCATTGCGCAAAATTTGCAAATTCTCCTGGGTAATCGCATAGTTGGCATCCTCAGGATCGTTGCACACCTGCAGGATTACTTTGCCCGGTGCCGCGAAGCATGCGATGTTATCCACGTGGCCATCCGTCTCATCGCCGTCCAGCCCTTTGTTCAGCCAAATAATTTTATCCACGTTCACATATTGTTTCACATGCGCTTCAATTTCTTCTCGGCTCAGCTCCGGATTGCGGTTGGTGTTCAGCAAACACTCCTCTGTCGTCAGCAGCGTGCCTTCTCCGTCCACATGAATGGAGCCGCCTTCCATGACAAGCGGAGCGTCAAAACGCTTCACGCCATGGCGTTCCATAATCTGCGGAGCGACGTTATCGTCCAAATCCCAAGGAGCATACTTGCCGCCCCACGCGTTGAACTTCCAGTTTACAGCGGCCAGCTCATCTTGCTCATTCAGCAAGAACGTTGGTCCGTTATCGCGGAACCAAGCATCATTATGCGGAATTGTCACAAAGTCAACGTTAGACTCCGTAAACATAGCCTTAACTTGCTCAGCGTCCTCAGGATTGACGATCACAGTCACAGGCTCGAACTCGGCGATAGCCTTCACCAGGTCCGCGTAGCCTTTGGTTACGACGGTGTAATCATCCGGGTATACCATAGAGTCCTGAACCGGCCAGGAAATGAAAGTACGTTCGTGAGTTGTCCACTCGGCGGGCATTCTGTAGCCTAAATCTTGAGGTTTCATGTTCATCCATCTCGCTTTATATAAATTTTATTGTATGCATCTTATTTGTTGGTATAGCCAAAAAGCACCGTCTTTCATCATAACTCAAAAGAAGCCCGGGCTCAATGAGCAGAGCTTTACAATTTTAGCAAAGATTCAGGCCATCCAGAATTCGCTAGGTATAGCCGGCTTCGTTTTAATCAACATTATAAAAGGCTTAAAAAAGCGCAGCACACAACAGGGAGGAAGGACGATCTTGGCTACTATTTTACACATTACCGCTCATCCGCACGACCATCAAACTTCCTATAGTATGGCTGTAGGAAAAGCTTTTATCGACGCTTATAGAGAAGCCCACCCAAACGACGAAGTGATCCCACTCGATCTGTACAGCATATCCATACCGCACATCGATGCCGACGTGTTCAGCGGATGGGGCAAGCTGCGAGGCGGCCAAGATTTCTCAACGCTTAGCAAGGAGGAGCAGTCCAAGGTGGCCCGGCTGGGTGAATTGACCGACCAGTTCGTCGCCGCGGACAAATATGTTTTCGTAACGCCGATGTGGAACTTCTCCTACCCTCCGATTATGAAAGCTTATCTCGATTCGCTATGTACAGCCGGCAAAACGTTCAAATATACGGAGAATGGTCCTGTTGGCCTGCTCCCCGGCAAAAAATCGCTGCACATTCAAGCCCGAGGCGGCGTCTACACGGAAGGCCCGGCAGCAGCCATGGAAATGGGCCATCGTCATATCGGCGCCATCATGAGCTTCTTCGGGATTACCGATTTCCAAGGCCTTTTCGTAGAGGGCCATAATCAGTTCCCGGATAAGGCGCAGCAAATCAAAGAAGACGCGATCGCGCGCGCGAAGGAATTGGCGAAGAGCTTTTAACGTGAGTGTCCAAGCCTGTCTGACCTTCTCCCAAGAGTGGGTAAGCAATAAAAACGCCAAGGCCTGTTCCACCATGAGTGGGCAGGCCTTGTTTATATATGCAGGCAAACGACAGAGATAGGTGGTATAGGCTAGACATATACAGTCATCCCTCCCTAACGGACACAGCTGCCGCTATTTCTTATTTTTGGCTCCGAATTCAAATGTAACGGACTGTGGTGCCACTATTCTATCGATTTCCTCGAGTTTCGCACGATTTCTCGCCAAATAAGAGCACGTGAGTCCGTTACATCAGAAATTGCCCCTATATTCGAGGAATAACGGCTTTCCAGTCCGTTAGAGGACTCCAACTCGCGCCCAGTAACGTGTTATTTCTTACGTCCCCGATACTGCCCCGTCCGCAGCTCCAGAATATAAGCGTCTGCATCCGGCATCCCTTCCTCCTTCGCTTGCTGAACGGCAAGCTCAATGTCATAAGGAACGCGAATATGCTGCAGATTGAACACTCCGGCCTCCTTGCTATGGTAATCCCCTTCCAGCAGCACATAGGAAGCCTGCGTCATATCGAGCGGATTGCCGACGCTCCCCGTGTTGAACAGCATCCGGCCTTTTAGAATTTGCAAGAAAGCGTTATGCACATCGGCATAGCCGGCGACATCCGCCTCCCGCCGCTCATCGCAGGCTTCGGAGGACTCGAACATCGAGCTCCGGCTCTCCATGGAATCCCAAGGCTGAATGCGCTCATATACGCTTCTCGGCGAAGCATGAAACAGCCTTACGAATTTACCGCTCATCCAGAACTCGTAGCAGAACGGCAGCTCCTTCAAATAGGTCGTCCGTTCTTTCCCGAGCCTGTTCTGATGCCACAGCAAGACTGGATCCACAGTCGGATTGCCAATGAAATCATCCCAATTCCCCTTGATGACCACATCGCAGGTTTCCCGTACAAGATCCACAATACGCTCGGAATGCGGTCCCTTGCCGACGAGATCGCCAAGACAAAGAATTTGCGTGACGTTCCGACCCTGAATGTCGTTCATAACCGCTTCGTATGCAGGCATATTGCCATGGATATCTGAAATAAGGGCTAGTTTCTCCACCAAGCCGCACCTGCCTTTGACGTTTAAAATGGTTCCGCCGATGCCGCCCGGTCCAGACCCCGGTCCGCCCTCAGGACGAGGAACGGATGCAGCAGGTACAGGCCCGCCGCATACAGCAGCAAAGCGATATATACGGGAAGCAAATGAACGAAATCCGTGTATCCAATATGAAGATGAACCAGAAGCCCGGATGCAAAGCCCGGAATGCCTCCCCAGAGGAATGTCCGCCATAGCCAATCTTCGCCTTGGGCTACCCCCCAGAGCGCAGAGGCCGTGATCGCCACAGCCAGCGAAAACAACGCACCGCCAAAGCCGGCCCGATCATGCGCGATGAGCGGGATGAGACGCTCGTTCCAAGCGGCGAGTTCCTCCGCGGTCACGCCCAGAAAGGCCAAATCGGTCGGGACGAACACCGTCGTCACCCCGACGCAAGCAATCGTAAGGCCTCCCACGGCGAGGCCGGCGCCCAGAATGACGAAGCAGCATTGCCCCCATTGGGCTCTGCGCCAAACGGCGTCATTATAAAGCCCAGGCGGCTTCCGCGAAGGAAGATCCTTCAGCCCCCGGATCGTCAGCAGGAGCATCGGCAGCAGAACCGCCGCCGCGACGGCATGCAGCGGATCGAAATAGCCGTAACCGAGATACAGGAAGAAAGAGGAGAAACCGACGGTGCACGAGGCTAACAGGGCCGTACGCGACCAATGGGAGCCGGTGCGCAGACCGTGCCTGGCCAACTGGTTATAGAAAATGCCGATGGACATCATCGTGCCGGCAAGTGTGATTCGGTCATGGGACATGAAATGTAGAAGATGCCCGTTCCACCTGTTGATGACACTGCGAGTGACGCCAAGGAAGCTTTCGTCATAGGGCAGAAGCACGGTGGTTAGCGCGACCAGCAGCGCCAGCACGCCGCCGATGATCATACCGGTGCCGAGCAGACTCATCCAGCCCCAATTCGCCCAAAAGGACGGTGGACTGAGCTCTTCCGTCTCCCGAATGCGCTCATACAGGATCGCTTCGTTAACCCGCTTCGGCAGCCCCGGCCCGGCGTACACCAGCCCGCTGTGCAGCTGGATGCCGTTCGCGCCGGCGGCCAGCAGCTCCAGCGCATCCTGCGGCTGGCTCACCGCTCCCGCCGCAATAATCGTGTGCGCCCCCGCCGCGCGGAGCTCGCGCACCAGATCCAGCTGCGCGCGCAGCACCTCACGGCCGCCGACGCACACGCGGCGCCCGCCCGCCGGCAGCGCTTCGCCGGCGACAACCCCGCTCCAGCTCGCCAGCTGGGCGGCGATCATCCGCAGCGTCCCTTCGGGCAGCCGCGGCGGCACAACCAGCAGCGCCGGCCTGCCGGCCGCTGCCGCTAACAGGCGTACCTCGCGGAGGTACGCCACAGCTTCTTCCGGCGGCCAGCCTTCGGCGAGGCCGTCGATGTAGAAGCCCGCCGCGTACGGCGCCAGCTTCTCCAGCAGCTCCTGCTGCTGAAGCAGCGCTTCGCGCGGCGAGCTGCCCGGCATCGGCCGCAGCCGCACGAAGTGCGGCAGGCGATGCCCCGTGCCCTTGCGCAGACGCGCAGCGACTGCGTCCGCGCCATCGTTGGCATAGCCATCGGGGTACACGATGGCTTCTTGGTCCGACGCGCGCTCGATCGGCGCGTCGCAGCGCACCTCGCGCACCGTGACGGGACCGAGCTCGATGAAGCCGATCCCGAACTGCGCGAGCGCCTGGTGCGCCGTCCCGTGCGGATCCAGCGCCCCGGATAAGCCGACGGGGCACGAGACGCGTACACCGGCGAGCTCATCCTGCAGCTCGGTCCGCAGCTCGACATGGCCCATCGTGCGGATCACGAAGGTGCCCCCCGGCAAGCGGCTGAGGCCGCCCATCGCTTGTAAAGTCAAATTTCTGGCCAGCTTGGCAGGCATACGGAACAGCAAGGGCCTAAATATCGAATGATAAGACCAGTCAGGCATCCACGCTCACCTGTCTTTTATAAGGATATGGAAATTTCTACATTCTAGTATACCGCGAAACGGTCTCGGATGGATACAGACACAGATTGTTGTCTTTTGGTGTGATTATAATCACAATCCGCTCACCCGTCTTTTATTATACTTTGCTCATAAACACCAAAACTTACTGAAATGAGGCGTGTCCTTATGTTAAATCAACATACAATTGCCACCATTAAATCCACGATTCCCGTCTTGGAAGTTCATGGAACAGCCATTACGAAACGGTTCTATGAAATGCTCTTTACTTCTCATCCCGAGCTGCTGAACATATTCAACCATGCCAACCAGAAGCAAGGCAGGCAGCAGACGGCGCTGGCGAATGCCGTATACGCGGCCGCCCTGCATATCGACCGGCTTGAGGCGATCCTGCCTGTGGTGAAACAGATTGCCCATAAACATCGCAGCCTTGGCGTGAAGCCGGAGCATTACCCGATTGTCGGCCAGCATCTGCTTGCCGCCATCCAAGATGTGCTTGGCGATGCCGCTACGCCTGAAATCCTGGGAGCCTGGGGCGAAGCCTACGGCGTCATTGCCGATGCCTTCATCGGCATGGAAGCGGATATGTATCACTCGGCTGAGGCGCAAGGCGGCGGCTGGAAAGATTTCAAACGATTCCGCATCGCCCGCAAGGTGGAGGAAAGCGATGTGATTACTTCCTTTTATCTAATGCCGGAAGACGGGGCGGTTCTCCCTGCCTTTGAACCCGGTCAGTACGTGAGCGTCAAATTGGAGATCCCGGGGGAAGAATATACGCATATTCGTCAGTACAGCTTGTCCGATGCTCCCGGCAAGCCTTATTACCGGATTTCGGTGAAACGGGAAGACAGCCTGGCAGACCGCCCCGGAGGGAAAGTGTCGGTGTACTTGCATGAAGCGATGAAGGAAGGCGATGCGCTGCTGCTCTCCGCGCCGGCCGGAGATTTCACGCTGGACCAAACGGACACCCGGCCGGTCGTCCTGATCAGCGGAGGCGTCGGCCTTACGCCGATGGTCAGCATGCTGAATACATTAGTGAAGGCCGGCTCGAACCGTCCCATCACCTTTATTCATGCGGCGCAAAACAGCCATCACCACGCTTTCAAAGCGCACGTGAAGCAGCTGGCCTCGGAGCGCCCTTCGCTGAGCGCGTACTGGTGTTACAATCAGCCGACGGAGGCGGACCGTGCCGCTAACGCTTATCACAAAGAGGGGTATATCGATCTCAATTGGCTGCAAAGCATTGTGCCCGCGCGCGAGGCAAGCTTCTATTTCTGCGGTCCCGTTCCGTTCATGAAAGGCGTCAACAGCGCTTTGCGGGATTGGGGAGTTCCGGATGGGGATCGGCATTACGAATTTTTCGGTCCTGCCGGTACGCTATAGGTTCAACGACTGTTCACGCAAGAGGCGGTTCACGGTCTCCCGCCGCAGCCCGACCAGTTGGCCGATCTCTTCCTGCGTCAATATATCGGTCAGAACGGTGTCGCCGAGATAGGTGCGCACCCAGTTCTCCAGCTTTTTCAGCTTGCCCGCAGGAGTGACTTCCGCCAGCTGGTCGATGCGCTGCTGCATCATCCGGAGCTTGTCCTGCAGCTGCTGGGCAATGACTCTGAACTTCTCCGGGTTCATCTCCAAATCCCGGTACCAAGCTTCGGCAGGGATCGTTTCTACTTCACAAGACACAAGAGCCACCGCCGTCCCATGGTACGGCTTGGGACTGATCAGCGAATGATGCGGGATCGTTTCATCCGGCACGATAATGTTAACGAGCGTAGCGTGGCCGTCCTCGTGAACGCGGACAATTTTGAGCAGCCCGCTCTTTAACCGGAACAGACCTCCCGTTTCACCTTGCCGGAATAGTGTCTCTCCTTTATGCAGCTTCATACGCAAGTCTCCTTTATGAGAAAAAAGCGACAGCAGGTTCATGCTGGTCGCTTTTTTTCGTTTTAAAGTTCTTTCTTCATCGCGGCGGTTGCTGTCTTGGCCCGGAGATCTTCAAGAACCATAGTGATTCTTGTCACGACCGGCACCTGCTCCATCTTCCCGATCAGCCACACAGATACCATCAGACCGAGCAGCGAGACGAAAACGGCCGCCGGCAATGCCCAGATCGAAGTCGGGTGAGCGAAAAAAGGGACGAAGGAAACGGCCAGTATCGGAGCCGCGTTCCATTTGAAAAGCTGGATAAGGGAAATCGTAACAATTGCCGTCAGGAAAAAGGAGACAGCTCCGTGGCTGATCGCGTACATGACACTGCCGATCGTAACGGCAATAATAGCTCCGATCGTTATTCGGCCGACATCTTTAAATTGATCCACACGATGCATGAACAGGAAGCTGAACGCACCGAGTGTCGGATAAAATACCATCTTCATTGATGGATAATGATAGGACGCCCAATAAGCTCCCATCAGGTAACAGCAAATGATGATTGAACGCAGAAGCATCGTTGGTTCCCGTCCTTTATATGTAAGTAATAAGATAGCCTTTCTTATTTTACATAACATATGAACGGAAGGTCAATTCGAAATTTCCTGTTAATTACTGTCTACGGAAACCGTTGTGGAGGCAAAAAACTTCGCAACCGCGAAGGAAGACGCCCCGAGCACGGTCGAACGGTCGCTCAGCTTCGAGAACTCCACGTTCAGCAGCTTGCGCGGAAGAGGCAGGGAACGCTTCTCGAGCAGATCCTGCAAAGGCTTCATGAGCCATTTCTCCGCTCCGGCCAAACGGCCCCCGAGAATGATGAACTCGGGATTGTAGCCGTTGATAATATTCACTACGCCGACGCCGAGGTAATAGCCCAGCCGCTCGAAGAGCGCAATGGCCGTCTTGTCCCCCGCTTCCGCCCTGGCGAGCAGCGTGTCCAGCTGGGCCGGCTCGCCCAGCTCCCTTCGCGCCTGCTCCAGCAGCGCATGCTCGGACGCGTACAGCTCCCAACAGCCCAAGCTGCCGCAGCGGCACTTCGGCCCGTCATGTTGGATCGAGATGTGCCCGATCTCGCCGGCAAAGCCCGTTGCGCCGCGGTACAGCTCGCCTTTGATGATGATTCCGGCACCGATCCCGATGCCGATGGAGATATACACCAGATTCGTCGTCTCTGTCCCCGCGCCGAACTGTTTCTCGCCGACAGCGCCTGCGTTCGCTTCGTTGTCGATCACGACGGGAATATGGAACGTATCCTCGATGAGCTTCTGGAGCGGCACGTTCTCCCAGCTCAGGTTCGGCGCGAAGAGCAGATTGCCTTCCTCGTCACATATACCGGGCACCCCGATGCCGATGCCGATGATCCCATAGGCGCTCACAGGCGCGCTGTCGATCAGCTCGCGGATCGTCCGCTTGAGCAGTTGAATGACCGCTTCGGCGGAGGCGTTGTCATGCAAGGCTCGCTTCTCGCTCACGACCTTGCCGTTCAAGTCCGTCAGCACCGCCAGAATGTCGTGCACCCCCAGATCGACCCCAATCGCATAGCCGGCCGTCCCATTGAACAGAAGCATCATCGGCTTGCGTCCGCCGCTCGACTCGCCTGCGCCGATTTCCTCGACAAGGCTGCTTTCGATCAGCTCATTCACAAGACTCGAAACGGTCGCCTTCGTGAGTCCTGTCATTTCTGCGATGCGCGCCCGAGAGATGGGCGAGTCCGTCCGAATATGATGGAGTACGATCGATTTATTAATTTTTTTCACTAGATTCAAATCGCCGGTTTGTTTCATCCAATAGCCCCCACACTGCTCCAATTGCTATATTTCTATATGTTTGCCCTGATTCTATCACGAAAGAACGCAGCATGCACGAACTAAGTTTGTTTAATGAATTTACAAACTTATCGAATGATGCTATGATGACTTCAGAGGCAATTAATAATCCATTTTGGAGGCTGAATGCATGAGCTACTTTGAGAACGTCCAACAAGTTAAGTACGAGGGCCGCACATCCACGAACCCGCTGGCTTTTAAATTTTATAACCCTGACCAAGTGATTCTAGGCAAAACAATGCGTGAGCATATGCGCTTTGCAATCGCTTACTGGCACTCCTTCTCCGCTAACGGCGCAGATCCGTTCGGCAGTGGTACGATGGTACGCGACTGGGATCAATACTCCGGTATGGAGCTGGCCAAAGCGCGTGTTGAAGCTTGCTTCGAGCTGCTGCACATTCTGGATGTCGACTACTTCGCTTTCCACGACCGCGACATCGCGCCTGAAGGCGACACGCTGCAAGAGACGAACCGCAACCTGGACGAAATCGTTGCGCTGATCAAAGACAACATGCAAGCATCCGGCAAAAAATTGCTGTGGAACACAGCGAACATGTTCACGAATCCGCGTTTCGTACACGGTGCGGCTACAACGAATAATGCCGATGTTTTCGCTTATGCTGCGGCACAAGTGAAGAAAGCTCTTGACCATGCCAAAGAGCTTGGTTCCGAGAACTATGTTTTCTGGGGCGGCCGTGAAGGCTATGAAACACTGCTCAACACCGACCTTGGCCTGGAGCTTGACAACCTTGCCCGCTTCCTGCACATGGCTGTTGATTATGCCAAAGAAATCGGCTATACAGGCCAATTCCTGATCGAGCCTAAGCCGAAAGAGCCTTCCAAGCACCAATATGACTTCGATGCGGCAACAACGCTTGCTTTCTTGCAGAAATACGACCTGCTTCCATATTTCAAATTGAACCTGGAAGCTAACCATGCTACGCTGGCCGGCCACACGTTCGAGCACGAGCTTCGTGTTGCGCGTATCAACGGTGTGCTGGGCTCCATCGATGCGAACCAAGGCGACCTGCTGCTCGGCTGGGACACCGACGAATTCCCGACAGACCTGTACTCGACGACAATGGCAATGTACGAGATTCTGCTTAATGAAGGCGGAATCGGCAGCGGCGGCGTGAACTTCGACGCGAAAGTTCGCCGCACGTCCTTCGAGCCGATCGATGTGGTGTACGCTCATATCGCCGGTATGGATTCCTTCGCACGCGGCCTGCAGGTTGCGGCCAAATTGATCGAAGACCGCGTATTTGACAACATTCTCGACACGCGCTACGCTTCCTTCAAGTCCGGCATCGGCGCGGATATCGTATCTGGTAAAGCGGATTTCAAATCGCTCGAAGCTTACGCGCTTGCCAACAACAACATCGTGAACCAATCGGGCCGCCTGGAATTGATCAAGGCTACGGTTAACCAATACCTGATTAACGCTTAATGAACATCAAGCGGGGCTGAGGAGATATCCTTGGTCCCGCTTTTCTATGTCCCCCTTGACGCATGGGGACTAAGATGTCTCCCCTGCCGCGCTCTTCCCTTCGCGGAAGAACCACCGGTTAAAGACGAGAGACAAACCAAGCGTCACCAGGATGCTGGCAAATGTCCAATACCAGCTCCACGAGTGATAGTCGATCAACTCCGTATTTTTTTCAAGTATGATTTCGACCACTGTAATGGCCGCCGGAAAGGCGAGCACGAAGAGCAGGCGTGTCCACTTTGTTTTCATCGCAGGATAGTAAATATTCAAATAAACGGCAATCGCCGGGTAGGCGATGAATTCGAAGGTCAAGCTGGAATAATTGCGCTTCAGCTCTCTGACCGGATAGTCCAGCCAATTATTTTGCACAACGATAAGTCCCAGAATCCAGCAAATAAACTGTTGAAAAAGAAAAGCAACCTGCGCTTTACGGCGGTGGCGTTTGGGCACCAAGAGCAGACCTGTCAAGGCGATCGCCCACACGGCCAAGAGGATGCTATATTCGATCTTATTATTCATAGCCTGCTGGCTGCCCTTCCTTCCGGATCTCTTTCTTGAAAAAATAAGAAGCATAGCTTCTTACGGCATTTATTACAAGCCATACAACAAGGATGTGAGCATAAATATTGAAATGAACATAGTTCAATATCTCTGTGTAGCTGGAAACGAAAGCCAAGTAAACCCCAATCGCCAGCACGATGCGTAAATGATAAAGAAACCTGACGGAAGCAGGCTTCTGCGCGGGGTAGTAGATAGAGAACAACGTCGATACGAGCGGCAACAGCAAATAATTATTCGTAAAATTGCTTTGGGTAGCCGCCGGGAATTCACGGATCGGGTTTTCAATGAAGCGCCATTCAACGAACAGCAAACTCATGACCCACGTAATCATTTGGGTGAAAAGGAACAGCAGGACGGCTTCCCGGATCCGATGCCTCGGGATCATGAGCGGTATGAGCAGAAGACAGACCGCCCATACGGCGATCAATACAACTCGTTCCACTGTCATAGCACCCAACCTTTCTTACAAATATGTCCTACTGACCAATATACCCCAAATACTTCCATTTATCCGCCAGAAATCGAAACATGTGCTTGCTACAGCTCTTCAAACGTTTTATCTACCGGCTGCAAGGCGGCATCGTCATTGTTGTCGCGAACCGTTTTTTGCAGCACGAACGAAGACATGGTCAGGAACAATGCGGTAACCGCGTAATAGCCTTTAACGGAAAGCAGCTGCTCTAAGTTAATGATGCCGATGAACATCCCCAGCAGCGCGAGTGCGAAGGAACTCCAGGCCATGAAGGTGAAAGCCGACGTGTTCCGTTTGCGCGCATCGAAGCTGTCTTCCAGATTATCGCGAATCACCTTTTGCAGCACGAACGCCGACATGGTCAGGAATAAAGCGCACACGGCGAAATAGCCTTTGACGCTGAGTGACTCATCCAACGTATAGATCCCGATAAACATCGCCAGAAATGCACCGATAAAGGATGCCCATGCCATAAAAGTGAAAGCTGCTGTATTGCGTTTCCGAATTGTCATCATCTTCGTCCTCCTGCGGCTGCTTGCTGCAGCCTCTGTAGTATCTTGCTATTGATACTTATTATAGGAGAACACCTTCATTTCAAATAGTACTATTTACCAATAGTACCTGGTCATAAGCCTTTAATCGCAAACCGCCACGCCGAGCGCCATATGCTCCCAGAAAGTCATTTGGATGTACTTGGCTTCCTCTTTGGTACAGTTGACGAGAACGATGACTTCCGTTTTTTTGCCCGGCGCCGCGAACTTTTCGCCTTTTCTCTTTTTGTGCAGGACATCGATGACGAAGCCTAATAGGAAGCCGACAACGGCGCCGATCAGCCCCCATAGTATGGCTCCGCCTTTCAAGACAAAGCCATACGTCGACCCGATCACCGTGAACGCCGTGGCCATCGCGACACCGGCATCGAACAGGCTGACACCATCCGAATTGTGAATCGTATCGAACATCTTCGGCTTCGTCGGCCGCTCCTGCAGCGGCACCGCATAAATATTTTCCTTCAGAATACCTTCCTCTTCAATAGCGGTAATCGCCATCTCCAAATAGATCGAATGTTCAAATGACGCTATGACATGCATAGGGTCCTCCTCACTCTCGCTGCGATGAATTAGGAAATGCAAAGCGGGGGTGTTGGTATTCGTTCTTCAGCATCACGGCCTGCTCATGGTCAAAAAGCCGGTTATATTCCACCGTATGTACATAGGCATCATAGAGGGCAAAACCGTATATGGACGGTAAGAATAAAGCCCACTTCATGCTAAGCACATGACCCGCCTGCGATAAATCCCAGTACAGCAGGTAATGAATCCCCTGCAGCAAATGCGACCAGTAAGAAACGACAATCCAATTCCCCAGCACGAAAAAAGCGTTAATGATGCGATGGGTATACAGCTGGCCCATCCCGGGCATCAGCAACGACCAGGCAATCGCGAGCCAAGGCGAACGCTTATCGAGGTAATTGATTTCCATACCGGATATCGTGAACGTATCAATCGGGGCATTTTCTCGTTTCGCCAAAATATATTGGTGATTCATATCGATGGAAGTGCGATAGCTGTCATAGATGGAGAATAAATAAACAGGCGCGTAGAACGACATCCATTTGATGTCGAGCACCTCATTGCCTTTATCGAATTGGCCTGTAAACGTGTACACCATGGCTTCATTCAAATGCATCTGGCTATTGATCAGCATTTCCCAGCCAATAAGCATGAAGCCGCGGAAGTATTTGGACAGGAGCAAATGGCCAAAGCCGGGAAAAGCCGCGGACCACCAGGCAATGATAAACGGATTGCGCTTATGCAGCTGAGTGGTGCCTAACAGGCTGACGAAAGCAATTTGTCTGCGGGGTTTCTGTGGCATGTACAGCATCCTTATGAAGAATAAGTTTCCAGTTATTCTATTATCTTCATTGGACGTCAAGATATGCATCGACTTTGCATCCATCAGCTTGCCTTCCGCATACGCCATTTTGTTTGGGAGTAGACATACACCCATTGTGTACTTCTCGAATATGGTAAAGAAAAAAGTAGGCTCGGATACGGTTCCTTGCTTACGATAAGAAAGTGAGGAATTCCTATGCAAATCCACGTTGTCCAGAAGGGACAGACGTTGTATCGCATTTCGCAAACGTATGGCGTATCCGTGGATACGATTGCCGACGCCAATGAGATGACACCGAGCCAAACGCTGGTGATCGGACAGGCATTGGTTATTCCCATTGTAGGCTCGTACTATTGGGTACAGCCCGGGGATAACCTCTATGCGATAGCCAGGAAGTTAGGACTCGATCTCCATGAGCTTGCATCCATCAATAGCCTTTCGTTGAATCAAACGCTGCCTGTCGGGTTCCGGCTCTATATCCCGCCTGCTCCGCGTAAACAAGCTGAAGTGAATGCCTATCTGGAGCCGAGAGGCAATGAAGTGTCACCTGTCTTGATCCAAGCCTCCAGAGAAGCTTCTCCGCATCTCACATACTTAGCGCCCTTCTCCTTCCGCATTCAACGAGACGGCACCCTGCAAGCGCCGCCGCTGGACGATCTGCGGGGCATCGCTGCGCAGCATGGGACCACCCTGATGATGGTCGTCACCAATCTCGAGAAAGACCAATTCAGCGCCGAACTCGGCCACATTATTCTCACGGATCAGACGGTACAGAACCGCCTGCTCGAGACCATCCTAACCACGGCGAAGGAGCTTGGCTTCAAAGATATCCATTTCGATATCGAACATCTGTATCCGACCGATCGGGATGCCTACAATCGCTTCCTGCGGAAAGCGGCCGATCAGATTCATCAGCAGGGCTACCTGATGTCTACGGCGCTTGCGCCCAAGACCAGTGCCGCTCAAGCGGGCGAGTGGTACTCCGCACACGACTATAGGGCGCACGGCCAGATCTCCGACTTCGTCGTCATCATGACGTATGAATGGGGCTATAGCGGCGGTCCGCCGATGGCCGTCTCCCCGATCGGTCCCGTGCGCAAAGTGCTGGAATATGCCGTGAGCGAAATGCCGGCCTCCAAAATCATGATGGGCCAGAACCTGTACGGCTACGACTGGACCCTGCCCTTCGTCAAAGGCGGCCCTTTCGCCAAAGCGGTCTCGCCGCAAGCCGCTATTGATTTGGCACGCAAATACAACGCCCAAATCTTATATGACTATACGGCCCAAGCTCCGCATTTCAATTATTGGGACGACGCCGGCAAGGAGCATACGGTCTGGTTCGAGGACGCCCGTTCCATTCAAGCGAAGTTCCGTCTGCTGAAGGAGCTTGGCTTGCGAGGCATCAGCTACTGGAAGCTGGGGTTGAAGTTCCCGCAAAATTGGCTGCTGCTTGAGGAGAATTTCCAGATCGTCAAGCGGGGATAACGAGGGCTTATAGACACGCCGAAAAACCGTCAGGGATACTCTCCCTGACGGTTTCGTTATTTAGTCCTCCCACTGCTCCAGCATGTCAATAATTTGATGCTGCCCCGATGGAGCCCAGCTCATGCTGACCCAGTTCGGGATCAGACGAGGCTCCCGGCTTTGCGTTCCGCCGGCGGCCTGCCGCCATTGCGCCCCCTTCAGCAAGCGGCGGTCCGCCTCCGCATTGTCGCACACCAACAAGTAGTCCGTCTCGAGGGATGTCAGGCTCTCCAGCGCAACTTCCTTGATCCTTCGGTCCCGCGGCACGCAGCTGCCGGGCTGCAGCCCCAGCTCCGCGTACAGGAGATCGTTCAGCGGATGATCGACTTTCCCTTGGACGCGAACGTTCCCGTTATGCATCAGCCGGATCAGCGAAATCGTCTTAATACCGATCGTGTGAGACAGGCGTTCTCTCGCCAAGCTCACTCTGTCCGCAAGCTGAAGGCAGTTAGACCTGGCCTCCGCTTCTCTGCCGACCAATTCGGCAAGCTGCATATATCCCTTCCGCCAGTCCATGCTGAGACGCAGGACAACCGTTGGGGCAATCTGCCTCAGCCGCTCATAGAGCGACAGGTGTCTGGCATCGGCGACGATAACATCCGGTCCGAATTCCCGCATTTGCTCCAGTTGAAGCTCCACAACCCGCTCGTCCTCTCCCGTTTGGATGCTTAGATATCCGTTCAGCTCAAAGGCATCCTCTACGCCCAGAGAAAGCAAACAATCTTTGTACCGGAAACAGGAAGCGGATGCCACCTTCAATTGCCTCCTCTTGACATAGAGCGTTGGCGGCAAGCCCACCGTCTTCTTGAACATCCGGGAGAAATAGAACTCGCTGCCCATACCCACGGCGCTTGCGGCAGCTTTGACCGAGCAGCCAGGCTGTTCCAGCAGCCGCTTGGCGTAATCGATGCGGATCCGGTTGAGATATTCAACCGGAGACATCTTCTTCGCTTTCTTGAAGCTCCTCGAATACGAGGTAGGCGTAAGACCTACGAGATCCGACAAGGTCTCGAGCTTGATCTTTTCTCTATAATGCTTATGCATGTAGCTCAGAGTCCTGTCAATGCCGACGGCTTCTCCGCTTTCATGCTGTGCACCTAGCTGCTCCTTCAGCTCGTAGAGCAGCCCCTGCAAGCGCATCTGCAGCCCGGCACCGGCCGCCCGGCCGTCTCTGCTTTCCTCGTACAGACGCTTAATGCCCTCTAACATCGGCTTCATCATGACAGCATTCAGTCTGCCCGGCGGTTTGGCCGTCTGCGGCGAGCAGCTCCAGCCCCCTTGGCGTCTGGCCACGGCTAACTCACGGACGGCTAGGAGATATACTTCCAACGTGTCAGACTCCTGCAGCACGTCGAATGTCTGACCCGGCATCAGCCATATGCACATCCCCGGCTTGACGGGAGCCGTTAGCTGTCCGGCATAGAGATGCCCTGCGCCCTGCGCCACCACGACAAGCAGCTCACCGGGACTTGTCCTGGTGAGCATAATATTCCGCTTATCATACCGACGCTTATGAATGGAAGAGAAATACACGAAATCAAATTCGGATCCAGAAGCCGGAAGCATGCACAACTTCCCCCTTTTCAAGTCGGAGAGTGAGAATCATTATCATATAAATTAACTATATATGTTCGCTCTCGACTTGAAAAGGTGTTTGGGTAATTATTTATCAATAATCGTCAGCAGCTCCTCTGCAGGCGTGCGCTTCTGTACGGGAGGAATGATGGCAGGATAGCCGATATGCAGCACACCGACGATTTTCTCATCGGATTGAATGCCGATCGCTTCGCGGAAGCTCGCCACATAATTGTAATGATTCGTTTTCCATACGACGCCGAGGCCTTGTTCCCAAGCTGCAAGCTGGAAGTTCTGAATGAGCGCGGATGCAGCTGCATAGTCTTCATCCCACTGCTTTTGGCGGGTATCCTCCTTCAGAACCACAACCAGATGAACGGGTACCTCCAGGAAATATTCGCGCTTGCGCTTCCCATACTTCTCGCGCTCCTCGCCCGAGTAGGTCTCGAGCATCGCATCGGCCAGCGCTGCCCGCCCCTCTCCTTTGTACAACACAAAGCGCCAAGGCTGTCTGTTCTCATGATTCGGTGCCCAGATCGCTACATTCAGCAGCTCCAGCAGCAATTCGTCGGATACCGCATCTTCTTTGAACGTTCGGATCGTTCTTCTTTCTTGGATGATCTTAGCGATTGAACCCGCTTGGATCGTTTTTGATTCAGATATACTCATTTGGATTGCTCCTCTCATGAATTCCTTCTGGCATACAACAAATAAATAAAGAAAGGCGCACCGATGGCAGAAGTGAATACCCCGACCGGAATATCAAGCGGAAGGAACAGCGTGCGCCCTACAAGATCCGCCAGCATGACAAGCGTGCCGCCGAGTAAGGCAGCGACAGGCAGCACATTCTCGAAGCTGGAGCCAACCAGCTTCCGGGCCATATGCGGCGCAATCAGACCGACGAATCCGACGCCGCCCGCTACGGATACGGCCGAGCCGGCCAGCGCCACGCTGATCAGCAGCAGGATCAGGCGGTTTCGTTCCACCGCACTGCCGGCACTTGCCGCAAGATCATCCCCCAGCTGCCCGATATTCACATGCCGGGCCATGAGGAAGGTAAGCGGAAGCAGCACCATCGTCCAGGGCAGTACCGTGAGGACATTCTCCCAGTTCGAGGCATAGACTGAGCCCGTCAGCCACAGATACACTTGAGCCGGGTCATTCGTCGGACTGAACACGATCATCATCGTTGTCGCAGCCGACATCAAGGCGGCCATGCCGACGCCGACCAGCACGAGCCGGACCGGCGTGATTCCTTTCTTCCAGGCGAGCGTATAGAGAACGATGGATACAACCGCCGCCCCCAGCATCGCCGCAACCGGCAGCCAGCGGATGCTGAGGGTGCCGAGGAAATACGTCAGAAATGTCACCGCACCGACGGAAGCTCCGCCTGTGACGCCCATAATATCCGGCGAAGACAGCGGGTTGCGAATAATACCTTGCAGAATCGCCCCGGCCGCCGCCAAGGACGCCCCGACCAACAGAGCTACGATAATGCGGGGAAGGCGGATTTTCTGAATCACCATGGCGTGATCGTCCGCTCCCACACCGAAGATGCTGCGAATGACATCGAGCGGAGAAATAACGATTTCCCCGAGCCCTGTGCTGATAATCGCGACGATCAGGCATGCTGCGAGCAGGATGAACGTCATGCGGAACGATTTCCGGTGCACCAGGAAAGAGAACGCTCCGCTTTTGGAACGAACCGTATGATAAAGCTTCATACTTTGGACAGCCCCTTCCGCGCGATGTAGATGAAGAAAGGGACGCCGATGATTGCGGTCATAACCCCCACCGGCATTTCCTCCGGGATTGCAATGAACCGTGCGCCCAAGTCCGCCAGCATCAGCAGAATCGCGCCGAGCACCGCACAATACGGAATGACCCACCGGTGATCCGTACCGCCGAAGAACCGCGATATATGAGGGATTACAATGCCGATGAAACCGATCGGACCTGCTACCGAGACCGAACATCCGGCCAGTATAACAATGAAAATACCGGCTAGCGATTTGATAAGAACCGTCTTTTGCCCTAAGCCTTTGGCCGCTTCCTCCCCCATCTGCAGCAAATTCATGTCCTTGGACAGCAGCCAGGCGGCGGCCCCCGCGACGGCCATATACGGCAGAACCGTCATGAGGAATTCGGGAGAGCGGCCGGCGACCGTGCCCGTCAGCCAGAAGAGTACGGTGCCGATCCCCTGCTGATTCAATACGAGGACGGCCTGGGTGAAGGAGGCGAACAGCGCACTCATCGCAGAGCCGGCCAGCACGATCTTAAGCGGTGTCAGACCGTCCCTCCCGATCGAGCCCAGCATATAGACCGTGACGGCCCCCAGCGCCGCTCCGATAAACGCGATCCACATCAGCACCTGCAGCGATGAAACGGAGAACGTAACCGCCGCCAGCACGACCAGGAAGGACGCGCCCGCATTTACCCCCAATACGCTTGGCGATGCCAGCGGATTGCGGGTGAGCGTCTGCATTAGAGCACCGGCGATCGCCAAGCTGGCTCCGACGGCGGATGCTATGCAAGCCCTCGGCAGTCTTGTCGTGCGCAAAATAATTTGCTCATTCACATTCTCGTCATAGTGAACAATCGACGACCACGCCGTCGCCCACTCGTACCGGGTAGCGCCATACAGAATGCTCGCCACGAAGCAGCCGAGCATAATAAGAACGAAAACCAGCAGCCAGCCGGCTCTCCATAAGCTCGTTTTAGTAAGGTTCATCTTGAGAGTCTCCCCATGCTCATAAAGGAATGAACGATCTCGTATCGTTCATTCCTTTATGCATTTCATTATTTAATCTCGAAGTATTTGTAGAGGTCGGCCAACATGGATTGAGCCGCCATCGAGCCTCCCGCCAAGTTCCACGTAATGGAGTCGACTTTGAAGTACTTGCCGTTCTTAACACCCTTCAGATTTTTCCAAAGCGGGTGCGAGGTCCAATCGTTTTGGGATTTCTCGACGGACGGCTCTCCCGCATTCAGTCTCGTAATGTCGAAAATGTAATCCCCGTCCAGCTGCGGCATTTGCTCCTTGGTCGTCAAATTCAGAACCGCCTTGCCCGGCTCCAGAATTTGCGCTTTCGGACGCGCCAGCCCTAATTCTTTGAAAATGGTGCCGGCAAAGCCCGTTGCGTAGAAGCGCGCGCTGCCGTCTCTCTCAAAGCGGACGATCGAGACTTCCGTCTTCCCTATCTTGTCGCCTGCCTTTTGCTTGAACTCAGCAACCTTCTTATCCCAATCGGCGAGGATTTTGTCGCCTTCTTCCTTCTTGTACAGCGCGTCGGCGGCATACTTCAAATTCGCTTTCCAGTCGAAAATTTCTTCCGTCATAATGGTTGGCGCGATGCTGCTGAGCTGCGGGTAAATTTTCTCATGACGGGGTTTCGTCCCGATAATCAGATCCGGCTTGAGCGCGATGATCGCCTCGACGTTCGGCTGCGTCTCTTCTCCAAGATCCTTTACCCCTTCCATTTTGGCGCGGAGATAGTTGTACCATGGCTTCTCTTCCCAGGACTGCACGGAGCCTACCGGCTTCACGCCCAGGTGGACGGTAATGTCCGTCATACCGTTGAAAAGAACGACGACGCGCTCAGGCTTCTTCTTCAGTGTGACGGTGCCCATCGCATGCTTGATCGTTTTCTCTCCCGCGTCCGTCTGTGGTGCGGCGCTTGCTGCCGGGGCGGCAGGGCTGCTGCTTGCGCTTCCGGTCGTTGTCGTTGACGATGTGCCGCAGGCCGATAGTGCAAGCGTCAACACCATGGCAAGCATCAATTGTAAAACTCTCATTTGTTTCTTCCTCCTTATGCAGCATGCAAACACAGGTGATGAGCGAGTCATCTCTATTTGAATGCGAATGCTGGACCCTTTTTAATTGATAATAATTATCAGTCTCATTATAAGGGTCGGATTTTGGATTTGTACATATCCGATCTTATCCGTTTTAATGACTGATTTTATCCTCTGGCTGGCAGGGGGAGGCAGGGCACTGAGTGATCATCGCCAAGAGCGGGGGATTGGGGCGGGATCGGGATGGAATCCGGCTGCAATGAGCAAATAACGGCGATGGTGTCCGTTATCGAGGAATAAGGGCTCCTGTGTCCGTTGGCACGGCGGGGAGCCCGCTAATCTTCGTGACGTCTGCTCGGGGAGCCAACTTATCATTCTAACGGACTCAGCAGCCGTTATTCGCGTGAAAAGCATCCCGTGCCCTTTCTAACGGACACAGCAGACCCTATTTGCCGAATTCGGGGTCGAAATCCGGCAAAATCGGGCAAATAACGGCGCTGGTGTCCGTTACATCGCCAAAAAGGCCCTTATTCATCGAATAAGGGCTTCTGTGTCCGTTAGCGCGGTGGGGAATCGCCGACGCTAGTCTGCTCGCTTCCACTCTTTGTCTCGTTACCCGCCTCCCGTCTGTTGTTCCACACTTCATCACGTTACTATTCTCTCTTTGCACCGCTCTCCCTCATCCTCATCCTCATCCTCCTCCACTCTCCTCGTCCTCCTCCGTTCTCCCTCACTCTCTTCCACTCTCCTCGTCTTCCTCCGTTTTCCCTCACTCTCCTCCACTCTCCTCGTCCTTCTCCGTTTTCCTTCACTCTCCTCCACTCTCCTCGTCCTCCTCCGTTCTCCCTCACTCTCCTCCATCCTCCGCTCCCCGCCTAACAGGCTGCCTTCCAAGCGCGGCGCTCAGGGGGAGCCCCCTTTCACCTCCGGTTAATTTCATGTAAATAATGTGGCAGCTATTCATTTCGGATTCGCAGAAACCGATATATTATCAGTTCCATAATTTTCATGTCAACTTAAGAGGACGGTATCGGAGGGATATTAACGTGAAGTTTAGGCACAGCAAGTGGTTTTCCTTGGTATTCATTTTTATTTTAGCCGCACAAACCTTAGCCGCAGGAAGCGCCCTCGCCGCTGAGGAAATTTCCAAACTCGTCCTGAACAAGAATGAGCTTGCACTGCAAGTTGGCGATACGGCGAATCTGACAGCTACCGCTATATTCGTCAGCGGCGCTACCGAGAACGCAACGGTCAAGACAGACTGGAATTCGGGAACGCCTGACGTGGCCTCCGTCTACGCCGGCGTAGTAACGGCCAAGAAAGAAGGCAAAGCCGTTATTACAGCCACCTACATGGGCAAAACGGAAATCGTCAACGTAACCGTCAGCAAGAAGGTCAAATCGTTAACAACGGACAAACGTTCGCTCGATCTGCGCCTGAATGCATCCGAACAGCTTCAAATCAACGCTTACTACGATGACGGCACATCCGAGGATGTGACGAGCAAAGCGGATTACACGGTAGATACAAGCTCCATCGTGACAGTGACCAACGGTCTGGTGAAGGGGCAAAATCCTGGAAGCGCTAAGATCACAGTGAAATATATGAATCAATCTCTGACAATTGAGGTTGATGTCGAGGTTGTGAGAAGGATTGACGCTGAGAAGTCCAGCCTGTCCTTGCTGCTGAACGGCACCGAGGATATCAAAATTATGGCCACTTACCCGAACGGCGACATTGCCGACGTGTCGGATAAGGTCGTATGGACAACGGACAAAGCCAATGTGGCTGACGCCATCAAAGGGAAAGTCACGGGCTACAGCGTCGGAACGGCTAACCTGACGGCAACGTACGGCACCAAGTCTACGACGGTGACCGTTGATGTCGACAGCACCTTGAAGCTGGAGTTAAGCAAGCAAAGCATTCTTTTGAAGAGAAATGCCACAGGCGAATTGAAGCTGACCGCTACTTACGCCGACGGCAAGACGGAAGACATCACGGACCGCGCCGAATGGGCATCCAGCGATGAAGACGTCGTCCAAGTCACGAAGGGCAAGCTCTCCGCCATCGCCATGGGCGAAGCGAAGGTTTACGCCAAGTATGGGGAGAAAGAGGTTGCCGCGAATGTAGACGTTGAAGTTCCACGCCGTCTCGTTGTCGATACGGATCTGGTTGCTATGCAAGCCGGACAGGAGCAGCAGCTTACTCTGCACGCCACTTATGCCGATGGTACGAGCGCCGACGTTACGGATAGCGCCGAGTGGAGCGTAGACGAAGAGAACGTGGCATTCGTCACCAAAGGGAAGATCACCTCCTACAAAGCCGGCATCGCGACGGTTACGGCAGCATACGGCGGCAAAAAGACGACGACCAAAGTCGAGGTCGATGTGCCGACGATCATCAAAGCAAGCAAGAAAATCGTCAACCTGCAAATCGGCGGCACGGATAAAGTGACATTGACAGCGTCCTTCAAAGATGGAAGAGAAGTCGATGTCACGAGCAAAGCCGAATGGACAACCAGCTCCAAAGATATTGCCGAATCCCGCAGCGGAGATATCACCGGCCTTGCGACCGGCGCGGCAACCATCACCGCGAAGTACGGCACGCGCACGGCGGTCATTCAAGTTTCCGTAGGGGTATTGAAAAGCTTGAACGTCAGCGAAGAGAAGCTCGTGATGAAGAAGGGCGATACCGTTACATTGACTGCGGAAGCTCTCTACACCGACGATACGAAGAAAGACGTTTCCTCGGACGTCATCTGGACGAGCAGCAACGTCAAAGCCGTCACTGTGGACGGCGGGAAAGTGAAAGCTGTGGCTTCAGGTGAATCCACACTGACAGCTCAGCTGGACAGCAAAACGGTCACCATTCCGGTTCAAGTGGATATGGCCAGCGATCTTTCCGCGAGTGTTGTGAATCTCGTTTTCGACCTGAATGAGACGCGTTCCGTCGTGCTGACGGCTACGGATTCCTCCGGCGCTTCGCGTAATGTCACCAATGAGGCCGAATGGAAGACGAGCAACGGCGCTATTGCCGCCGTGTCCAAAGGGGTCGTAACCCCGGTATCCCGCGGGAAAGCGACCATCACAGCTACCTATGGCGGCAAGAGCGTATCGATTCCGGTGGAAATCGGCGTCGTTGCCGGGCTGGTTGCAGACAAGACCTACATCGTCACCAAAAGAGGCGAGCAAGTTCAAGTGAAATTGACGGCGACGTTATCCGACGGGACAACCAAGGATGTAACCGAAGCAGCGACATGGAAAGTGAACGCCTATAAATTGGGGACGGTTACGAACGGACTTTTCACCCCGACAGCTTCGGGCAAAACCACGATCACCGGTTCCTTCGGCGGCAAAATGGTCGCGATCCCGGTGGACATCGATTCCTTGAAATATTTGAAAACGGATGTCGTTAAAGTCGAGCTGAAAGAAGGCAGTACAGCCAAGGTCGAGGCTCTGGCCACTTACACGGACGGATCGGAAGAGGATGTAACCAAGCCTGCCTTGTGGACATCGTCCAATATCATGATCGCTGACGTGAAGGACGGCATCATTAAAGCGACAGGCAAAGGAACCGCCAGAATTACAGTGACGTATTCCAACATGAGAACGACCGTTCAAGTGACGGTTACCAAATAAGCAGTCTATTATAGGGCATGATGCTTCCGTTTTTCAGAAGCGTTATGCTCTTTTTTTAATCGGGCATAGGACTCGCATGGTTTCCATATTTTGTACTATACCTAATTACTGTTGAGGAGTGGATGGATCGAATGTTCGGTAGAGTAGCGGCAGATATTCTGGGATTAAGCGATGTAGGATCCGTTATCAAGCCTGAGAATTACGACAAGGTGGATGCCGACGATTACGTGCTGCATGAGGATAGTGAGAAGATTTTCTTCCTGATTAAGTCCAAATCAGATGAGTACTGCTTTACGAACCAGGCGCTTATTCATCTCGACGGCACAAGCGCAGTCAGCAAGAAGCGCGTGCTGCACCGCTACCCTTATAGCAAATATGCCGTGTCCCAGGTCGCTCTGGAGACGGCCGGTACCGTGGATCTGGATGTGGAAATCAAATTCGCGCTGGGCTCCGTTCCCTTCACGATCGATGTGCATAAGAAGCATGTTGAGGAACTCAAGGATCTATACAAAGCTCTGATCAAAATCGCCGATATTACGCAGGAAAATGAACATTTCCTCGACTATGCGAAGCAAAGCATCGAAATCGCCTCTTCCACCCTGAACCGGACGAATAAGACCGAAGGGCAGAAGGTTTCCGAAGAGTTCAAAGCTGTCAGCCAAGGCGCATTCGAGTGGCTCGTAAGCACGCACAAACAGTACAAAGTGAAAGATTTCGGTTTTGTTTTCGAGAAGTTCATTAATCAATAATAAAAATAGCCGGCTCTCATACATAAGTTTCCGCGCATAGGGGAATATATCCATACCTGCATTTTACAGACTACTATTCAACAAGATCTTGGAGGTATGGATCATGTTTCCGCGATTTATGAAGCTTGCTTTGATTTCTTTCCTTTGCATAACCGCCTTGCTCGGGGCTCATCATTACCGTACGCATCCGCACGACCGACAGATGGCCGCGACGCCCGAAAGTTGGGAGGCTGCGAAGCAGGGATCGCCTACTTTTTTCCAAACGAATCCGTTCGGCATGCCGGGGGCAGACGCCGGGTTGAAAAAGCTGGACAACATGAATCAGCACGCCGCTTCCTACGGACTTACACCGCCGACATCCATGAAAGCTCTCATGGTTCATACGCAGGAGACGAAAGACAAACACTGGTCCGGATGGCATTATATCGGGCTGCTCGGCCTGTTGGGTTTGCTTGGGCTCAGCTCCCGGAGGGAAACGTCTTATTCGGAATAATGCATACAAGGAGCATTGTCCCCTTCCGGGCAGGCTCCTTTTCATTTGGTCAATTTGGACAAAAGTTTGTTATATGGACATTTGTTTGTATTTGTCCTAAACTAGAGATAGTCAACGATCGAAAGGAGCCATTGCATGGATCGTGAACAGCAAATTTTAGCGCTTATCCGTCAAAATCCATTCATATCCCAACATGAAATGGCTGCTAGCATCGGCATCTCGCGCTCGGCTGTAGCCGGGTATATCGCCGCCTTAACCAAGAAAGGGACGATCCGCGGACGCGCTTATGTGACTGCCGACGACAAGACGATCACGTGCATCGGCGGCGCGAATCTGGACAGCAAAGCGGCCAGCAAACAGCCTATCCGGCTGGCGTCTTCCAACCCCGTCACCGTGTCGGAATCGTGCGGAGGCGTTGCGCGGAATATCGCCGAAACGTTGGCAGGGCTTGCTTGCCAGACCGCGCTGCTGACGGTAACAGGCGATGACAAAGCGGGCGGATGGGTATTGGAAGAAACGAGGAAGCGCGGCGTCGACGTCAGTCAGGCGATTGTGCTCCAAGGCGAGAACACCGGAACGTACACCGCGCTGCTGGATGCTTCCGGCGAAATGTTCCTGGCTTTTGCCAATATGGACATCTACGATAAATTTACGCCCGCCCTGCTGCGGGATAAGTGGCCGCATGTCGCCTCATCCCGGTTGGTGATCGCAGATACCAACTTACCTGCCGAGACGCTCAGTGACTTGATGGAACGATGCAAGACGGACAACCTGCCCTTGTTCATCGATCCGGTGTCCTCGGAGAAGGCCAAGAAACTACCGCCCGATCTGCATGGCGTTACGGCGATCTTCCCCAATCTGGAGGAAGCCTGCCAGTTGGCGGGCATGACGCCGGGAGGCAGCCGCGATTACAGCCGGATCACCGGCGCAATTCGCGGCCGTGGTGTCCGCCATGTCTTCCTTACGCTTGGCAGTGAAGGTGTCCTATATGCCGGTGAGGAAGGCGAGAAGATGTTCGCGCCAATTCCGACCAAGGTCGTGGAGGTTACAGGCGCAGGGGACGCCTTCGTCGCCGGTCTCGCTTACGGCGTGATGCGCGGGCTCAGCTACATGGACTCCTGCGCATACGGTCTTGCCGCAGCGCATATCACGCTTCAAACCGATCAATCCGTCGCCCGCGAGCTGACGGAAGAGCGGCTTCAGCACACGATTATGAACTTATCTGAAGGAGACGAGAACTGATTATGAATACATCGTACTTAACGTTTACAGATGAAGTGAAAGAAGCTTTGGCGAATAATAAACCGGTCGTCGCTCTGGAGACGACTATCATCTCGCATGGGATGCCTTACCCGCAAAACATCGAAATGGCCAAAATGGTCGAGCAAATCATCCGCGATAACGGCGCTGTTCCGGCTACCATCGGTATCATGGACGGCAAGATCAAGATCGGCTTGAACGAGCAGGAGCTCGAAGCTTTCGCGACGAATCCGAACGTGGAGAAAGTCAGCCGCCGCGACTTCCCGTATATCCTCTCATCCGGCCAAATCGGCGCAACGACGGTCGCCGCAACGATGATCGGCGCTGCACTGGCGGGCATCGAAGTGTTCGCTACCGGCGGCATCGGGGGCGTGCACCGCGAAGGCGAGGTGTCGATGGACGTCTCGGCCGATTTGACGGAGCTGGCGCAAACGAATGTCGCCGTCGTCTGCGCAGGCGTGAAATCGATCCTCGACATCGGCCGCACGCTCGAGTACCTGGAGACTCACGGCGTACCCGTGGTCGGCTACAAGACGAGCGAGTTCCCGTCCTTCTATGCCCGCGAGAGCGGCTACGGCGTAGACTTCCGCCTCGATGAAGCTGCGGACGTTGCGGCCATGCTCCGCACGAAGTGGGAGCTCGGCCTGGCCGGCGGCGCCGTCATCGCCAACCCGGTTCCGGCGGAATCCGCCATGAACCATACCGAGATCGAAGGCTTCATCCAGCAGGCGCTCTCGGAAGCCAAAGAGCAGAACGTGACCGGCAAGAAAGTCACGCCTTTCCTGCTCGCGCGTATTAAGCAGCTAACGGAGGGCCGCAGCCTGGAGACGAACATCGCGCTCGTGTACCATAACGCCCAAACCGCCGCTAGAATCGCGGTTGCGCTCAAGCAGTAATGCCAGAGGCACATCCCCGCTTGGCACGGAACGTCAAACAAGCCTCCCAACAATTCACCGTTGGGAGGCTTATTTATGATGTGAATCACTCGCTAACCCAAAGCGTTGACTCCGCGAACGGCTTCCGGGATGCCTTCGGCGGCGCCATGTCCGGGTAGCCGATATAAACGAAGCCGACCAGTTCCTCCTTCGCTTCGAGGGAGAACGCTTCGCGCATCTTCGGATGGTAGGTCGGCGCGCCCGTCCGCCAGATCGTGCCCAAACCGAGTGCGTGCGCGGTCAGCATCATATTCTGTACCGCGGCATGCACCGCCGCGTATTCTTCCACCTCCGGCACAACAGCCGTTGCCGACGGGGTGACGGCTACCGCGATGACGACCGGCGCGCGGAACGCTTTCTTCTCCTGAGCGCTCTTCAGCTTGGCCAGCTCCTCCGCCGGCAGGGCAGGATCCGCCTCTGCCGCCGCTACGTCGGCATACCCTCTGCCCAGCAGCCCCCGGCCTTCGCCGGTCATCACCCAGAACCGCCACGGTTCGGTATGCGCGTGGTTCGGCGCCCACGTACCCGCTTCCAAAATTTCTTCAATCAGCGCCTTGTCAACGGGATCCTGCTTAACCTTCCCGATGCTGCGGCGATGACGAATCGCTTCTTTGACGTCCATCTTCTCCCACTCCAGTCTTTGGACGCTGCTCTATTCGTTGTTCCGACGATAAGCGCACGTTAGGTCCATGCGCGTACCCGCAGCTCCATCATGATGTTCCTACTCTAAGTCTATTGTGACATGGGAGATGCTGCAACAGCAAACGTATCGGCTTGCCGCCCAATCCTTGCCATTAGATCGCCCATTCTCACACCGACTCATACCTTAGTTCGTGATAATCTCATTAATCTTCTTCTCCAGCGCGGCCAAACCTTGTTCAGGATCCAGCCCGCCTAGTACGATGCTCTGCAGGTCCTCCGACAGCGCCGTGAAAATCGCCCTGTACTTATCGGTTCGCGGCGCAAACTTCACATCCTGTTTGGCTTCTATAAACATGCTGCGGTAGGGGAGCTGCCGGTATGCGGCGCTTTGCAAGACCGCCTTGTTGGCGGGAACGTGTCCGGCCTGTCCCCAGAGCATGCTGCCCGTTTCCGAGAAATAAGACATGAAGGCCATCGCTGCCTTCTGTTTTTCTTTGGTTACATAACTGGGGACGACAAGTGTATGCGAGCTGCCCCAGTGCGCCGAGCTTCCGAAAATCGGCGGAAGCGGCATCAGCCCGACCGGCAGCGATTTTTCGCTGAGATGATGCCCGGCTTCCCAGACACCGCCGAACCAGAGGGCGGCCTTCCCGCTATGGAAAGAGTCCCACGGGGTCCGGTCACTCAAATCGGCCAAGCGTTTGGCATACAGCTCTTGATAAAAGGTTAGCACCCGCAGCGCTTTCTCATTATGGATAGCCGCTCGGGACATATCCGGCGTGAGCAGGTCGCCGCCCGCTTCATAATATAAATTCAGGAACGGCTCTTGGAAGTACGGCGTATTCACGGCAATCGGCTGAACCCCGGGCACACGGGCCGCGATCTGCTCCAGCATCCGAACGAAGCCTTCCGGCGTAGCCTCGCCAAGCATGGGGGTGCCGTCCGTCTGCAGCAGACCCGCTTTACCCAAAATATCCTTATTGTAATAAAGCACATGAAAATGAGTATCCAAAGGAACCGCATAAGGCTTGCCGTTATAACTTACGCTTTGGACATTGGAGCTTTCAATCTCATCGAACCGGAACCCGGTCTCTGCAGCCAATCCATCCAACGGCATAATCTGCTTCGCTTTGATGTACGGCGATATACGGTCAACATGCGCAACGGCGACATCCGGACCTTTGCCTGAAGACAGCGCCGTACTCAGCTTCACATAGTATTCATTGGACTCCAATCGCAGCTGCTTGACATAAACCGACGTTTGGGAAGCGTTAAAATCTCGGATCAGCTGCTCCACAAACTCCCCTTCTCCGCCCCCAAAGGGATTCCAGAAGGAGATTTCCTCCGGCTGGACCACTTCCTGCGAGATCGGAGGCTTGGCATTCGGCGCAGCTGAGCATCCCGCAACCAAGAGACTCAGTCCTCCTACGCACAACACACCCCTAATCCAGCCTTCGCTCCGCTTAAACAGCACAAGGCATACACCCCCGTCACTATCCGTCCATCTCAGCCCTTCGCGCGTATTCTGTATTCTGATGGCGAGACCCCGGTTATTTTTTTGAACACCTTGGAGAAATATTTCGGGTCCGCAATGCCCACCATATGGCCGATGTCCGCCGTCTTCAGCTCCCCCGCAAGCAGCGACTTCGCCTTCTCAATGCGGATGCGCGTCAAGTGCTCAAGGAAGCTTTCCCCCATCTCTTTCTTGAACAGATTAGCGAAATAATTTTTGCTTAAATGCACGAGAGAAGCGATGGACTGCAAGGAGATTTCCTGTTGGTAATTCATCTGAATGTATTGCGCGGCCTTGATAATACTGTTGCGGTCACTGTTATAGATGTGAATCATATGCTGCAGCAGCTCGTCGAAAGCGCCCAGGAACCAAGTTTTGCTCTGGTTCAGTGTTTCTAATTTGGATAGCTCGTCAAAATATTGCTTCTTCAGCAGCAAAATGCTTTGCTGATCGCTGGCGACGTCTGACCATAATGTCGTCAGCATAATTAAAAGCTCTAGAGAAATAATTTGCACGATATCATAATCTTTGCGGTCGGCTAATTGCCCGAACAACCCCTCCAAGTAACTTTGCAGTTCCTTCGCCTGAAACGCATACACCATGGAATGTATACGGTGCATGCTGATTTTGATCGGCTCCCCAGCCTCGCCCCGCCCAGGCATATCGTCCGTGCCATAGCATATGGCTCTGCCGGTTCCGACGAACATTTTGTACTTCACTGCGGCCCTTGCTTGTTCGTAGGCAGCATGCAGATCCGCCCATGCCCGGAAAGGCTCGCTGATCCCGACCGTGCAGCCCGGACCGACTGACGCAAGGAAAGTCTCGGCGAGCTCGCGTACTGCCTGCTGGCTCCGCCTTGACGGCGCTGCTGTCGATAAGACGACATTCATCTCCCCTTGACGGTCGGTAAACATCTCATAGACGAGCCGTTCCGCCGTCAACAAGCCATCCAGCGCTAGGCGCAGGCGGGCCTGCTCGTCTGCCGTTCCCTGCGCTTGCGCGTCCTTGCCAATATGGAGCAAGGACAGCCAGCCGCCTTCCTCCCCCTTCCAAACACTTTGCAGAAGGTCCGTCTCCCGCTGCGCACCTTCGGCCAGCTCCTGCAGCAGCTTCTCCTTCCACACCGGCCCCTTCCGGAACTCCTGAAGCACCGCCCCGTCAGGTGCAGCGATCTCGATGGCTTCCTTCACCTTCAACAGGGTCATCTCGAAGTCCCGCGGCATCATGTCGGATTTGATCAAATATTCCGAGACCCCATAGCGGATTGCTTCCTTCGCATAACCGAAATCCTCAACATTGCTGAGGATGAGGATTTTCATCTGCGGATTCCGCTTGCGAACCTCCGTAATGAGCGCGATTCCGTCCATAAGCGGCATTTTGATATCCGTAATCAGAATATCCGGCATCTCCTTGCTCATAAGCTCCAAAGCTTCTTGACCGTTGGAGGCCTCCCCGATGACAGTCAAGCCCAGCTTCTCCCAATCGATCATCGACCGGATCCCGAACCTGACGATATATTCATCTTCCACGATGACAACTCGAAACATGATGTCCCTCCTACTCTATCGCAGGAAGCCGGATCCCGATGCTCGTTCCCGCTCCGATAGCGCTCTCGATGTCTAGGCCGTATGGCTTCCCGCAGATCAGCTTAATCCGCTCATCGACATTGGCCAAGCCGATTCCGCCCATTTTATCCGCCGTCGCCCCCTTAGGCGGCGCTTGCAAGCTCTTCACGAGGACGGCATCCATCCCCCGACCGTTATCCGCTACGACGAACCGTAGGCAGCCCTCCGGTTCAAGCGAGCACCGGATATGAATGTCTCCCCCGGATTCACGGTCGGTGAACGCATGCAGAATGGCATTCTCTACAATCGGCTGCAAAATAAGCTTCGGCGTTTTATATCTGCGGACACGATCGTCGATGTCAAAATAGGTTTGGATATCGAAATTAAACCTGAATTTCTGAATACCGAGATAGCACTGGACGTGTTCTATCTCTTCTTCGACGGTGACGGTCTCTTCTCCCTTGCCCAGAGAGATCCGCAGGAGCCGGGACAGCAAGCTGACCATCTCGGCTGCATTGTTCGCCTTCTGCAGCAAAGCGGTCCATTTGATAATATCCAGCGTATTGTACAGAAAGTGCGGATTGATCTGTGCCTGCAGCGCTTTCAGCTCAGCCACGCGCTTCTCGT
Source organism: Bacillus sp. 3255 (assembly GCF_031456485.1). Classification (NCBI taxonomy): domain Bacteria; kingdom Bacillati; phylum Bacillota; class Bacilli; order Caryophanales; family Bacillaceae; genus Bacillus; species Bacillus sp. 3255. The sequence continues at coordinate 98,040 of NZ_JAVDUS010000016.1, forward strand.
TCTGCTCTTCATAGACTGCTTTCAGAAGCTCATCCAGCCGGGATACCATGTAATTGAAATTTTCACCCAATATATCAAACTCGTCGTTTCGCCTCTTCGCTTGAAACCGTACGCTGAGATCGCCTGACATGACCTGCCGCATCAACCGAATCATTCGCAGAATCGGCTTCGAGATGGAATTGGTCAAGAACAGCGCCGTTACAATGGAGAATCCAATGCAAATCAGCGCAATCACTATAATAATTTGCAGCATGCGATTGGAATCCTTGTACAGCATGGATTCCGAGATCACATTCACGACGGTCCAGCCGTTCGTATGCAGCTTCTTCGCGCCCACAATCCAATGCTGGCCTGCATGCGTTAGCGGGAACCCGTACGTTTCGCCGGTGGCTTGCAGCAATTGAGCGGAGCCCTGCTCACCCAACACGTCCCGCACGTTCTTGCCCAGGAACCCATTGTCCGGATAAGAAACGATTCGCCCTTGCTCGTCGATGATGAAGCTTTGGAGATCGGAGGATCTCTTCGTCACCTTGCTGACGATCTCTTTCAACACGTCCTCGCGAATATCCAGCACGGCGATGATGCCGACAGGGCTGTCGTCGGACATCTTATAAATTTGCTTGGCCAACGAAAATACATGCACGTTCTGCGTATTCAGGCTATCGACATAGGCACCCAGCCGCGTTGGGAACCAGCGGAAATGGCTGCCGTCCTCCAGTGTCTGGAGAAACGGGGATACGATGCCCGCAGAACGGTCGCTCCAGCGATAGATGCCTTTGATGTAATGCGTCTCCGACAGAAACGAGATCGATTGGAAATCTTGATTGATGGCGATAATCGTCGACAGCTTCGTCGTCAACGACAAGCTGTCCAGATCGTACTGCGTACTGTCCGCCCGATCTAACGTCCGCAGCATGGAAACGATTTCATTATTATTCACGACTTGCATCATCATATCTTTGTATATACCCAGCCGGGTATCAATATTATCGGCAGTTTGCTTCAACAACTGCTCGGAGTACTCCGTCGCCTTCTGATTGATCGTCGATTTGGAAATGGAAAAGGAAATAAACCCCATCGCTAACAGAGGCGTAAGGGAGAATAGAAACAACAGCAGCATCCATTTGTAACGTATGCTGCTGGGCCATATCGCTAATCTTCTGCTTGTTTTCCCCGGTAAAAGCTTCATGCTGACAATCCTTTCTGTCTTGGCAAAAGAGGGGGAAGAAGACTCCTTCTTACCCTTTAATCCCCGACATCGCCACCCCTTGCACGATGTGGCGCTGCAGCAGAATGAATACCGCGATGGTTGGAACGGCCGCTATTGAGCTTGCTGCCATAATCATGTTCAAGGACATTATATTATTCGACAAAAAGGTCGGCAGTCCTGCCGATAGAATCATGTTCTCCTGCGAGGTAATCGATAAGTACGGCCACAAGAAATTGTTCCATGACAGGATGAAGTAGAAAATGCCGACCGATACCATCGCCGACTTCGTCAGCGGCAAGCAGATACGCAGCCATAAGGAGGTGCTGCGACATCCGTCGATTTGCGCGGCCTCTATATATTCTTTGGGCACCCCGTCCATAAACTGCTTGAGCAGCAGGATGCCGATCGGATTCGTCAAGCCCGGCAAAATAATCGCCCAAATGTTATCGATCAGACGCAGATGCAGCACAGTTTCGTAGAGCGGGATCAGGATCGCCTCCGTAGGGATTAGCAAACCCGATACGATGACGAGATAAAATATGCCTTTGGTTTTAAACGGCATTTTGGAGAAAGCGAACGCCGCCAGCGAGCTGAAAACAAGCGAGATGACGGTCGTCAGCACACCGATGATCGCGGAGTTCCACGTCCATCTCACGATCTGCGAATCCTTCATCACTTTGGCATAGTTGGCTAAGGTCAAATCGGACCATTTCAACCAGTCCGCTAGCGTGAATACATTGACGCCATTCGGCTTCAAGGACACCAAGAGCATCCAGATGAGCGGGAAAATAAACAGCAGCGCGAGAACGATGGCGCACGCGTTCAGCATGAATCGTTTCATCAATAGCCTCCGTTAATCTTGACGGTTCGTCAGTTTGAATTGGATCAGGGCAATCAGCAGCATGATGAGACAGAACACGATGGACTGTGCGGATGCCAAGCCGAACATATCCTTCTTGAACCCCGTCACATATATATAACGGATCATCGTGTTGGTCGAATCGCCCGGACCTCCTCCGGTCATGATCTGCACCTGGCCGAACAATTTTAAACAAGCAATGACCTGATAAAACACCTGTATTTTCATGACTCTGGACAAGCCTGGCAGCGTAATGTGCCAAAATTGCTTCCAAGCGCCAGCGCCATCCATTTTCGCAGCTTCATAATGATCGGCCGGAATTTCTTGCAAGCCCGCGAGAAACAGCACCATCACGAACCCCACCGTCCACCAGTCAGTCGTTATGGTAATGGCCCACCAAGCAAAATGTTTGTCGGTCAGCCAGTGAATTTCCCCAGGGATGCCGATCAGCTTCAGGAAAGCCTGCACCGGACCGTATTTGGAATCGAACATACGCAGCCAGATAAAGCTGATGACCGATACGGACAATACATAAGGCAAGAAAAAAATCGAGCGTATCGTCGTGCGGAATACAATATTTTGATTGATCAGCAGCGCCAGTATCAAGCCCAGTACGATGACGGTCGGCGCACACAGCAGAACAAAATAAAACGAATGCCACATATACAAATAAAAGTCGGAGTCCGTAAAAATCTTCTTATAATTGACCAATCCGGCATATTTCTGCATGCCTTGAATGTTCCATACGTGCAGGCTCATCCAAGCTCCTCTCCATACCGGCCAGAGATAGAATACGCCGAATGGGATAAGGAACGGCAGCAGGTACACGATTGCTTTCAAATCCGTGATGAATGATAAGGCGTATGGTTTACGAAGGACTCCCGTCCTTTCTTGGCTTCTCACTTTAGTCTCCATAAGGTAATCTCCTTCGAATTGCGCTCCGATCCAACTGGCCGGGACCGCCCTCTCTCTTTCTTAAGCAGTCCCGCCCGCTTCATGGTTAGCTAGTTGGACAAAATGTCGTTCATCTGTTTCTCCATCGTTTTCAGCCCGTCTTCCGGGGATTGCTTACCGAAAATAATGTTTTGCAGCGACTCCGAAACCGTCGTGATGAGGGTGGTGTACTTATCGGTTTTCGGTGCGAATTTCACCGTTTTCTGTGCATCGACGAAGAAATTGCGGTATGGCAGCTTCTTATAGTCATCGCTTGCCGTTACAGCGCTGTTCGCCGGAACGTGACCGGCTTGGCCCCAGGTCTTACCGCCGACCTCGGAGAAATACTTCATGAATTTCGCCGCAGCCTCTTGCTTCTCAGCCGCTACATAAGAAGGAACAACAAGCAAGTGCGAGCTTCCCCAATGTGCCGGTGATCCGAAAATGGCCGGGAGCGGCATAGCGCCGATATTCGGTGACTTCTCGCCGAGCAGCAGGCCGGCTTCCCATACGCCGCCGAACCACAGCGCCGCTTTACCGTTATGGAACGAATCCCACGGCGTTTTGTCATTAAGATCGGTATATTTGTTGTTATACAGATCCATATAGAATTTCAGGACGCTTAAAGCTTTGTCATTGTTAATGGCCGCTTTATTACCTTCCGCATTCAGCAGGTCTCCGCCGGCTTCGTAGTAGAGATTCAAGAACGGTTCCTGGAAATACGGCGTATTGACGGCAAGCGCCTGCACATCCGGTACTTTGGCTTTGATCTGGGCGAGCGTTTTCTTAAAGCCCTCCGGCGTCAGTTCGCCAAGCTTCGGCGTCCCGTCATCATTCAGCAGCTCCGCCTTTTTCAGTAAGTCTTTGTTGTAATAGAACATGTGGAAATGCGTGTCTAACGGAACTGCGTACGGTTTACCATCGTAAGAGACGCTCTGCATATTCGCATCGGAAATTTGCTTGAGATTGAAGCCGACTTTATTCGCCAGTTGGTCGATCGGTACGATTTGTTTCGCTTTCACGAACGGCGAAATGCGGTCGACATGCGCTACCGCAACATCAGGTCCTTTGGCGGAAGATAGCGCTGTGCTGAGCTTCGCGTAGTACTCGTTGGATTCCAAACGCAGCTGCTTCACCGTAACTTCCTTCTGGGATTCGTTGTAGCCTTTGATGATTTGGTCGACGAAATCGCCTTCGCCCCCGCCGAACATATTCCAGAATGTGATTTCAACCGGACTAGCGGCTTTATCCGCTGCCGTGGTCTTCGGGGCTTCCGTTGCCGAGGCCGCGCCTGTCGTGGGAGCGCTTTCTTTTGTGCTCGAGCAACCGGCAACGACTAGGGCAAGCGCCACACTGGCCGTTAACAGGCTTGTTAACTTCTTTTGCATAGTAAGTACAACCCTCTCTCTGACGATGAATGTGATTCGGTAAGCCGTAATGCTTGATGACTGACTCGGCTCCCTGTCTACAACTTTACAGCTTCCGAGCACTGCCCTGAACCGATAAACCGCACATCTTAGGGGAACAAATTTACGATATGTAAGCGCGTTCAGCATAACGCGGGGGAAAATGTTACGGCAGGTGTTCAAATGTACGGTTTTCGAAAACCCCACGCCTGATCTAATGGACACAGGAAACCTTATTTTGCCGATATCAGGCTAGATCCCGCACAAGACGAGCAAATAACGGCGGCGGTGTCCGTTACATATTCGCCGAGGACCTTTTCCTTCGAAATAAGGGCTTCTCTGTCCGTCAGAAAAGCTCGTCATAATGAGCGCAACATTTCCGAGAGTATCAGCGTCTAATTGAAAGGAACGAGGCTAACCGGCAAGCTATCTAGCATCACTTTGCAAATAACAGCATTCAACTAGCACTCTCATTCCTTGAGTGCCAAGAATTTGACAATGACACACTCTTTATTGCAAGGTATAGTTATAGCAACAGCACAATGCACGATAGTTTGGTAGCTTAATAGAATCGCATTGATAAATTTCATTACCTTAGGAGGTACCCATGAAAAAACTTACTATGATCGCAACAGCCGCTATGGCGTTCTCTTTGTTCGCATCAACAGCATTAACGAACCCTGCTTCCGCAGCAGGCAAAACAAGCGCTGACTTCACGGATCTCGCGAACATCGACGCCGCGCTGAAAACGAAAATCGATGCCATGCTGGCATCCGACATTTTCGAAGGGGTGTCCGACACCACTTTCGGGATTACGCAAAATATGACGCGCGCACAATTCGCCAAAGTAGCGACACTCATCTATGACGTTCCTGTTGACCTTACGGTTAAGGTGTCCAGCTTCTCCGACGTTCATGCGGACGATGCCGCTAACGGCTGGGCTGTTCCTTACATCGAAGCTGCGAAGAAAGCCGGCCTGATCGACGGCGTGACGGATACAACCTTCGTTCCGGGAGATTCTGTTACTGCAGGTCAGTTGGATACACTGCTTCTCAAAGGCCTCGGCAAGAAAGTGAACGTAAGCGGTTCGCCTTGGTACGCGGATGCCGTCAAACAAGCGACGGAGCTAGGCATTCACCCAGCCGGTAAATCGGGCGACCAGCCTGCCAACCGTGCGGATCTGGTATCCAGCTCCTACACGGCACAGCAAGCTCATGACAACCAAACGTTGATTTCGATCACGAAGGCTCAAGCTTCAACAGATAAGAAACAAGTAACGGTTTCCCTTAACAAAGCTGTCGATACAGCTAAAGCCACATTGACATTGAAGAACGGCACAACGGCCGTTTCCGCCAAAACGACATGGTCGACAGACGGCCTGACGGCAACGCTTGCCGTTGACACTGCACTGGCAGCCGGAGATTACACGGTAACGCTTGGCGGTCTGGATGCTTCTACGATCCGCACGGCAACGGGAAGCTTCACGATTGCTTCAGATAACACAGGCAATGTTACGGTACCCGATCCTTACACGCTAGCTGCTGTCATTGACAGCGGTTTGACAGGCAGTGCAACAGGTACAATTACGAAAGCCATCGCCGAAGATCCTACGCAAAGTAAATTTGCCAAGGAAATTAAAGTGAAAGTAACCGCGGCTAACGGGGACGTTGTTGCAACTCCTGGTATCGTGCAGTCCGTATTCTCGTCGAATTCTGCAGTGGCCAAAGTCGGCTTGTCCGCAGACCACCACGCTTACGTGATCGGTAATAAAGCTGGAACAGCGGATATTACGCTAATGGTCAAAGTCGGCAGCGGCGACGCGAAGCAATTGCATGTCACAGTGACTGTAACAAATGATGCCATTTCAGTGAAAGAATTCAAAGCCGGTGAAACATCGATTAAGAAAGCGATGACCGTATCAGGCAGCACCTACACGGCAGATTTCGATGCCTATACAGCCATGGATTTGACTTTGACTGACAGCTTCGGTATCGAGTATGAGAACACCGAAATCCGTGATTATAACTTCGCATTAGGCACTCTGTTCACCATCAGTCATATCAATGGTAACGATGCTCTGGGTGCGGTAGGTACGGCAACTGTCGACTCCAATGGCCTCGTGCATGTTGAAGGCAACGTAACTTCCTTCGAACTGACGGCCGTAGCGCCATCCGGTCAAAAAGCAGTCAGCTACGTCACGTTAACCCGCTAATTGCAAACTTCAAGAGGCTATCCCGAAGCAGTTTGCTGCTTCTGGGATAGCCTTTTTTTGCACCTTCGCGCCTATTCTACATATATTGCTAATGCAGCTTCGATGATTAACTTCCCAGGAAAAGGGGTTCCACGATGTTCAGCTACCCTGCTTACTACGGTTATTCCCAGCCCATCCGCCTGCATGATCCCGCTTATTCCCCTTATTATCAACCGTATTATTCCACACATAGATTAGGAGACAACTTCCATTTCACTAATGACTGCCATCTATGGGAGCAGTACGATTCCATAGGGGCGGGATACAAGGTCTGGGAGCCGCGCGACTATCCGAAAGTCGATACCAAGATGCTCTCCCACTCCCTTGCAGCCTCGCAAAGTCTGCTCAAGGATGCTTCGCTTGTCACCCATAAGCTGCAGGATCCCGAAATAGCCCGTAGTCTGATGGCGAACGCCCAACAAGGCAATCAAAAAGAAGTGGACCGCATCGTCCAATCCTTCGGATGCTCAGCTGCGGTTGTCACTACGTACTCCCCAAGCTCGGTGAAGTTCACAATGGATTCTAGGTCGTTAAACACTCCTTACTGCGAAATCACGCTAATGCTCAAATGGGGTGAATAACGACCGGTGCCCGGTTAGCGAACATCCACAGCATCCCAAATCGGCCACGCCGTCCCGCTCCACACGGTCAAAGCGACAAGCAGCCCCCAATAAGCCATATAATAAACATCCAATCTGGAATAGGAAGAAAAGTAATAGTAGGTTCGTTTCCTCTGAGCGGAGAAACGCTTCGCTTCCATCGCGACCGCCGTGCGGTGGGCGCGGCGAATGCTTTGCGCCAGCAGCGGGATGGCATACATCCGCAGCGTCGTGTACCAGCCGCTAAACCATTTGCGCTTCTTGCGGCCGCGCACCTTGAGCGCATAGCGCAGCGTCTGGAGCTCCTCCAGTATCACCGGCAGCATGCGCAGAGCGGCAAGGAAGCTGTACGCATATTTCGGCGCCACTTTCCATTGCTGCATCAAAGCGTAGAACAAGGATACGGGCCTTGTCGTCAAGCTGAACAGCAAACCTACCGCTGCCACCTGCAAGCCCCGGAAGCCGAGATGCAAGCCGCGGTAGAAGCTTTCTTCCGTGATTCGGATGATACCCGCCCGAAACCACAGCGTCTCCCCGCTTCCGAACATCATCATCCCCGCCGCCGACGAGAGGAAGATGAGAAGGAACGGGGAAGCGTATAACAGCAGCCGGCGCAGCGGCTGCCCCGAGAACAGCAGCAGCGGCAGCAGCGTCCCCGCTGTCAAATACACCATCGTATTCAGATTATGCGTGAAGACGACCAGGATGAAGAGAAGCAAGGAAAGGACAAGCTTCACCCCGGGGTTAACCCGATGCAGCCAAGTTTCACGGAACGTGAACGTTATATGCATACGATCGCCTCGCTTTCCCGGCCTGTGCGACCGGAGGCGCCATAATAGGCGTCTCCGTGACCCGGCCGGCTTCCACCTGCCAGACGCGCGTCGCACAGCGCTGCACGATCTCGTCATCGTGCGTCACCATCACGATGGCCGTCCCGGCTGCGCGCAGCCGTTCCAGCTGCTCCAGCATGCGCATCGTGCCGTGTGCGTCGAGCCCGAAGGTGGGCTCATCCAGCAGCAGGATGCGGGGGCCGCGCACCATCGCGGTCGCTACGCTCAAGCGCCGCTTCTGGCCCATCGAGAGCTGGAACGGATGCCGCTTGCGCAGCCCGAGCAGGTCGTATTGCCGCAACAGCTCATGCATATGAGCCTGCTGCGCAGCGCTTCCGCCTCCCTCCGGCAAGGAGTAGGCCAGCTCCTCCTCCACCGAATTCGTTACGAATTGGAATTCGGGATTTTGAAACACGAAGCCGACGTGCTCGGCGAGCTGCTCGATCTTGCCGCCCTTCGCGCCTTCGACGCGGCAGCTGCCGCGTGTCGGAATGAGGCGCATCATGGCCAGCAGGAGCGAGCTTTTGCCGGCACCGTTGCCGCCGGTTACGGCAATCCAATCGCCGGGATACACGTTCAAGTTATCCACAGAGGTCCTGATGGTCCCGCCGCGAAGCCCAATGAAGCCGTCCAATCGCATGATCGGCTGATGGTCAGCCCTTGCGGCCGATCTGGCCGACGCCGCAGGGTACCCCATATCGTCCCATACCCCGGGATACCAGATGCCGTAATCGGCAAGCTGCTGCCGGTACGTGGAGAACACCGCGCTGGGCGAACCGTCCGCCATCAGCTCCCCTTCCGGCGAGAGGACGATCAGCCGATCGACCAGATCGAGAATACCGTCAATTTTGTGCTCCACGATGACCAGCGTTTTGTCGGCGCTGACGGACCGGATCGTTTCCCATACCAGCTGCGTGCCCTCTTCATCCAACAAGGCGGTTGGTTCATCGAGGAACAGCACCTCCGGCTCCAACGCCAGCACGCTGGCAATGGCGAGCCGCTGCTTCATCCCTTGGGATAGCTGGCTGATCAAGGTATGCGAATCCTCCAGCCGCAATCCTACCAGCTGCAAATAGTGTTCGATTTGCGCCGGCATTTCCTCTCTCGGCACCTGCATATTTTCCAGTACGAACGCAATCTCTTCATCGACATAAGGCATGCAGAACTGAGCATCCGGGTCTTGAAACACATAGCCCCACCGGCTGGGCACCGCAACATGATCCGCCTTGAGCGGGAGTTCGATAATGTCGGGGACGATCCCGCTCAGTACCTGGAGCAGCGTAGATTTGCCGCAGCCGCTCGGACCGAGCAGCAGCACCTTCTCTCCCGGTCTCACCGACAAGGAAACCCCCTGAAACAACAGGGGGACCTCCTCTCCGGGATATTTCAACTTCAGGTTCGTAACGCCGAATTTTCCGCTCATGCCCATTACCCCAATGCGTCGTAATCTTTCTTCGAAACGGGACGGACCAGACTAAGCACACCGGTACGCGCGAGCGCTCCTGCCAAATAATAAGCGAACACACCCGCGATAATCGCCGATCCGGCCAGGCGCAGTCCGATAAATAAGCAGTAGTTCCAGAACGTCAACTGATCGATATAGCCGTAGTACTGATCGACGAGCAGCGACAGCGCCGCGGAAGCGAAGGCCGCCAGGACCGTCACGCCGACGTTGACCTTGCGATAGAGGAAAAGTGCAAAAATCAGCTCCGCGCCGAGTCCTTGAAGAATCCCATACACCAATGTCGATACGCCCCAAGACCCGCCGAGCAACGCCTCAATCGTCGCTGCCGCAACTTCCGCCAGCAAAGCGACCCCCGGCTTGCGGATAATGAGGAAGGCGAACGTCCCTGCCATAAACCACATGCCATAGCTGAGCTGCTCCGCATGCAAACCGATTGGCTTCATCAAATCGTACATCGGTCCCCAAATCCGGTAAATCACCCCAAATACCGCCGCGATCACGATGGTGACCAGAATATCCGTCAATTTCAATCCTTTAACCCCTGCTGCCATCTGCTTTCCAACTCCTTCTCTTGTATCGAATATGTAAAATGAGATAGGCGAACACGCAAAAAAGCCCGCCGGAATGCGGCAGGCATAAAATTAGTGCAGACGAAGGCACTCGAATTCTCTACGCTGGCATTATCCAGATCAGATTAAACGGTCAGCGGCATAAGGCCGCTATCTCAGCCTGACTTCATCAAGCACCCGTGTTGCTATTCATTTGGCTTAACTGTAGCCCATTCTCCGGTATTTGGCAATGGGTTTCGCGAATTTTATTTCTCGATCAGGTGCTGCAAATCCTGCGCCAAACCGTTCAGCTGCCGGATGCTGTCGACAATATCCTCCACTCGCTTCTGCTGCACTTCCGCGCTTGCCAGCACTTGCTGCACCGATGCGGCAGACTGCTCGGTAATTGCTGCAACGGACGTCATTTCCTCCGCAACCTTCTGCGAGGAGCGCTGAAGCTGCTGATTCATGCGCTGCAAATTCTCCGCTTGCTCCATCACTTCTGCTGTGTTCGTGTTGATGGTTTCGAACAGCAGGTCCACGCTGTCCGCTGATTTCTTGCCGGACTCTACCGCTGTTTTACCCGCTGCAACCTTTGCAACGGCTGTCTCCACCTTCTGCTGAATCGAGCCGAGAATTTCGGAGATATCGGCGGACGCTACATGCGCGTTCTGCGCAAGCTTGCGAATTTCACCGGCGACGACCGCGAAACCTTTGCCGTGTTCGCCGGCGCGCGCGGCTTCAATAGAAGCGTTAAGCGACAGCAGGTTCGTCTGATTGGCAATGTCGGCGATCGTGGTGACGATATGGCCGATTTTCACATTTTCATCGTTAACTTCATTCATAATGCTCGACGTTTCCGTGACGATTTCCGTGATGTCCTTGATTTTGTGCGACAAGTCCCCCATCTGGTTCTTGCCTTCGTTCGTCATGTTCGCCGTATCCCGGGACCGGCCGCTCATCGTATCCGATGCGGACGAGGTCAGCTCGACCGTCTCGTTCACCTCTTGAATCGCCGAAGTAATATCGGTAATGGAGGAAGCTTGGGACTCGATGCCAATCGAAATTTCCTGGAAAGCTGCAACAACTTCCTCTGTAATGCGGCCGGTAACGGAAGCATTCTCATGCAAAGTTGTGCTGGAGGACCCAAGCACATCTGTCGTTGTCCGCACCCCTGCCAGCATCTGTTCCGTCTTCAAGCGAGAGGCTTCGGATTCCTTCGCACTCCGAGCCACACTGGCCAGCATCCGCATGCCGATCTGCCCTTGACCGATCAGCGCGATAATCGTCAGCACATAGAAAGCATTGATTGAAATATAGTCCATAGGTCCTGACAAGGTGCTGCAGAAATGGTTCATGTTCACTAGCCCGATCACACCGGTAAGCAGCAGTGGACGGAAATCCATATACAAGGATACCAAGGCCAAACTTAAGTACAGAATCAGCATGCCGGACAGCGACGTACTATGAGCCATAAAGAAATAAGAGATCACATTAAGGCCTATCGCAATGATGTATTTCGTGTAAGAAATCCAGATTTTCCTCCAGATTATAATGGTGCACACGAGCGCAATAGGCGCTCCGAATGCCAATAACGTCAGCACCACGTCCGCCAATCGATAAGACGCTCCCATGCCAAGCGCCAAGCATGCCCAGAGCAGCTTCACCATCAGCCCGTTTCTTCTATGTAGTTCCAAAAGATGATCCGACAAACGCATTTCCCCCTCGTCGCAAACAAAATTAGACATTTTATTACATCATTCAACATATACCGACGTAATCCTCTTTTGCCTAATGCCAAATTGTATATTCCCTATATTGCATTTGACTTATGGTTCATTTTAAAACTACAATATGTAGTGTCTAATAGATTACTCATAAAGGAGCTCATCTTATTATGGAACACTCCACGCTGCAGGACGGGTCCGGCGTTATAGCCATCTTGCTCTACATCGGGCTGGCCCTTTTCATCTTGGCCGTTATCGGCTACGTATTTGCCGCTAAGACGCGCAAAGCCAACACAAGCAAGCTGAAGAAAGCGGAAAAGCAAACGCTGCAGAAAAAGCTTAAAACCTGGCTGATTCTCTCTCACACGCTTCTCATCCTGTCCATTTGTTCGTTTGGGACCTCATTGATTCAATACTCCTCCAGCAAATACAGTGTCGAGAAGCTGAACTATAATGCGCCTATCCAAGTCACAACGGATAAAGACTACGGCCGGGACCATAGCGAAGACATGCTAAGCTACGAGATGACCATTCCGACCTCGGGTACGCACAGCCCGCATGATTTGAAATTCGGATTTTACACAGAGCGTCCGACCTACGCGATGCTCGTCCATAATCTGGAGCACGGCGATATTATTCTATATTTCCATCCCGATGCTCCTAAGGAGCTTCAGGATAAGCTGGCGTATTTGAGTCATTTCAAGAAAGCAGGGGCGGGTGTATTAGCCGTTGCGAATCCGGACGTGCCGAAGGACATGGAGGTTGTCGTCACGGCATGGACCAAGACGATGCAGCTACCGAAGTTCGACGAGGCCAGCGTCGGCACTTTCATTTACCAGAACATCGACAACGGGCCTGAGAAGATTCCTTCCGAAGTGCGGCGCGGCGGGGGAACAATGTAAGCGAAGGTTACTTGCGGACGGTCTCGCGGTCGGAAACCAAATCGGTCGGCACCAGACCCGTCAGCCTTCGAAACACACGGTAGAAATAGGACGGATCGTTATATCCGATGAATTCGGAGATTTCGGATACCGTCAACGCCGAATGCTTGAGCATGTAAATGGCGGTTTTGATCCGGGAAACATGCACGAATTCACTGATCGTCTGGCCGGTCGCTTTGCGAAACAAGGTGGCCGCATAATTCGGCGAACGGTTGATGCAGGCACCCAGCTCCTCCTTGGTCACATGTTCCCGGTAGTGATTCTGGATATAACCTTTCATCTGCTCGACCAGCTGCGAGGTGACGCCCGGCACGTCCTCCTTATCCCACTCCCGGTGTAAATAAACGAACAGCTCTGTTAACAGCGCTTCGCACAGCGCCTGATAATAGGGCTGTTCGTCCTGCCATTGCTGGTGCATATGGCGCAAGCGGTCCACAATGAGTTCGTACTTGCCCGTTATACGGCTGGCGAAGCCCGTACCCTGAAGCAGCGGGAAAGCGGCCTCGGCGGCTTCCGGCATAAACCGGACAACATATTTCTCATGCAGCATCGTCGGAACGCTTCTGCCGTAGTAGGCCGTCCGGCTCGGTATAAGCAGCCACTGCCCCTTCTCCAGCACCTGCTTCTTCTCTTCGATCCAATATACACAGCGCCCGTAAGTAACAAGGACAAGCGTCCAATCCGCCGCCCCCTCCTGCGCTTCCGAATACCAATTGCTGCTCTTGTCATAAGTAAAGCTTGTAAGCTTCATCCTCGAATCACCCACATACTATAGTACATATAGAATACTATATTTCATAGAAGTTTGTCGAAATTAGGCATATAATGAAGCCAAAATTGATTTGTCCATGATGAAAGGAAGTCCTGTACAATGCGTAAAACGAAAATCATTTGCACCATGGGACCTGCTTGCGATTCCGTCCCTACACTTAAGGAATTAATTCGCGCCGGTATGAGCGTTGCCCGTTTGAATATGGCGCATGGCGATTTGGATGAGCACCGCGGGCGCATTCAACGCGTGCGTCAAGCGGCATCCGAGCTCGGTGTTGTCGTTCCGATTCTGATGGATATCAAAGGACCGGAGATCCGCATCGGCCAACTGAAGGATGCTTCTTATGACTTGAAAACCGGTGACCGCCTCGTCCTTACGACCGAGCAGATCGTCGGAGACGGCAGCCGCGTTGCCGTGAATTATCCTGGGCTTCCGCAGGACGTACAGCCAGGCAACCTTGTGCTGATTGATGACGGCTCGATCGAGCTGCGCGTTGAAACGATTGACGGGACGGAAGTGATCTGTACCGTATTGAACAACAGCGTTCTGAAGCAGCGCAAAGGTGTCAATCTGCCCGGCGTTCGCACGTCCCTGCCAGGGGTAACTGAACGCGACGTGATGCACATCAAATTCGGGATCGAAGAGAACATCTCCATTATCGCGATGTCCTTCGTCCGCAACGGGAACGACGTTCAAGAGGTACGCGGCATCCTGGAGCAGCATGGCGCGGGAGCTACGCCGATCATTTCGAAAATCGAGAACGAAGAAGGCATGACCAACTTCGCTTCCATCCTGGAAGCTTCCGACGGCATCATGGTTGCGAGGGGCGATCTCGGTGTGGAGATTCCGACGGAGGAAGTTCCGATCGCTCAGAAGGATATGATCCGCGCGTGCAACCTGGCCGGCAAGCCGGTTATTACGGCGACGCAAATGCTTGATTCCATGCAGCGGAATCCGCGTCCGACGCGCGCCGAAGTGAGCGACGTTGCGAATGCCGTACTGGACGGCAGCGACATGGTCATGCTGTCCGGCGAGACTGCGGCGGGCAAATACCCTGTTGAGTCCGTGACGATGATGGCGACGATTGCCGAGCGCGTGGAGCAAACGATGGAGCGCAGCTCTCTCGTTGACGCACAGCTGCAATCCAACAACGAAGTGACGGAAGTCCTGTGCCAAGCGGTCGTATCATCCGCGAACAAACTGAAGGCGGCGGCGATTCTAACGCCGACGGAGAGCGGCTTCACAGCGCGGATGATCGCCAAGTACCGTCCGGAAGCACCGATTATCGCCGTGACGGCGAGCGAGTCCGCGATCAACCTGCTGAGCATGGTGCAGGGCGTCATCCCGATTCGCGGCGAATTCTGCGAGTCGACGGACGCAATGATCCGCACGGCGATCGGGCTGGCGGAGAAGCTCGGCTATGTGAAGCAGGGAGATCTGACCGTCGTTTCCGCCGGTGTGCCGGTCGGGAAGTCGGGAACGACCAACCTGTTGAAGGTTGAGCGGGTGTAACGTTCGACTGAAGTTCCCTGAAGCTAAGGGAAAGAAGATCTAGATCGGATTGGACGCCTTGCATGATGGGCGCCGGTTATAACCCGGCCGCCCCCTTGCAGGGCGTTTTTGTTCGTGGTGCGGCCTTTGCCTGAAAACCGCATGCAGGGGGTACATTAACTGTATAGCTACATCATAACGGGAGGTTCTGTTCCATGATCATCCGGCTCGGATTCGTATCCATCGCTCTCGCGATTTATAATAACACCCCCAGCTCCACCTTCACGTACAAGCTGTTCTCCCAGCGTCCCCGCGAGGAGGCCATGCAGCGGGCCATCGACATCGGACGCAAAAACCTCGAGGCCACACGGCGCATTCTATACTACAATGCCGCGCATGGCATCCGTCTGTTCCGCTTGTCCTCGTCGCTGGTCCCGTTAGCTACGCACCCGGACGTGCAGATCGATGTGGCGGCCGAGTACCGCACCGAGCTCAAGCAGCTCGGCGATTATGCCAAGGGGCATGACATCCGCCTCAGCATGCATCCGAACCAGTTTACGCTTCTGAACGGAAGCGATTCTGTCGTTGCCGCGGCGATTCAGGATCTGCGCTACCACGCCGCCATCCTTGACGGCATGGGGCTGGACGAGTCCGCGATCATCAATATTCACGTCGGCGGCGTATACGGCGACAAGGTGGCGGCGACGGAGCGGCTGTACGCCAAGATCCCGGAAGTGCCGGAGTCCATCATGCAGCGGCTCACCTTCGAGAATGACGACAAAACTTACACCTTGGCGGAAACGCTCGCCGTGGCCCGGAAGCTGGGGCGTCCCTGCATGCTGGACCTGCACCACGACTGGTGCAACCCTTCGGAGGCTTCGCCGCAGGAATTGCTGCCGGAGATTGCCACAACATGGAGCGGCCTCCCGATGAAAATTCATGTCTCCTCGCCCAAATCCCCGAAGGAAACGAAGGAGTTCCGTTCGCACGCCGATTATATCGAGCCCGAGATGCTTATCACTTTCTTGAAAAGTTGTAAGGAAGCCGGTCTGGACCGTATCGATGTCATGATCGAGGCGAAGATGAAGGATCTCGCCTTGTTCAAGCTTGCCGAGGACCTCAGCAAGGTTCGCGGCATGAAGCGGCTTGACGGAGGCGTTCTGACATGGTAGCCGGATCCGTTTTACCGAATATATTTATCCACCGGGATCACATGAATGTGCTCCTGGCTTTTCACATGCCGCAAAGCGTTGATCTCTCCCCCGATAATAATCAGCAAGGCCGATATATAGAACCACGTCATCAGAACGATAATGCCCCCGACGCTGCCGTAAGTCGCGCTATAATTCGTAAAATTATTAACATAGAAGGAGAAGCCGAGCGACGTCCCCTGCCACCCGAGAGAGGCGAATAAAGCCCCAGGGAGCACACTTTTGCACGTTAAGCAGGTATTGGGAGCTATGTAATAGATGCCTGTGAACACGATGAACAAAATGATAAAGTTCACCACCCAGCGGATTTTGTTCCACAGGTTCACCATGGTCGACGCGGTATGGACATGCGCCTGCACCCAATCCCCGATCCAGTGCCCGAACACGCTTAGAACGAGCGCAGAGGCGATGACGATCAGCATGCCCAAAGTAAGCATAACCGCGAGGAAGCGCGAGTGTATGAAGCTTTTGCGCTCCGGCAGTCCGTACGCTTTGTTCACGGCAATGACGATGGCGTTCATGGCCGCGCTGGCGCTCACCAATGCGAGTATGAGCCCGAAGGACAGCGTGCCGCCCCTTTTCACATCGAGCAGGCTGCTGAGCGTTTCTTCCAGCCAGGAGGAGACGGCACCCGGGATATATTCCTTGATCAGCAAGACGACATCGTTCGAGGAGAACGGCAGGTAGGCGAGCAAGCTTAGAATAAACAGCAGGAACGGGAACAGCGACAGTAAAAAATAATAGGCGCACTGCGCAGCGAGTCCCGTGGCGTCGTGCTTCTGGAATTGCTGCCAGAGCAATTTCAAGTTAGATTTACCCATAAGCGGACTTGTCCTTTCTTTGCACAGGAATTGTGATAAAATAGGTAGTTCAGTCATGCCATGAAACAGGTGATAACCATGAACTCTCTTACTATTTACCCCACCCCGTTAGGCGCTAAACCCGCCACAGAACGAGCGATTCCGCATGCCCGGATGGCCGTATTGTCGAATAGCTCGGATTTTGTGCCTGATGCGGACCGGGATGCTTATTTTTTCCGCGATTTGGAGCGCCATCGAATCCTGCTGAATGAATCGCAAGTACAGGCTGTGCGCCATTTCAAAGGCCCGCTTCTGACCCTAGCCGGAGCCGGCTCCGGGAAGACGACGGTGCTGGTGTGCCGGGTAGCCTATCTGCTGCGGGTTCACCGGGTCCATCCGTCGAATGTGCTGCTCATCACGTTCTCGAAGAAAGCCGCCGAAGAAATGCGGGAACGGCTCGCTTCCTTGCCGGGCTTGGACGCCCAGGCGGCTCAGACGATGCAGGTTCGGACGTTCCACGCCTTCTGCCTCCGCCTTCTGCGGATGAACGGGTTTCAACAAGACATTCTGAGCGACAGCCGCTTTCAGCAGATCGTTTTCAAACGAATCATGCTGAGCATGGGATTGCAGGATGCCTACCAGCCCGAGGTGCTGATCTCCATGTTGTCCTCCTACAAAATGCAGCTGATCGAAGTCGACGACCTCCCCGAGGAGACCGAAGAGGATCAGGAGATGAAACGAATTTTCCTGCAGTACGAACAATGGAAGATGGAACAAATGAAAATCGATTTCGACGATATTCTTCTCCTTGCTTACCGGCTGTTGAAGGAAAATGCGGATATTTTGCGGTCACTTGAGCGTAAATTCACCTATATCAGCGTCGACGAGTTTCAGGATACGAATACGGTGCAGTATGCGATCATCCAAATGATTGCGCAAAATCATCAAAACTTAATGGTTGTCGGCGATGACGACCAGACGATTTATTCGTTCAACGGGGCGCGTAATGCGTTTATTTTGCAATTCCACGAGCAGTACCCCGCAGCGAAGACGATCACGCTCGATATTAACTACCGGTCAACGTCAAGCATCGTCGGACTGGGCAATGCCATTATCAAGCATAACGTTCAGCGCAAAAACAAAACGCTCCTGGCCACCAAGCAAAGCGAAACGAAGCCGATGTACGTGAGGCCCGCAAGCAGCGACGATGAGGCCGATTGGCTTATTAACGATCTGCGGATCAAGGTCGCGGACGGCGGCTTCTCTTACGGCGATTTTGCCATTCTATACCGGACGCAGAGCAACGCCAGAGCTATCGTCGAACAGCTGATTCTGCACAACTTGCCTTTTGTCGATTACGGCACCAGTGATTCCTTCTATGAGCAGTGGATGGTGAAGCCGATCGTCGACCATCTGCGGATCGCCCACGAACGCCGCAATTTCGAAGCCATCGAGGGGATCCTACCCTCATTATATATAGGGCGTGACCAAGGCATGCGAATTATTCAGGAGCAGGAAGCGATTCAGGCCAAAAAGTGGCCGCTGATCCATCTGCTGGGGCTGCCGCAGCTGAAAGATTTTCAGAAGGATAAGCTCAAGAGCCGCATCCGTCTCATTAAATCGCTTGCCGAGATGAAGCCGCTTGAAGCGATACAAGCTATTCGCAAGGATTTCTACGATGCTTTCTTAGAGACGAACAAGCGCAGCAAGCTGACGCATCACCGGGAAATGCTGAAGGAAACTCTGGATGAACTGGAGTCCTCCGCCAAGCGGTTCGACACGGTGGAGCAATTTCTTTATTTTATCCATGAAGTCGCAGAAAAACGCACGGAGCTGAGCGCGATGCCCAAAGATCAAGCCGCGAACAAAATCTCGCTGATGACGATCCACAAGTCCAAGGGGCTTGAGTTCAAGGTCGTCTACCTGCTCTGCGCGATCGAAGGCAACATGCCGCATGCCTCGGCCCTGGAAGCGAACCATCTGAACGACATTCAGATGGCCGGCACCGCGGGGGGCGACAAGTCCGCCGCCGCGCTTGAAGAAGAGCGGCGGCTCGCCTACGTCGCCGTCACACGCGCCAAGGCTGAGTTGCTGATCAGCTCGCCGGCGTATTTCCGCGGGAAGAAGGCGGAGCCTTCCCGCTTCCTGCTGTCCGCGTTTCCTTGCGCGGACACGGCAAGCAGCCGCAAGCCTGCGGCGGCTGTATCTGTGCGGGCAGCCGTGCCGCGCGCGGCTGCTGCGGGCTCCGCCGCGACGGAGTCGGTCGCGGCATGGGTATGCGGCCAGGCCGGCTGCAAGGCCTGGTCGCGGATCTCTTCGCCGCAGGAGGCGCGGCGAACGGAGAAGGCCTGCCCCCTGTGCGGCAGGGCCATGGTTAAGGGCAGCAGGCTCGTTCCGCTTGCCCGCTAGGCAGGCGCACGCTTGCCCGCCCGTGGGTTACATGATGGTTGCCGGTGCAAACACCAAAAAGAGCTAAGCGCTTATGAGCTTAGCTCTTTTGTTCTTTTTGGGGATGCCCAGCGGCCCTTGACCGCTCTCGACCGCTAACGGAAGTCAGCGCCGTTATTCCCCTTGTTACCCGTGATTTCGGCTCCGAAACCGGCGAATAGGGTATCTGTGGTCCGTTAGCATTCCGCGCATTCAACCGGCTTTATACGAGCTCCTTCAAAGCTTGAAGAGCCGCCTCGTAATTCGGATGTGCGCTCATCTCCGTTAAATACTCGACGTAGCGCACCGTGTCATTCGCATCTACAATAAAAATTGCACGCTGATCGAGCTGGATCTCTTTGATCAGCACTCCGTACGCCTGACCGAAGGAGCGGCTTTTGTAATCGGATAAAGTCACGACTTTATCGATGCCGGATGCCCCGCAGAAACGGCTCTGGGCGAATGGAAGGTCTGCGGAGATGGTCAAAATGACGACATCATCGCCTAATTTATCGGCCTCCACGTTGAATCGGCGCGTCTGTGCGTCACAAGTCGCCGTGTCGACGGAAGGGACGACGGAAATCAGCTTCACTTTCCCCGCATAGTCGGACAGATGGACTTCTGTCATCAGATCTTTATTTACCGTGAAGTCCGGTGCCTGATCCCCAACTTTGATCTCCGGCCCCAGCAGTGTAATCGGGTTGCCTCCTAATGTCGCTACTCCTGTACGTTCTTGTAATTGTGTCATGTTTGCTGCCTCCTAAGTGGAATATGGTGAATGGGTGTTGTTTGCTGACTCTCAGGCCTGCTCGATAGCGGCCTTCAATCGATCTTTCGGCTGCACGCCGACGAGTTGGTTCACGACTTGCCCGTCTTTGAATATTAACAAGGTAGGGATACTCATGACGTTATACTTGGCCGCGGATTCCGGATTGTCGTCCACGTTGATTTTTACGATTTTGGCTTTATCGCCGATCTCGGCGGACAATTCGTCCAGTACCGGAGCGATCATTTTACAGGGTCCGCACCAAGGCGCCCAGAAATCGACGAGCACAGTACCCGCTGCGGTCTCATTTTGGAAAGTAGCATCTGTTATCTGTTGAACTGACATGGCATTTGCCTCCCTTATGAATGGTTGAATAATTGAGATTCAGTTATGTGAAAATATTAAGCGTGCTGCTCGGACAAGAACCGTTCCGCATCCAACGCGGCCATACAACCGCTGCCTGCCGACGTAATGGCTTGGCGGTAAATGCGGTCCTGCACGTCGCCGCAGGCGAACACGCCAGGGATAGCGGTTTGGGATGTGCCTGGAATGACTTGCAGGTAACCGAGCTCATCGGTTGGCAGCTGCCCGCCCAAGAAGCCTGTATTCGGCGTGTGGCCGATCGCCAGGAAAATTCCGTCGGCTTCCAGCAGCTCCTCTTCGCCCGTATCGTTGTTGCGCACTTTCAGTCCGCTGACACCCATCGGACCCGCCGTTACTTCGAGCGGTGTCCGGTTCAGGCTCCAGGCGACCTTCTCGTTGCCACGCGCGTGATCCTGCATGATCTTCGAAGCCTTCAGTTCATTGCGGCGATGCACGACGCGAACCTCGGATGCGAACCGGGTCAGGAATTGCGCCTCCTCCATCGCGGTATCTCCGCCGCCAATCACGATGATTTTCTTGTTGCGGAAGAAGAAGCCGTCGCAGGTTGCACAGGTGCTCACACCTCTGCCGATATTCTCGGTCTCGCCGGGGATACCCAGCTTCTTGGCCGATGCGCCTGTCGAAATAATCAGCGAGTCAGCTGTCAATTGAGCGCCATCCTCCAAGAACAGCGTGAACGGCCGCTTGGACATGTCCACTTCCGCCACCCGTCCTGACTGAATCGTAGCTCCGAAGCGCAGCGCCTGCTTGCGCATGTTATCCATCAGTTCAGGACCCATAATCCCGTCCGGGAACCCCGGGAAGTTATCAACCTCGGTTGTTGTCGTCAATTGGCCGCCGGGTTGAATTCCTTCAATAACAAGCGGAGCGACATTGGCTCTTGCCAGATAGATTGCTGCCGTTAGACCGGCGGGACCAGTACCGATAATAATTGCTTTATAATGCATAGGAAGGCCTCCTCGTCTGTTTTCATCCATATCACGGAGTAATTAACTTGTTCGCAAATAAATTTGAAGCAAATCTTATGAGAAGATCATACCAAGATCCAATTACTTTGTCAACAACTATATTGCACACAATTTAAATGGCCGCAACTGCGTGCTCCGTTGTCTGGACTTTCCCGTTCTTCCACAACCCGCCTGCGTATTCATCAAACATTCAGTTAGACTTCATGTAAGCTTCAGCTTTCCCTGCGATAATAGCCTCATGTCCGAAGGGGCTTACAACGAAGGGAGCAAACAACATGACCGCACATCAAAAAAAATCGAATCGCACCTGGCAATGGGTCTCCGCTGTCCTGCTGCTCGGTCTTATTACTTATATCGCTATTTATCCGCCTGTCAAACACAACGGTCAAGCAGCTGCCACCGACCCTGTCGCCAAAGTGAATGGCGTCAGCATCTCGTCTGACCAGCTGTATCAAGCCATGTTGACCAGCGGCGGCGAGCAAACGCTCGATTCGTTAATCTCCGAGGAGCTGATTAACCAAGAAGGCCAGAAGGCCGGCATCCAAGTGACGGATGAGGACATCGAGAAGGAGATCGCCTCCGTTCAAGGCTCCTACGGTTCCGAAGCTGAGTTTCAGCAAGCTCTCACGTCATACGGCATGACGATCGACGATTTGAAGAAGAGCATGAAGTCGCAGGTGCTTTTGAAGAAGATTTTAAAACCGCAAGTAACGATCACCGATGATGAGATTAAGAAATATTATGATGAAAATCTCGAAACGCTGAAAACACCGGAGCAAATTCAGGCGTCTCACATTACCGTTGCAACCAAAGAGGAAGCGGATGCGATTCTGGCAGAGCTGAAGAACGGTTCGGACTTCGCTGCGCTCGCCAAATCCAAGTCTACGGATACGGCGACCAAAGATAACGGCGGTTCTCTCGGCTATATCGCCAGCGGCACCATGGATGAAGCGTTCGATACCGCGGCTTTCGCTTTGAAAGCAGGTGAAACGAGCGGCGCCGTTCAGACTAGCTCGGGCTACGACATCATTAAAGTAACGGACCGCAAAGCGGCCGCCACGCCGACGCTGGACGAGAAGAAGGAAGAAATCAAATCTGCGATCACAACGCAGAAGCTGGCATCGCTCTCCACGACATGGCTGCAAGAGAAAAAGTCGCAATCGACGGTTGAGAATTATTTGAGCAAAGCCTAAAAATAGAGAAGCCCTTGGCTCTTCCGAATTGGAAGGCTAAGGGCTTCTTTCTTGAGATCTTATTAAGGTGTCCGAGCTTTCATCTCGTCGAGACTTTTAAACTGATACCCCTGACTGCGGGCATCGTCAATGATTTTGCCAAGCGCCTCCGTGTTGTCCTTCGACACGGAGTGCAGCAGAATCACAGCGCCGGGATGCAGCTGCGCCATCACGTTTTTATACGCATACTGCCAGCCCTTCTGCTGCTTCGGCTCCCAATCGCGGTACGCGACGGACCAGAATACGTTCGTATAGCCCAGCTGCTCGCTTACGGCTAACGACCTGCCGTTGAAGATGCCCCGCGGCGTACGCAGATAGCGCATCTCTTTCTGCCCGGTAACGGTCGCCACTTCTTCTTTGACCTGATTCAGCTCTTTCTGGATGCGCTCCGCTGAAATTTGACTCATATCCGGATGGCTCCAAGAATGGTTGCCGATCAAGTGCCCTTCGGACGCCATGCGCTTCAGCAGCTCGGGCTCGGTTTTGATGTAATGACCGGTTACGAAGAAGATGGCCGGCACTTGCTTTTCCTTCAGCACATCTAGAATCTTGCCGGTGTATCCCTGCTCATACCCGTTGTCGAACGTTAGATACAACTCTTTGACCGACATATCGCCCGTGAAGATGGCCCCATGCTGTTTCAGCAGGCTTTTGAAACCTTCCTCATCAATGGACGGGCGTCCTCCGTTGGTGCTCTTTTTGAAACCGAAATGATACGTTCCATCAGCGGTTGCATGGACGAGCGCAGCCTGTCCGAACAGCATCACCAGCACGACTGTAAGGATACGGATGTAGTTCACGGTTACAGATTCACTCCTTGCCTTCTGTGGTTTGATCCATAAGCTGTTACTAATATGCCACAGAGCAGGCCGGAGTAGGCGTATCATGAGCAGGGTAATATTGGATGGAGCTTGCCGGGCAGGTCAATCGATTACTTTCCCGAATGCCTCGACCAAGTCGGTGCGGAAGGATTGTCCCGCCAACTTCTGAATTTCGGCATAGGCTTCGCGCTGCGACATAGCCGGTCGATAGGAACGCGGCGTCGTCAACGCCAAGAAAACTTCGACCAGTCCGAGCATCTGCGATAGCAGCGGAATCTGATCACCCGCCAACCGATAAGGGTAGCCGGTGCCGTCCACTTTCTCATGATGGTACAAGAAAGCGTTCTCCACCTCGGCAAAGTCAGGGATGCCCTCACACAGCTCCTTCGCCATATAGCAGTGCTCCTGCACCACCTCGAACTCGAATTCGGAGAGCTTCCCTTCCTTCTCGAACATATAATCGGGCAGCTTCACCCGGCTGATAAAATGCAGCAGCGACAACAGATCAATTTCCCAATTCTGCACGGTCATTCCGCTATCGTAAGCTTGAACCAGCGACTTGAGCAGAGCGCTCATTTCACCGATCTCTTTGCGTGAAGTCTGGGTTTTCCGTTCTCCGACGGGGATGAAACATTGCAGAAGGTTAATGACCTGCTGTTTCTGCCGCTGGAAGGCTTGCGCCTCAACGCGCTTTCGATGCTGGTCGAGTGCTGCGAGGATGACTCCGCCCAAAATAATACTTCCCAATGTATAGACGGCTTTGGTCGTCGCTACAATCACGGGGGATTCGTCCCCCATGGCGACATTCGATGGCCCGAATGCATAATAAAAGACGAAGTATAGCAGAAATATCGCGCAGCCATATACATACATTTTGAAATTTACCAGCAAACTAAGCAAAATCGGGTAAAAGGCTAGCGCAATCCACATATGCTGCAACGAAAGCGGATTGTACAATGTAGTAACGACCACAACCACAAAAATAATGACGGGAGACAGCAGCTTCGTATATGCATTATCTGGAGGGATCGCGCTTTGAATGCCGTAGATTCCCCATGCAAACAAAGAAACCGTTAAGGAAGTCGCCATATAGAGGTACGACTCCGAATTGTGGACAACCAGCCAATAGCCGATTCCGCTCAACGCACAGATCGAAGCCATACTGCCGATAATCAGGATAAGCAATTGGTGAATGGGCAAGCTTGCGATGCGTTGTAAGTTCATTGGAACGAACTCCTTTTGAAATCAGAATGCTCTCCGGAATCTTTGGGCTGAAAGCAGGAGGCGCCCTTCATCACGTCGTCGATGGCGGCGAGAATAACCTCCGGACTCGTGTCTTTCATTAAATAGCCGTCCACTCCGGCCTTAAAAGCGCGGTAAATATCCTCGCTCTCATCGAATGCAGTTAATATAATAATTTTCATATGAGGGTAAGTATCCTTGAGCGTCTTGGCTCCCTCAATGATCGAGGTGCCGGGCATTTTCAAATCGGTCAGCAACAGATCCGGCGCTAGCGCCAGCGTCTGCTCAATTGCTTCGGTACCGCTAGCCGCTTCGCCCATAACCGCATAAGCCCCGCAGCTGTCCAGCAATATATGTAATCCCGCCCGAACAATCGAACGGTCGTCTGCTATGACTACTTTATACATAAGCGATACTCCTCTCTCGCGGAATATAAGCCTTCACCGTCGTCCCAGCGCCTACTTCGGATTGGAAGGAAATCGCCCCGTTCAAGGCTCGAATGCGGCTTTCCATACCGCCAAGCCCGAAGCGTCCTTGCCCATGAACTTCGGCATTCCGCATCCCGATCCCGTCATCCTTGACCGTAATCGTCCACTGCACGCTGGTAACCTCAATTTTCACGTACAGCTGCTTCGCGCAGGCATGCTTCATGACATTGTTCGCGGCTTCCTCCACCAAATGGTAGATCGCCTCTTCAATATCGAGCTGCTCCTGTGCCACCCAACCGACATTCTCGAAAACCGGCTTCACGTCCGTGTGCTCCGTAATTCGCTGCAGCAGCTTGTCGATGGCGTGATGCAGATTGAATTTGCGCTTCTCGTTCTTGAGCTCGGTGATGAATTGCCGGATATCCCGATGGCTCTCTTTCACCTTCTTCTCAATGTCCGACACATAGGGAAGCACTTCGTCGCGCGCATGTGCAGGGATCGCGTTCTTCAGCTGAAACAGCTGAATCGATATGAAGAAGAGCTCCTGTGTGATGCCGTCATGAATATTCTGGGCAATGGTATTCCGCTCGATGGCGATCGCCGTTTCCTCCGCGTCCAGCAGCTGCTGGTCGTTGAAATGAATGGCTTCCAGCTTCATCAGCAGGAATTGGATGTAGATTTTGTGCAGCACGGACAGCTCATTCTTCTCGCTCTTCACCATCAGCCACCCATAAGACTCTCTCGTGCGATCGAGCAAAGTCAGGATATAGAAGGACGCCGCTTCCCCTGTCGGAGACGGCAGCTTGGTGTACAGCTTCTGTCTTTGCGGCCTGTTCTGCATCAAATAATTGGTGAAATACGTATGCTTCCAACTCTGCACTTTGTTCTCGTAGCGGCCTTCGTTTGCCACGCACAGAATCACTTCGCGATCATCCAGGATCTGTTTCAGCAACCCTTCCATGCAAGGAATCGTTCCCTGCATATGCGGCTGCCTGTCCGCCAAACGCGACGAATAAATGAGCACCAGCTTGCGCATCTGTTTGCGCAGATCGTTAAACAGATATTGCACAAGGCTGAGAGCACAGAAGAAGGCTAATACGAAAAAGCTGTAATCAAAATGATTCAGCATATACTTATACGCCGGCCCCTCCCCGGCCAAAGCAAAAATAACCGGAAGCAGAAGCGCGTAACTGAGAGAAATCCCGTAAAACTTACGCCATGAGGAGAACCGTTTCACCATCAGAAGTCCCGTAAAGCAATAAATCATGAATGGCGATGACAGCCCGCCCGTCAACCAGAGCAAATACGAGCCGAAGACCATATCTCCTGCGGAAGCTGCGGCGGCCGTGATCGGCCGGCTCCTGTTCAAGAACAATAGGCTGTATAGCGTTTGGACAAGAACCGCGGATAGCAGCAGACCTGGCGTCACACTCCCTGATTTCGTATAAATTAACAGTCCCATTAATAGCAGCACCCATCTGCATCCAAAAAAAACGTACAAGCTCGTTCTGTTAAGTAAAAACATGTTGAACTGCTCCTAAACTTTATGAATTCTTAATGGTTTTTCGTCGTTTTTTGTTATACAATGAAGCAAGCCAAGTAAACATAGGCATATAGTACTAGGTAATTGTACCTATTTCAGTATATCATAGATCCTAACCATTTGGAGGGAACTCATTTGATTAATATGTTCATTCTTGATGACCATCCCCTTGTCCGCAAAGGCATCAGTACGGTTATTTCATCGGGACAATCGATGCACGTTGTCGGGGAAGCGGCGAATGCACAGGAGGCTCTACGGCTGCTTGGTCAGACATGCCCGGACCTTGTGCTCGTAGACTTAAATTTGGGGAACGGTAACGGTTTGGACTTCATCCAAGAGGCTCGTAAGAGAGGTCATGCTTGCAAATATATGATACTCACTTCATCGATTACACGCAGTGAGCTTCAGCTTGCACAATCCATGCAGATTGAAGGCGTTTGCCTGAAAGAAGCATTCCCTGAAGATCTGCTATATGCGGTTGAAGCCGTCGCGCGCGGCCGGAAGTATTACGATCCCGTGTTGATGGGCTCCATGATGGGTGACAAGTCCGGCAAGGAGGAAGCCGATCTGTCCGAGTTGACGCCCAAAGAGCTGGAAGTGCTCATGTCGCTCGGAAGGGGGCGCTCCAACAAGGAGATTGCGAACGCCCTCTACATCACAGAGTTCACCGTGAAGAAGCATGTCAGTCAGGTGCTGGCCAAGCTGGAGCTGGCCGACCGGACACAGGCCGCTCTGTACGCCTTATCCAAAGGACTTGTCCAATTCGAAATGCAGCGATAGCCATCATACACGAAAGATCCGCCGGGAATACCCGCCGGATCTTTCTCACTTTAGAGGTCGAGCGGTTCCGCGATCTTATGCATCGGGAACAAAGAAAACAAGGCGTAGCCCTTAACATCACGAATATGAACGGGACCTAGCGCCGGATCTCTGCTGTCCTTGCTTTCCCCCAAATTGCGGTTATCGCCGACGACGAACAGATGGCCGCTTGGTACGTTAACCACGTCCATGTCCTCGGATTTCCCCGCCGTATACAGCTCAGGCAGCGGCGTTTGGTTCACATAGATCACGCCGTCACGGATGAATACGCTATCGCCTTCTACGGCGATGACGCGTTTGATGATGCTGATGCCGCCCATCCGGTCATCCTTAATGACCACCACGTCGCCGTACTCCGGCTTCGAGAAAAATAAAGAAAGCTTATTCATGAGCAAAATG
Source organism: Bacillus sp. 3255 (assembly GCF_031456485.1). NCBI lineage: Bacteria > Bacillati > Bacillota > Bacilli > Caryophanales > Bacillaceae > Bacillus > Bacillus sp. 3255. Next base: position 126,112 of record NZ_JAVDUS010000016.1, read on the forward strand.
TTGCCGTTCTGCAAAGTGGGATTCATGGAATTTCCGGAAACCCGGGTCAGTCCGATCATATTATTGATCAATATATAGGCCAATCCAAGCAGCAATATGAACCGTACCCAACCCCAGAATTCGCTCTTTTGTTTATTCACAGGCTGCTTTCTAGGTTCCACAACTTCTTCCGTCATTACGAATTCCCACCTTCATCGCTCTTAACTGCTACTACATGTCCTGCTGCTTGTAACTGCTTGTAACTGTATGAACGCCAGCCGCAGACTAACGTCCGTACACATCATCGCTCACTGTCGGCTGATGTGCCGCAGGCGGAGCCGGATTCGCTTCAGGCGCTGCGGGCAAGCCGGGCGCGGGTCCCGCAGGAACCGGTGCTGCTGGTGTTGCCGGTGCTGCTGGTGCTGACCCTGCTGGTGTTGCTGGTGCCGGTGCCGCAGGCTGCGGATTCGCTGGCGCTGGTGCTGCCGGCGACGGAATGCCAGGTGCGGGCTGTGCAGGCACGCTTGGCGGGGCAATGATGACCGGTGCTGCCGGTGCGAATACCATTGCAGGCGGCACATAGCTATCCGCCAGTGTGTCCATGGCATCCTTGGCGCTGTCAAGAATCGTCTGCAGCTTATTCATAATTTGTGCACGATCCTGTTCGGTCTTAATGTCCGTGCTAGCCAGCAAGCTTTGGGCGTATTGTCCCAGAGCCTGCAGATGAAGCCGTTTCTGTTCATCCGTGAAGGATTCGAGGCTTCGCGTGGATGCTTCAAGTCGAAGCTGCAATTCTTTCTTCAAGAGTTCTTTCTGTGCATCAGTCTCCGACTCCATGGATGCATCCAATCCTTGGATGACCTGCTCCGTCTTCTTGTTAAACCACGAAGCCATAACGCCGGCTACATCGATATCCGCATAGGATACTCCGGCGGAAGCCGACAGGACGACCGTTAAAGAAACAATTCCAGCTGCGACGATCCGCTTCGGTTTCAAGCTGCTCCGTCTATCCGATTTCTTCATCTTGCGATTCCTCCCTCTTCTTAAAGTAAGCGTAAGGCCCCGTAACCGGGGCCCGTCCGCTTAGTAGAATTATTTCAAGCCGTTAAGAACGATTGTTTCCAATTCTGCTTTGCTTGCAGTCTCAATGGAAGCGCCTTTGTCCGTAATTGCTTTCACGTTAGTTGCTTCCAGTTCATCAGCAAGCTTCTGAAGCTCGGCTAGCTTAGCTGTGATTTTGGCAGTCAAGTTATCTTTGATTTCTTGGGAAGCGGCCGTTCTTTCATCAGCAAGCAATTTATTCAAATCTGCTTTTGTCGCTTCAATTTTGCTTGTCAATGCAGTAGCTGCAGCGGATTTAGTTGCAGTTACATCTGTATCTACGCTTTTCAGCGAGGATTTCCCTTGGTTGTTAACATCTTTAGCAATATCGAGCTTACCAAGAGCGCCTAAAACTTCCACAGCCGTGTTGTTGATTTTGTTTGCATCACTTACAACTTTGTCGTACTCAGCCGGCATTGCTCCAGCAATAGCACCTTTTGTTGTATCGAGTTGGTTGCTGTAGCTGCTCAGTTGGTTGTTAATGCCTGTGTTAGCACGAGTCGTTTCAGTCGTACCCGCTGTTTTCACATCGTTCACAGCCGTTTTGTTGATTGTGTTGTAGTCTTCAACCAATTTATCTTTGTTCGAAGCTACGAAGCTTGCAACGTCGCCGGCTACGAGTGCTTTCGTTACCTTCGTTGCGCTGTTGTACCAGCTTTGCAGTTGTCCGCCAGCGTCTGTCGCAGCGAATGCCGTCCCCATACCTGCTACCAAACCTGTTGTGATAACACCAATTGCCAATTTACTTTTCAATGCTTTCATCGTTCATCAATCTCCCTTAAATTAGTTTTGTATTTGGTGACCCATAACTCACAATGACTGACTACTTACCCAGCTTTTCCGATAATTCCCGGAGCACGTCCACGGCATATTGATCGATCTCACTTTCAATCTCGCCGTTTGCGGTACTGACATACTGATTGAAGCGATCGGGCGCTTCCGTTTCCGCAATCTCAGACGCAACGGCATCAATTTGGCTCGCATATTGTCGATTGACCGCGTCAATGCGTTCCGTAGATTGGCCGATCGTGTCAACCTGCACTTGCTTGAGGCTGGCCTTGGCCGTGAAGACCGTCGCATTCGCCGCTGTTCTCAGGCTATGGTCCGCTTCGTTCAAACCAAGCAAGGCATTGGTGTTCACTTCATTCTTCCCCTGTTGAAAGCTAGCTTTGTACCAATTCTGCAGCGGTATGCCTGCATCGGAGTACGCATAGGCCGTACCCATGACGAGGAAAGTCGAGAGGCTCAATGAAACAGTTATCACTTTTCGTTTCAAACGGATCATCGTGCTGCTTGCCTCCTTCTTGTTCAGCTCTTGCTTACAAACCAATTGTATCCCGCCATCCGTTTTGTGACTTCATACGCAAGAGTAATTTATTTCTGCTACGATCGGATAAGGAAGAAGGTATACTTTCGTACCAGAACTTGTCGAAAAGTGACCGCAGCCGTGCTCCTCCGCGGAGCAGCCGCCAGTGGCGCCGCGCCCCGTCGGGAGAGGGCTGGCTACCGGACTGCACGGCCGTTATTTCAGCGAACGCGGCCTCGCCGCTGATCTAACGGACATCAGTGCGCTTATTTGCCGAATGTGAGGCGAAAAACTCGCCGAAATGGGCAAATAGCGGCTGTGGTGTCCGTTAGACAGGCAAGGCGGCCCAGATCCGGTGAATTAGGACCGCTGTATCCGTTAGCCGGTGCCGCCGGACCCGCCGATGCCGCCTGCAGGCTTGATGCGACCCGGCAGGCCGTCTCCTAGCGGAGCTGCCGCCACCAAGCGCCGCGCCCCGCCAGGGAGAGAGCCGGCTAACGGACTGCACGGCCGTTATTTCGGCGAGTACGGCCTCGCCGCTGATCTAACGGACACCAGTGCGCTTATTTGCCGATTGTGAGGCGAAGAACTCGCCGAAATGAGCAAATAGCGGCTGTGGTGTCCGTTAGACAGGCAAGGCGGCCCAGATCCGGTGAATAAGGACCGCTGTGTCCGTTAGCCGGTTCCGCCTGCAGGCTTGATGCGACCCGGCAGGCCGTCTCCTCGGCTGGCAGACACCACTCTGTTTCATCTCCGCACATTTGGTGTAATAAGATAAGTCCCCATACCAATCGGCGAACTCTTGCATATAATGAAACAAGACCTTAGGGGCCATGCCGTCAGTCCGAACGGACTGCCCGTGCATAATTTTCATCTTATGGTGGTTATCCAGTATGAGCCAAAATTTCATATCCTCCCAAAACGACCTGCTGCATCTGCTCGGACTAGTATCCGAGGACGAAATTTATAACGCCCAATATAATGGGCGATCACTGGCTGATATCGCTCAAGCCAATCATGTCGATGTCCAGAAAGTGATCGATCTCCAGCTCGCAGAGCTGACCGAGCAGCTCCAGGAGCGGCTCTTCAGCGGCAGCATTACGCCTGAGCAGTACCAAGCTCACCATGCCGAGCTGCCGGAAATTATTATGCGTAGCGTCTACGCCTTATAGAATGAAACAAAAGAGCCAAGCGCATAAACCGCTTGGCTCTTTTGCAGCGTTTTCCATGTTTTTTTCCTTGTTGCGAAAGCCGTTCTATGTCACTATCAATAGATAAGCTGACTCCGGATGGAAAGGATCCTTCACGATGAATTTTCAACAACTCATTCCTATCGTCCCTCTCATCCAAGAGATCGAAACGAGCTCCGCCTCTCTCTCGTTGGAGTGCCCGGCCGGCACCTACCGCCTGATTATCGTTCGCCGTGGCCATATTACCATACATCAGCGCGATGAGGAATCTTACATATGCTCGCAAGGGTATGCTTGTCATCCCGACCATGGGCCTTATCATATCCACGTTCCAAGAACGAAACCAGCCGAATACGTCGTCATGACGTACAGCATGTTTCCCGAGAACCATAACTGGTCCTTGCACGGCCCTCTCACAACGGTGAGTGAGATCAAAATATTATATATGCTCGACGAGCTGCTGCGTACGACGCAAGACCTCCACCCGCTAACGGCGGAGAAAGAGGCCGCTCATACATTTCGTAAGCGTATGATGCTGGAGCGCATTCTTTTCATTTATTTATATGAATCTCATTTGACTCAGGACAAGAAGTCCTCCCTGGAAGCCGTTGAAGAGATTCTTTCCTATATGAACGAGCACTACATGCTGGAGCTTACACTGCCGATGTTAGCCAGGCGAGCGGGCATGAGTGTCGGTTATTTCACCGTGCTTTTCAAGAAACGGACCGGGATGACGATGATGAACTACTTGTACACTCTGCGCATCGAGAAAGCGAAGCAAATGTTCCTGCAAACCGATATGCTCGCCAAGGAAGTCGCCGGACGCGTCGGTTTCGTCGATTATTTCCACTTCAGCAAAGTATTCAAGAAAAAAACCGGTACCACGCCATCCGAATTTCTCGCCGGTCGCAATTAAATCTAACTCAGGGACATGTCGATTCTGCATATCAGACATGTCCCTTCTTTCGTTTTGGGAGTATCATTTCAAATGAGAATAATAATCATTGTCACGGGGGAATAGAACAAATGAAGCACTTTTTTTCACGCTTTAGCCTGATCGCACTGGTAGCGGTATTCGCGCTAAGCCTTGCAGCTTGCGCTAAATCAACGAATACGGAATCTGCTGCAGCGACAACCGCGCCTGCCGCAGCCACACAGAAGCCTGCCGCACAGACGGATGGCAAGATTACCGTTCAGGACGCTGCCGGCACATTGGAGCTGCCTAAAAAACCGGAACGCATCGTCGCCATGGAATTCGGCTTCACCGACATCCTGGTCACATTAGGCGTACAGCCAGTAGGCGTTGCCGACGACAACAGCCCGGATCTTCTGATGGACTCCGTGAAGAGCCAGCTGGCTTCCTATAAGTCCGTCGGGTCGCGCTATGAACCGAACATTGAGCTGATCGCTTCGCTGAAGCCCGATTTGATCATCGCCGACATGAATAAACACAAGAATGCCATTCCTCAGCTGAAAGGGATTGCCCCTGTACTCGTGCTGGACGATTTCCAAGCGGACTATAATCAAATGCTGAAGAACGTAGGCATTATCGCCAAAGCCGTAGGCAAAGAAGAAGAAGGCAAGAAGCGTCTGGCCGAGCATCAAAATAAAGTCGAGACTTTGAAGAAAAAGCTCGGTTCCACGAACCTCCGCGTACTTCCGGCTGTTGTGAATCCGAAAGGTTTCTTCGCTCATTCGGATCACGCATACAGCGGTTCCTATTTGGCCATGCTCGGCTATACCGATCCTGTGAAGAACGCAGCCGCCTACCCGCAAATCACGCTGGAGCAGCTGGTTGAAGCGAATCCGCAGGTGCTTTTCCTGATGCCGACGGAGAAAGAGACGATCGTTCAGCAGTGGGAGACGAACCCGCTCTGGCAGAAAATCGACGCTGTCGCAAATAAGAAAGTGTTCACGGTAGAGCGCCGCGACTGGTCTTTATCCCGCGGGTTCCTCGGTTCGGAGAAAATCCTAGAGGATATCGTGAAAAACCTGGGGCAATAGTCCGATGAATCCTATAACTGAGAAGCAGAGCCGGAAATGGCCTCTGCTCTTCCTATTTTGTGCCGCTGTGCTCGTCATGCTCATCGGCGTCGTCTGCTGCCTGAAGTGGGGGCAGGCTCCGGTAACTTGGCGCACTTTATTCGAAGCGGTCACTTACCGGGGCAGCGATAAAACGCATCTCTACATCCAAACGCTGCGTCTGCCGCGCGCTATCATGGCATGCCTCGTAGGCATGCAGCTGGCTCTGGCCGGGATGCTGACCCAGATGACAACCAAGAATCCGCTGGCTTCGCCGCATATATTCGGAATTAACGCCGGAGCCGCGCTCGCCGTCGTGATCGGGCTTGTTGCGCTGCCGCAGCTCGGCAACTTCGGACTTATCGGCTTCGCGTTCGGAGGAGCCGCGCTCAGCGCGCTGCTCATCTGGTCGCTTGCGGGCGCAGGGCGCCAGCAGTATGTGCGCCTGGCGCTGGCAGGCATCACGATTCATTTCCTCATGTCTTCCTTAACGGAAGGCTTCATTATTATGAATCAGCATGCCACGGACAGCATGATCTTCTGGCTGGTCGGGTCACTGAACCAGGCGGGTTGGAGCGATGTACGGATCATCGCCCCCTTCTTCATCGGCGGGATGGCCTTGTTCAGCCTCATGATCCCGGCGTTCAAGCTGCTGCTGCTCGATGACGACATTGCAGCAGGCTTGGGCCAGCGCGTGAGTGTCGTGCGCGCCATTAGCATCGCGCTCGTCCTCGCGCTTGCCGGTTCCGCCGTCGCCTTATGCGGTCCGATCGGCTTCGTCTGTTTGCTGGTGCCGCACATCGCCCGCGCACTGGTAGGACCGAACCTGCATATTCTCGGCCCGTTCACCGCGCTGCTCGGCGGCATTCTGCTCGTGTATGCGGACTTTCTCAGCCGCTTCATCGCATTTCCGTTCGAATCGCCGGTCGGGATCGTCACCGCTGCGCTCGGTGCGCCATATTTCATCTATTTGGCTAGAAAGCAAGGAGGTGCCAAGTGAACAAACCTGCGCTCTCCCTGCTTACAGCCATCGTGATCATGATCCTGCTGGCCGTCCTGTATGTCCATGTGGGCGCCGTGCGCGTACCGCTTGCCGAAGTTTGGGCCGGGCTTGCGGATACCGCAAGCCCCTCCTATTTCATCGTCCATCAGGTGCGCCTGCCGCGCGTTCTGGTGGCGATGCTGGCCGGCTTCGGCTTGGCGGTCGGCGGCGTCATTCTGCAGGGCTTGGTCAGGAACCCGCTGGCCAGCCCGGATGTGGTGGGCATTACGAAAGGGGCCGGCTTCGTAGCGGCGTCCGTGATCTTCCTGTTCCCCAGATCGCCGGGGTACGTCCTGCCGATCGCCGCTTTCGCCGGCGCGCTGGCGGCGTTCCTGCTGCTCCTCCTGTTAAGCCGCCGCCTGACGATGTCTCCCGCCTCGTTGGCGCTCGTTGGCGTCGCGATAGGAACTGTGTTCCAAGCCGGCACACAGTATCTGATTGTAAGGCACCCCAGCGACATTAACATGGCGCTGCTTTGGCTGGCCGGCAGCCTGTGGAGCCGCAGCTGGCACGACGTATTCACGCTGCTGCCGTGGATCGGCGTGCTGCTGCCCGTCGTGTGGGCGAGCTACGCCAAGCTGAACGTGTTCCAGCTTGGCGACGATATCTCCGCCTCGCTGGGGCTTGGCCTCGTGAAGCAGCGCTTCTTGCTGCTGCTCCTCGCCGTTGCGCTGGCCGGCATCTCCGTGTCGGCTGTCGGCGCGATCGGCTTCGTCGGCTTGATCGCGCCGCATATCGCCCGCAGCCTTGCCGGTGCGCGGCATCAGTGGCTGATCCCGCTGGCGGCCGTCGTCGGCGCGGATCTGATGCTGCTGGGCGACTTGCTCGGCCGCCTCGTGATCCTGCCGCGCGAAGTGCCCGTGGGGATCATGACGGCTGTCATCGGCGCGCCGTATTTCATATATCTGCTGCGCAGAGAGCGTCTGCGCAGCGGCAAGTAAATAAAAGAGACACGTTCCTGACAAGGACGTGTCTCTTTCTATAATCATTTCCCAACAATCTCATCGATCTCGCTTTTCAGCAGCAAGTACCGATGAACACTTCTCATTATCGGCACTTTGGTTAGATTATTTTTGTCGACATATTGCTTCATCTGATCTTTCGTTAATCCTAAGGCCGTTCCCGCTTCCATCACCGTCAAGACAACTTCATTGCTTGTCGCATTGAAAGTTGCTTTTACTTTTTGATTCCAATCTTGAAATTCTTGCATGTCGCAGCCTCACCCTTCTGTTCCAATCTTTCCATTATAGCACAGAAGGGATAAGAATTATGAGGCAAATGGAGGCAATTATAGTTACGATTCCGATCAGACATCATCTTCGTTCAGAAGACCTAGCAAGGCCTGCGGAAGCGCAAACTGCTGGTTGTTGATAACAATTCGGTTAAGCTTATCGCTGGCAACCGCGTCTGCGGTTTGCTCCTCCTTAATCTCTGCAATTTCCGCATGCAGACGCTCCATCTGCCGATCCAGACTACTGGCGGCAACGGCCGCTTGTTTGAGCTCCTCCAGAAGGCGTGCCGGCACTGCTTGGTTACCCTCGTTGAATTTGTAGAAAATTTTATGCTCAAGACTAGCCCAGAAATCCATCGCAATCGTCCGAATCTGGACCTCGATGCATACACTTTCCTCCCTGTCCGACATATGTACAGGCACTTCGATAAGCAGGTGCAGGCTCTGATAGCCGTTCGGTTTCGGGTGCTTAATATAGTCCTTCTCCCCGAGCACTTTCAGATCGCCTTGCTTTTTGAGCATATTGGAGATGACATAAATATCGGAGAGGAACGAGCATGTGATCCTCATACCGGCGATATCCTTCACGCTTTCCCTGATCCCTTCGAAGGACATGTCTCCGCCTTTCCGGATCAGCTTCTGGAAGATGCTCTCCGGCGATTTCAAACGGGATTTGGTATGCTCGATCGGGTTATATTCATGCAGCATTTCGAATTCCTGCACAAGAATTTCTATACGGGTTTCCATCGCGTCCAGTGCGAATTTGTAGGTCATCATAAAGCGCGTGATCTCATTCTTAAATCGTTTCAAGTCGTGCATGGAAAGTTGATTCATCATAGCAGTTCCATCCTTTGGGTTGCGGTTATTTTACCTGTCATCATTAGTGTAAAGCACGCGAGGCCCAAGGAGCAAATTTGGCGTTCGCATTGACAACGGAGAGATTCCCCCGGTATAATAATTGTAAATATTGGAAGCTTACTGGAAGCACCCGTAAGATAAGGCTCACGCCTTTCTTGCAGGTGCTTTTTTGGTGCTTCCGCCCAATAAAGGAGGAACTCATTTGAGACATGTCGCTTCGCTGCTCATCGCTCTTACCCTTGCTTATGCCTTCACGGCAGAAGCTTCCGCCGCAGCTCCGATGGAAGTCACGGCTAAGCTCCTTGAGAGAACGATGGCCACAGCCACGCCATCCCAAGCCAGCCGCATCCAAGCCTTGCAGCAGGAGCTGTCCGCGCTTCAGAAAGTAGAGCAGGAATGGAACGCTAAGATTTTGACACAGCACAATCAGAACAAAGAAGTATATAACGTGTTAAGCAAGCGAACCAAGCATATTGACGAGGCACGGTTGGAGCAATTGGAGCAGGAGGTTATGCAAATAAAGGAGCGGTACAAACCGCTAATATCCCGTTATACTGCAATCAATAAGCAGGTCGAAGCGGCCAGGCTGCTGAAAAGCAAAGGCTTGAATACTTTGCTCAAAATGCAAGCCACCGCCTTGAAAATCCCTGTTCAGCTCGCTCGCGCAGACATTCGTGCGAAGGAGAAGACTTATCAAACCGCGAAAGAAGCAGCATCCCAAGCATCCATAAAGCTGCGAGGCCATATACAAGAGGTTACCCCCATCAACACGCAGATCAAAGCTAAGCAAAGTGCCCTGACAACAATCCGCCGAGGCTTATCGCCTCACTGGAGTGCTTTCAAGCAAAACGCCAAAAGAGCGGACGCGAACGGTGTCCAAAGCTCACTCTCCGCCATGGTCACCATCCTGCGTCAGATCAACGAAGAAAAACAGCGAATCTATAAGCTGGAGACTACCGTCAGCGACAAGCTGGCTGACATTCAACAGTAACGAATTAGAAAAGACACCCGTTAAGGTGCCTCTCTTCTATCATTCAGTTCATTTTGTACGTATTAATAAAGTCCTGCAAATCCTGGGCAATGCTTGCCAGCATTTGCGAAGAAGACGTCACTTCTTGCGAGGAGGCCAGCTGCTGTTGGGTCGAACCGGCCACGTTCTGCGCCAATTCGGACGTACGCCTCGAAACGTCCTCCATATTCGTCACCGTCGCCGCCGCCTGCTGGGAGCTTGCCGCCATTTGCTGCGCAGCCGCCGCCGTCTCTTGAATCTTCGCGGTTACCTCCTCCGCCGATTGAACGATTGCGCCGAAGCTGCTCTCCGTCTGTGTGGCATACTGCAGCCCTTTCTCCACCTCTGTTAATCCAGCGTCCATCGCCTGTACGGCCACCTGCGTATCCTTCTGAATATTCGACACGACCTGCGAGATAGCGCCAACGGACTGCTCCGTTTGCGAAGCCAGCTTGCGCACCTCGCCGGCTACGACGGCGAAGCCTCTGCCGCTCTCTCCGGCGCGCGCCGCTTCAATTGCCGCATTCAGTGCCAGCAGATTCGTTTGACTCGCAATCTCGCCGATCATTTGAGACACTTGGCCGATATTACGGGAGTGTTCCGCCAGTTGAAGAATCGTCTCGTTCGCTTGCGCCACAGCAGCGCTTAGAGCGTTCATCGTCTTCGTTACCTGATGCACATCCAGCTGTCCTTGTCTGGCCTGCTCCGACGCTTGCATCGACAGATGGGATACATCGGACGTCGTTTCCGCAATCCGCTGCGCACCCACCGCGATTCCGTCCATTGCTTTGGCACACTCCAGCGCGTTCAAGCGCTGCGATTCGGCCTCGGAGGCAATCGTTTGAATTTCTCCGGCTACATGCTGGGAAGCCTCGCTGTTCTGCTCCGAGCTGGCGTACAGCTGTTCCGAGGAAGACGCAACGCTGCTGGAAGACTCCTGCAAGCGGCCCATCGCTTCGCGCATTTGAAGCGTCATGCCATTAACAGCCTGAATGAGTACGCCGATCTCATCGTTGTTTTTGAATGTTAGCGGCTCTACGGTCAAGTCGCAGGCAGCCATGCGGTCAAGCGCTTGGGAAGCGGCAATGACCGGACGTGTAATATTGCGCACAATGACCCAGACGATGAATGCGGACAGCAGCACCGCGCAGCTCAAGAAAATAATCGTGCTCAAGATGCTGCTGCGATATAAGGCGTCGTTCTCTTGTACGCTGCTCTCCGCCCCCTTCTGATTGAACACTACCATGAGGCGGCAAATACTTTGCACATCGTTATAATTTTGCGTGAGGTCCTCGTATATGGCAGCCGCTTCTTCGCCGGTTGCAGCCCGTTTATATTTTACATAGTTCTTCTTCAGCGAATCCCATCGCTCTTGAAGCATGGCGAAGTTTTTCGCATCTTCTTCGCCTCCCGCCGTCCCCTTATACACTTCAAGCGACTTGTCGCCTTTAATGATCGTCGCGTCGATATCAAGCGCAAGCTGCAATTTCTCCGAAGGATCCTTGAGGTTATGCACGCCCATCAAATCTTTGGCAAAATGCTCCGTCCAGTAACTGAAGTCCTCAATGGCTTGAGTTCCTTTCATCCACCGCTGGACCATTTCCGTTATATCATGCTTCATATTGCTCATTCGTGACATATCACTCAAGCTAAGAATGCCCATGAATAGAAGGAGCATTGCGAAGGATCCGATTAATTTTTGTTTAAGACTTAATTTCATTCGTCTTTTTGTCAATCTTTGAAGTAATTTGGCTGACGAGTGCATGTATATCCTCCGAAGTCGTATTAGTCTAGAAGAGCCCGCTTGGCTTCGGGCCATCCCCAGCTAATCTTATCGGTAAGATGTTAGCAGAAAATGATAGAAAGTATTAACCACGTGTTAATTTTCGTCCTATTTGCCGGCTAACAGACACAGAAACGCCTAATCTTCAAACCGGCACGCCCCAAGAGGGATTAAGCTCGTCCTATGCTTCCATTTATACAGCACATATACGATCAGGAATAAAGGAAGACCAATGTAAGCAGCCAGCAGTCCGTACCAATCCACTTGCCCGTTCTGGAAAGCGGTCATGCTCTGCCCTACGATGACGAACAAACATATGACGAAAGCGACGATCGGCCCGAAAGGAAACCATCTTGCGCGGTAGGGCAATTGCTCCAAAGAACGTCCTTGGGCAAGAAAGGCCCGGCGAAAGCGGTAATGGCTGATCGATATGCCAAGCCACGCGAGAAAGCCGCACATCCCGGAGGCGTTGAGCAGCCACGTATACACAACACCTGACCCGAAGAGGGAGGCGAAGAATGCAAGCATCCCGATAGCCGCTGTCACCGCTAGCGAAGCAAGGGGAACCCCGCGCTTATTCAAATACTTGAGCCAGCCCGGAGCTTTCCCCTCTTCGGCCAAGGACCACAGCATACGCGTTGAGGCATACATTCCCGAACTGCCGGCCGACAGCACCGAAGTCAGTATGATGGCATTCATGACGGAAGCTGCAAAGGCAAAGCCCGCTTTCTCGAACACAATGGTGAAGGGACTGACGGTAATGTGATTGATGTCGGCTTGTAACAAGGCAGGGTCTTGATAGGAGATGAGACAGCCGATGACGAAGATGGCGAGCACGTAAAACAGCAGAATACGCCAAAATATTTGCTTTACGGCTTTCGGCACATTTTTGGCCGCATCCTCGCTCTCTCCCGCCGTAATCCCGATCAGCTCCGTTCCCTGAAAGGAGAAACCGGCCGCCATGAAGACGCCCAGCAGTCCCATGAAGCCGCCGTGAAACGGCGTGCCGCCTTCATTGAAATGACCGAGTCCGACTCGCTGGCTGCCGATGATGCCAATGATCATCAGGACACCGACCGCGATAAAGACAATGACGGTAATGACCTTAATCGATGAAAACCAGAACTCGGATTCCCCGTACGCTCTCACGGACAAATAGTTAATAAGCACCATAACGCCGAGGAATAACGCGCTCCAGAGCAATGGAGATGTATCCGGCAGCCAATAGCTCACGATGATGCTGGCCGCAGAAATTTCCGCAGCGATCGTAATGGCCCAGTTAAACCAATAATTCCACCCCAGGGCGAAACCAAGTGCAGGATCGACGAACCGGCCAGCATAAGTACTGAAAGACCCCGCCACCGGCATGTAGGCGGCCATTTCACCGAGGGAAGTCATCAGAAAATAAACCATAAACCCTATCGCCGCATAGGCAAGAAGCGCGCCGCCCGGGCCTGCGGATTGAATGGCACCCCCGCTGGCCAGAAACAAACCTGTCCCGATCGATCCGCCCAGCGAGATCATCGTCATATGCCGTGCTTTCAAACCTCGGACGAGCTGTCTTTTGTCATCTTCCTTCTGCATTTGCATCAACCGCTTCCTCTCCGAATATTTCGAGTTCCGCATTCAACCTTCAATGGCTGAAAAACACAATTTGAATGAAAAACAAAACGGCAAACAATAAAAAAATCGGATGCACATCGCTTCGTTTCCCGCGCAGCAGCTTCAGCACCGGATAGACAATAAACCCGATGCCGATCCCTGTCGCGATACTATAAGTTAACGGCATCAGCACGACGATCAGAAAAGCCGGGAAAGCTTCCTCGAGATCCCACCACTCAATCTGCCGCAGCACATTCATCATCAGGAATCCGACGATGATCAGCGCAGGGGCTGTTATCGCGGGAATACTGGCGAGAACCGCAATAACCGGCGAGAACAGCAGCGTGAATGCCAGCAGCACACAAACCGTTACAGCCGTGAGACCGGTTCTTCCGCCTACGGCAACGCCGGAAGATGATTCGATATAGGCGGAGGTAGGGCTTGTCCCTAGAACGGCTCCCGTCGTTGTGCCGATAGCGTCAGCCAGAAGGGCGCCTCGGGAACGGGGGAACTTATTGTCCTTGAGCAGCCCCGCTTGCCCCGCAACCCCAAGCATCGTGCCTGTCGTATCAAAGAGGGTGATCAATAAGAAAGTAAAAATAACGGCATATAACCCCTCGGAGAACACGCCATAGATATTCAGCTGAAATGCAGTAGCCGACAGTCCCGTCGGCACGGCAACGAACGCCTCGGGCATCGCCAGCAGCCCCATCATCCAAGCCAGCACGGCGGTAATGAGCATTCCGATGAACAGGAAGCCCCTCACCTCATACGCCATCAGAATCAGCGATGTGATAAGACCAACGATCGTTAAGGCTGTCATAGGATCTCTCAGATTGCCCAAGGTGATTAGCGTTGACGGAGAAGCAACGATAATTTTGGCATTTTGCAGCCCGATGAATGTGATGAATAAACCGATACCGGCTGTTATGGCGTGCTTCAAGCTTGTCGGAATCGCATCCAGCAGCATATAGCGGAACGTCGTCAGAGATAGCAATATGAATAAGACGCCTGCTACGAATACGGCGCCAAGAGCAACCTGCCAGCTGATCCCGCTTCCTCCCACAACGCTAAAAGCGAAGTATGCATTCAGGCCCATACCTGGCGCAATTACAATCGGATAGTTCGCGAAGAGCCCCATGATCAGTGTGGCCACAATGCTGGCAAGCACCGTTGCAATGAAAACGCCGTGGAAATCCATCCCCGCTTTACTCAGAATCCCCGGATTCACAATGACAATGTAGACCATCGTCAAAAATGTGGTGACCCCCGCCATAAGCTCCGTCGCCGCGGTTGTGCCTCTTTCCTTCAATTTGAAAAGTGTGTTCATTGCAGATGACCTCCAAATAAAAGGGATTTATTAGTTGTATTCTTCCCTTTGTTTGGAACCTTAGTAATCATTTTTCTGCGTTGACAGTATCGTCGTGCGGGGATACAATTGTCAATAAACAACAAGAATTGATCATGATACAACATTACATATGCAACAAAACAACATAATTCCAAGGGAATAGTTTCACCACAGGCTGAAAATAAAAACTATGCAGGAGGCTCGTCGATGAAGGTCCACATTCTTGGAACGGCAGCATTCGAGGGAATTCCGTCCCTCTTCTGCCAATGTTTGACCTGCAAGCAAGCACGCGAACGCGGAGGAAAAAATATTCGCTCCCGCACTTCGGTCATGATCGATCACGATCTGAAGGTGGATTTCCCGCCGGATACCTTGTTTCATTCGTTTCAATACGGGCTCGATATGAACAGTGTCAAGGATCTGCTCATCACCCACTCGCACTCCGACCATTTGTATGCCGAAGATATGGCCATTCGCGCACGGGGTTATGCCCAGGCAGGCGACGGCATCATGCATGTTTACGGCCATGACGTTCCCTTCCGGTTATGCTTCCAGGCACTTAACGGGCTCGATCATCACTATAGGTTCCACCGGGTGCTTCCGTTCCAGCCCGTACAAACGCAGACGGCTACGATCGTTCCTCTGCTGGCGGATCATGACCCGCTAGAAACGTGCCTGCTGTATGCGATTGAGAAGAACGGCAAATCCATTCTGTACGGTAACGACAGCGGCTGGTTTCCGGATGAGACTTGGGCTTGGCTGCAAGATAGGCAGTTCGATCTCGTCATCCTCGAATGCACGACAGGGCGCAGCGCTCACCGGAACAATCATATGAATGTGGATGCGGTTGTCGAGACGAAGCAGTGGATGGAGACGCATGGCGTCTTAAAACCCGGGGCGCAGGTCATCGTCACTCACTTCTCGCATAATGCAGGCTTGCTGCATGAGGACTTGGTTGCTATTTTCCAGCCTCATGGCATTGAAGTGGCTTATGACGGTCTGGTTGTGGAGCTATAAGCGATAATTGCGAGTTCGGGGCCATGTGCGGGCGGATGCGAAGGGCGAATGCGTGTGCGTGTGTGGAGGAGGATGGTGTCTGCAAGCATGACAAAAGGATGCCCCAGCCATATCGGCTTGGACACCCTTTTGTCTGCTACTCGTCGCCAGTCACCTCGGCCGAGGCCGCTATTTGTTTGTACCCTCGCATCTTCGAGGTTTGAATGAGCCGTTGCAGCAGTCCGAACAGCTGAATAGGGTCAAACGGCTTCGTGATATATCCGTTCATTCCCGCTTCGAGCACTTCCTCCTTCACACCCTTCATGGCATCGGCCGTCATGGCTATAATAGGCGTATCTTGGGCATGCTCCAGCTTCCGAATATGCTTGGTCGCCTCATAGCCGCCCATGACCGGCATCTGCAAGTCCATCAAGATGGCATCATAATATTCCTGCTTGACCCGCGTCACCGCTTCGAGCCCGTTTCCGGCCACATCCACCAGCACCCCTACGTCCTTCAGCATTTCCGTGGCAACCAATTGATTGATTTCGTTATCCTCAACAAGCAAAACACGGGCATTCTGCAGTGCCTTGAACCGATCCGCGCGCTCGGAGTCGACCACCATGGACTGCTTGGCCACAAAATGCTGCTGAAACAAAGCGATCAGCTCGTTATACAGCTGCGATTGGCTGAGCGGATAGTACAGCACCTTATCAATCGCCTGCGAACGAACGCCATCCTGCAGGGCAGGCTCATGATAAGCCGTGATCATGACGATGACTTGCGTCGGCGTGGAGAATTCGAGTTGAATGCGCTCCGCCAACGGCACGGCGACGGAGTCCTTCAGCTTCCAGTCGACGATGACCAGATCGTAACGGCCATTGCGATAGATTTGCTCGATCGCGCTGTTCTCGGAATCCGCCGTCTGCACGATGAATTGGAACTGCTCCAACTGACCCTTAAGGACCAGCTGCATATCCGCATCATCACAAACCAGCAATACGCGAAGCAATTTCAATTGGGAATCCTTGTGCACCGCCGTCATTCGCGTTCCCGTGCTATGGCCGAATTCCGCCGTGAAGTAGAAGGAGCTTCCCGCCCCGGCAACACTCTCGACGCCAATCGCCCCGCCCATCAATTCTACGAGATTTTTGCTGATCACGAGCCCCAGCCCTGTACCGCCGTACTTGCGTGTAGTTGACATATCCGCCTGGGTGAAATGGTGAAAGAGCTCTTGCTGCTGCTCATCCGTAATCCCGATTCCGGTATCGCGTACTGTGAAGCCGATGGTGACACTCCGGTCGGTTCGGGTCACGAGACAAATTTCAAATGAAATTTCACCTTCATCTGTGAACTTCACGGCGTTATTCGCCAGATTGACCAAGATCTGATTCAACCGGAACGGGTCTCCGACAAGCATCTGCGGCACCTCGTGATGGATGGAGAAATGCAGCTTCAATCCTTTGTCATAAGCTTTCATCCCAACCAGATTCGAAATCTGATTGAGTACATCATATAAATCGAATTCCACCTGCTCGATCACCAGCTTCTTAGCCTCGATTTTCGAGAAGTCCAGGACGTCGTTAATGAGGGTAAGCAAATTTTTCGCGGAAATAATCGTTTTATCCACATACACCTGCTGCTGCTCCGATAACTCCGTTT
Source organism: Bacillus sp. 3255 (assembly GCF_031456485.1). Lineage (NCBI taxonomy): Bacteria > Bacillati > Bacillota > Bacilli > Caryophanales > Bacillaceae > Bacillus > Bacillus sp. 3255. Next base: position 143,244 of record NZ_JAVDUS010000016.1, read on the forward strand.
GCTGAAGCAAATAGCTCAGCCCGATAACCGCATTCATGGGCGTCCGGATTTCATGACTCATATTGGCGAGAAATTCGCCTTTGGCACGGTTGGCGTACTCCGCCATTTCTTTCGCTTCAGCCAACTCAGCGGTCCGAGCCTCCACCAAATCTTCCAGATGCTCTTTGTATTGCTGAAGCGCCTTCTCCTGCTGCCTTAATTCCGTAATATCATGGCCAGTTCCGGTGACTTCGACGATTTCCCCGCGCTGATTGAATATAGGCGATATCGTATAATGCATGCATTGGCTTTCACCGTCTGGCAATATCCGCTCCGCTTCGAAAGCTATGGATTCCTCCGTGCTCAGCACTTCGTTCATGGCACTTTCCCATTGCTCGCGGGTCTGCTCCTCAACAATCAGCTCATGCAAATTTTGCCCGAGCAAGTCGCGTTCTCTCATTTTCAAAAATTTGGACATCTTATTATTCGCTTGGGTAATCGTCCCATCCAGACTGCAGCAATAAACGAGATCCGGGGAGTTCTGCACCAAGGTTCGATACCTGTCCTCGCTTGCGCGCAGCTTTCTCTCCGTCTCGAAGCTTCTCATCTCATAAGAGATTAAAGAATAATACAAAGGAATGGCTACCGCATGGAAAATGACATAAGTAATCGAGAACTCGTTCATGAAATAGTTCATCGTTTCCCGCGGCGCCAGCAGCGCCCAGCCTACGGTCTGAAAGCCGATTACGAGCCCCAGCAGCCAGCCGTATTTCTCTACGAACTTTCTATTTTTCACATTTCGTCTATGTACAAGTATACTAATGAGCGTTGTCGTCACGAGCGCACCAAGCGGAAAGAGCATCGCGCCCCCCAAGCTGATCCGATAAACAGCAATCATAACCGTTGTGATGACAGCGGCTAGCGGTCCCCCGAAAATGCCTGAGAAAATAACGCTTACAAGTCTGACATCCATATGTAATCCATACGCTACATTTAGAGGCATCTGCATAATGATAAGGCCGAAAATTCCGAAAGCGACCCCGAACATGATCGACTGCGCTCTTCTCGAGCATTTGACGTAGTAGGGATACAGCCACCTTAACAAAAATACAAATGTCACGATTAATGCGCTGCATTGGGCAAAATAAATCAAAAATTTCATGTGACACCCCTATCATACTTGTCCATAGTAAAAATATGTAACCCTCGTGTAATTTATATTACAGCATATAGGCAAGATCTTCTAGAGAAAGTCTCATGTCGTATATTGGTAGATCATCCCTGACACAATTGAAAAAGCCCCCGGGCTTTCGCCTGAGAGCAGTTCCTTCAAGGTCAAAGACCTGCGCTAGCTCTGCGAAACTTAATGAAGCTTCCTACACGCCACACGCAAATATATAAATACGCCATTAACATCGTAAGCACCGTAAATTCCGTATAATCGAGTCCTTTGAAATATTGGGAAAGGACGATACGAAGAGCTACGATCGCGATAAGGACGTATTTGAAGTTTTTATTCGGCTTCGCATACACATAGCCGTCCTCGAGCTTCTCATAGCCCGTATGATACAGCATGATGCTCCCCAACCCGATACCAAGCACAATTGCGCACAGCATTTCCCAAAGCACTGGCAAGTGAAACGGATGGTCCGGAATTTGCGTTAGCGAATAGATGGAGAAGCCGAACAAGACCGGCAGCAAGATGACCGGGAGCAAGATGCCGATCCCTTTGTTTTTAATCGGGCGTTTCCTGCCTCTGGTTTTGAGCCAGATCACCAAGATGATGACCAGGGCGGCTACTCCGTACCCGACTAACGTTTCTATGTTCATAATCGCTGTTCCTCCTGTTGCTGCTTTTTTTATCATTATATCGCATCCCCGATGATAATCATTCGGACGCTGGTTAGATTCCGTCTCCGCCTTAAGACCGATGCGAAATCCTTTATCCCGACAATCCCCACTTCTTTCCTTTCCCTTGTTCTGCTTTGAAGTTTGGTTGTATGATAGATAAGTTATTTTACTTACAACTAGAGGTACTTGCAGATGAGAATGAAAGATTGGGATATGAATTTAAAAATTCGCCTTGGCGGCGAAACTGCTTTCAACGTTATTTTCTGGACGTTCTTTCCGTTTCTTTCGATCTACTTCGCTAGCGCTTTCGGGAAAGGTTGGACAGGCTTTCTTCTTATTCTATCACAAGCGCTCTCCGTGCTGGCTAATCTGCTTGGCGGCTATTGTGCGGACCGGTTCGGCCGGAAGCGGATGATGGTTCTTGCAGCTCTCGGGCAGAGCATCGGATACGGGCTCTTCGCTTTGGCCGCGTCGCCGCTGCTGGATATGCCTGCGCTTGGATTCCTCGGCTTCAGCTTCGCCAGTATGGCCGGCTCCTTGTACTGGCCGGCCAGTCAGGCAATGGTAGCGGACGTGGTGAAGGAAGAGCACCGCTCCAGCGTGTTCGCCATTTTCTATACGGCGGCGAACATATCTGTCGTTATCGGGCCGCTGATCGGATCGATCACCTATGACGATAACCCGTACGTCGTGCTGACCGCGGCCTCCGTATTCTGCCTCATCCTCTCGCTGACGATGAGCCGTACCTTGCACGAGACGCTGCCGGAACAGCTGGCAAGCCGTCAACGCACTAGCAGCGGCGAGCCTTGGTACCGATTCCTGGCCGCGCAGCTGCGGGATTACAAGATCATCGCTGCCGACCGGGTCTTCCTGCTGTTCATCCTTGCGGGCGTGCTGCTCTCTCAGACATTCATGCAGCTCGATCTGTTGTTTCCCGTTTTCATGGAGGAAACCGTCTCTCTCGCAACGATTTTCTCCTACGGAGAGTGGAGCCTGCAGTTAACGGGCAAGCAGCTGTTCGGGCTGATCGTTTCGGAGAACGGCTTGTTCGTTGCCCTATTCACGGTTATTGTCACCAAGTGGATGCTGGCCTACCGGGACCGCTACGTGTTCATTGGCGGTGCGCTCTTCTACGCGATAGGCATCGTGATGTTCGGCTCCATGTCCACCTTCTGGGGCTTTACGCTGGCTATCGCCGTGTTCACCCTGGCCGAGCTCATGTCGGCCGGACCCCAGCAAGCCTTCGTCTCGCGGCTTGCTCCCGAGCATATGCGCGGCCAATACTTCGCCGCAGGGAGCCTGCGGTTCACACTTGGACGAACCTTGGCTCCGCTGTCGATCCCGGTCTCCTCGTGGATCGGCTTCACATGGACGTTCCTCCTGCTGGCGGGAATCGCCGTGCTGTCGGCCGGCTTGTACCATCTGATGTTCAATCGGTATGAGCGCCAAACGGCATAAAGGATTCATAGATTTGATGCAAATTGGAGCACCCGGCAACGGGTGCTTTTTCCATCTCGCCACGACCCGAAACTATTAATTTTTCTATCATCTGGGCCTATGAATAAGCAACTCTCGCAAATTCTGAATACATAGAAGTATTACTAGAAAAGGAGAGTGGTGACCCTTGGCAACTATCTTCCGAGCCTTACTTAAAAGTCGAAACGAGGTGCCACCTGTTCGTTCCGCCGCAACCGGCGATGCCATATTCGAATTGAACAACAGCGAAACCCAGTTGCGATTCGCACTGATCGTACGCAATATATCCCGGGTGACACAAGGCCATATACATCTTGGACAAGCCGGCCACAACGGTCCCGTCGTTGCCTTCCTGTTCGGCCCGTCCAAATTCGGCATTTCCGTCAGACGCGGGGTCGTTCGAGGCGTACTTACAAGCCAGGATCTCGTGGGTCCTCTGCAGGGGAAGACCCTTCAAGACCTCATCAACGAATTCGAAACCGGCAACGCCTATGCGAATGTTCATACGATCCAGAACCCGAACGGTGAAATTCGCGGCCAAGTTCGGCGTTAATACCTTGAACAAACACGAAGGGCTGTCCCAAGCAGATTACCTGCTTGCGGACAGCCCTTTTCAAGCGGACTTAAGCCAGTCCCTTTTCCCCTTCTTGGGGCGCATGAACGCGCTTGATGAAGAAACCGAGAATCAACGCGAGGCAGCCGACCCAGAACGCCGTGACGAATGCATTATGGAGTCCGGCGACAAGCCCCTCGGCGGGGTTACCTTTCGGATTGGCGATGAAGTAGGATTTCGTACCGGATGACATGATGCTGATGAAGAGCGCTGTACCGATAGCGCCCGCCACTTGCTGCAGCGTGTTCAGAATCGCTGTTCCGTGCGGATACAGATGACGCGGCAGTTGATTGAGCCCGGTTGTCTGGGCAGGCATCATAACAAGTGAAATTCCGATCAATAGAATGATATGAAGCGTGACGACATGTCCGGTCGAAGTGGTGACAGAAATGCCCGTGAACAACCATATCGCCAGAAGCACCAAAATTAAGCCAGGAATGACGAGGACGCGCGGCCCGTATTTATCGAACAGCTTGCCCGATATCGGCGCCATGATGCCATTGATAATACCGCCAGGCATAAGCGTTAATCCGGCCTTGAATGCTGACATCAGCAGCGCGGTCTGCAAAAATAGCGGCAGCAAAATCATCGTCGAGAACAGCGTCATCATAAGCACGAGCATCATGATCGTCACCAGGGAAAACATCGGGAACTTAAAAGCGCGAAGATCAAGAATCGGCTCTTTCATGACGAGCTGGCGAATAACAAACAAGATGACCGCTGCGGCACCGACGGCGATCGTCCACACGACCTCCGGAGCGTTCCACGAGCCTTCGCCCGCTTTGCTGAAGCCATACACGATGCCGCCGAATCCGATGCTGGAAAGCAGAATGGAGAGAATATCCACCTTCGGCCTTGTCAGATCCGACACGTTGCGAAGATACGCCGTGGCGAAGATAATGGAGAAGGCCGCAAGCGGAATGACTAGATAGAACAGCCAACGCCAGCTCAACTGGTCGATAATCAGACCTGCCAGCGTAGGTCCGATCGCCGGCCCGAACATGATGACGAGCCCGATCATTCCCATCGCTCCTCCCCTTTTCTCAGGCGGATAGATGACGAGTATCGTGTTCATCATGACGGGCAGCATAAGTCCCGTTCCTAAGGCTTGTATGATTCTGCCGAACAGCAGAAAGCTGAATGCAGGCGCAATTCCGCAGATGACGGTTCCCGCCAGAAACAGAATCATGGCGGACAGAAACATTTGCCTCGTTGTAAACCATTGTTGAAGAAGTGCAGTAACAGGCACGAGAATACCGATAACGAGCATATACGAGGTGGATAGCCACTGGATAGTTGCAGGCTCAATGGCAAACTCTTTCATCAGATCGGGAAAGGCGATGTTCAGCAGCGTTTCGTTCAAGATGGCCACGAAAGCTCCGATGACAAGTGCAGCTACGATCGGCCCCCGCTTGATCTTGCTCAAATCGATTGAAGCGTGACCCGCTTCGCTTGAGACGTTCAACTTCATTCCTCCTCTACCTTGTGAAATATGGATTCCGGACATTTCAACATATTACCATTTGTCTAAGTACTTCGACATAGAATCGAGCCCTATAAAATGGTTATAGTTTATTTTTCCGCTTTTATTGTAACTCTAAACGCTCAGAAACACAAACATTTGTTCCCATTTTTGGACATGTACAATTTGTACGCTCGTTTTGCCGTACCTCGTCCAAAATTGGGTCCCTGCCTTCACACTTGTCGCACGGTTTCCGAATATGATTGTTTAGCGTATCAAACAACGTGTGACACAAACCCATATATAAGGGAAGTGGCTCGATGACAACCAAGACTACGCCTTACTCCAGACGGATGCAGCGCAGCTCCAGCCAAATGCACCGTTTCATCAACAAGCTCTGCCTCAAGGGCAATGAGCATCTTCGCTTTCTGCTCGTCCACGATTCCGAGTGCGACAGGCGAGACCATGCGAACTCAGCCCATTCGCTCAACTCCTTGAATACGGCCGGCGGCAAGCAAGCGATCCCGCTGCACAAACCTCTTCTCCTGCTCGAGAAGCAGGTACCGCAAATCCGGCTGATCTCCAAACAGAATAAACCTATCCACCTGCTTAGTCACAATGCCCAGGGCTACGCTGTTTTCATGGAAATCAACCGCAGAGGAAACGACGGGGACATCGCAGAAATCCGGGCCCAGTTCATCGATGTGGATCTGAACAAAGTATCCGGCAAGTTTCCGACTAGAGAACTGCTCCGGCACACGATCAAGCGGTTGAAATCCGATCCGGCCGAGAAATTGGCCTCCATCAACTTTACGCGTAGCAAACAGGGTGATTATGTCTTGAAAGCGCAGAGAACCGAGGCGCGCGTAACACAATTGAAGCAAGTATTCCTCCGGAAGCATTGGCACCACATCAAGAAAGCTATGATCGTCGAAACCAAAAACGGCTATCACATTTATTGGCCCCTCCTGAGCGGAAGCGTCGGTCCATTCGTCCCGATTCAGAAAGCGCTGTCCGACAAATTCGGCTCCGATCCGATGATTACCAATCTGACCAGAGTCATGCGCGTTCCCGGCTTTTATCATATGAAGGATCCCGTTAAACCCTATATGGTCAGAGTCATCCATTGGGGAAGAGAAGGGTCCTTTACCCAGGAAGAACTGATACGCAGTCTTGGGCTCAGAATGTTGTAAACCGGATGACCGCAATTATCCGCGGCGCCAAAAAAAGCACCCGTACGGAACCGTTGGTTAGATGGCCAACCGTCCTAGACGAGTGCTTTCTTGCTTAATCTCCAATCGCTTCCGGCTTATAATACGGCGGTGCTTTTAACCACCCTCTTTTCACCATAAGATCCTTGAGCACAATGGAGAACGTTAACTTTTTGATTTGAAACCTGGCAAACATCGCGGCTACATCCGGCCTGACGGACTCCGTCAACCCGCGGCAAGCATAATTGATGCCCAGCACAATATTGAAGCTAAGCAGATTGGCTACTTCGTCATCGGATAGCCTGGAACCCTCGGGAATACCGCGGAAATCGCCCACAGGCTTATCGGGAGATACCTGCGGCAGCGGTATGCCTTCAGCTTTCAGGAAGGCCGTTAGTTCCTCAAAGATCGGCCGATGAACATCGTTAATCACTTCTTCCAGCTTATCCCGAAGCTCTTCATCATGCACGATATTGAAGGAGACCTGTTCGCCGCGCATCGTCTGCTCCGTAGCCGTTAAATAGAACCACAGGTTCATGACTTCACCGACGTTCAAAGGGGGCTTCTCACCGTCCAGAAACGGCTTGATCGCATCATTGAGCACTTCCATCACATTCATGTCCGTACGCTCCTTTTTTGCTAGTTAGCTTACCCCTTTTCTAAACGTACTATGAACATTATTCCTGCTGCTGGTTCCGTTCGCTTATTTCAATTCCGTAATGAATCGATCCATTTCACCGGTTGGCGTAAGGATGGTCTCATAGACCTTAACCGAAATGTTGCCTTGAATTTGGTCTTGCGTCAGATTGCTGAAGGTTAGCTTCTGAGTGCCGCTGACCAAGCGGTTGGCACCGGTAAACGGGAAAGAGCTCGAACCCAGGGAGCGCCCTAACGGATCAACCAGTTCAAATTTCAGTTTGGAAAAAGCGGTATCGAGCACAACTTCGGAAACACGTTCCATGTCCATATCCAAATTTAATTTGTACGTGTAGGAGAAGCCGGTCGCCCCCATCGCCGTCAGCTGCGATAGCGTCCAGCTTTTCAAATTCAGCTTAAAGGGATACAAGGAGATGTTATTGTGATCCGTCTCGGTTTGAACCTGCACAGGATAACTGGCAATCGTCGACTCATAGGAAGAATTAGACAATACTTTCTGTACATTCAATTGAAATTGTTCACTTTGTTCGGTGGATGGCAGGGTGAAGCCGTAGCTGACGATCATTCCCGTTCCAGGAGCTATATCCTCCGCACTTACCGTCTGGCGTCTGCCTGCATACGCATTGCCGGCATCTCCCGCTAATTCCGCTCCGAAAGCCGGAACCGGAATCGGTTTATCGCTTTTGTTGAACAATTTGAACTTAGCCAGTCCTGTTTGATTCCCGGTCTCTTCGTTATCCGTTATGTGCAGCTCCTCCAGCGAAACGTTCAAACTGGGATTAATGAAGTCATTCGTTTGGGTAAATGCCATCGGGCTGCCGAACAGATACGTGTTTGCAGCCGGTCCTGCAATCGTCCCTGCGTTAGCAGGCAGCCGGAATCCGATACGCCCTGTCCAGTATTGCAGCGGCGCATTCTGACCTTGCTTCAAGAAGCTCTCCGGTGTTAGGACATATAAGGCATCCAGCGTCGTATTCGTATCGGTCGTTATAGCAAAATGAATCGACTTCTTACCTCCGGCATCCAGGCTGATAGGAGCCTCTTCCACCCGTTTCCCGATGAAGGCTTGGCCCGCCGACTTCCCGCTCAAGGTGAAATCCGGAATCGTTTCCGCATAGCTGCCTTGGTTCTCCGCCTGAATCTCCACGATGTAGGCCGGCGTCTGTCCTGTAAACTGCTTGGATAGCTTCACAGCCGAATACTTCAAGTCCGAATCGATACCTGGAAGAGCGAATCGGACACCCCAATCGCCCAGTCGGGCCGAATCTTCAATGACGGCATCTTGGCCGCGCCATACGATGGAATCGATTGCCGCATCCGCAAGAAGCGTTTCCTGCTTAGGATACACATTCTGATCGACATCGACCCATAGAAGATTCGTTAACTGCACATCCTTTTTCACACCGATATCCGTCATATAGCTCAGCGTCACATTGCCTTGAGGAAGGATGGAACGAGCATTGCCGGCGCTTGGCTGCAAGGTGTAGACCGTGCCATCCGCAGTACGGATGCGAAGCTCGTAGTCCGGGATTCGAATCGTAGTTCCGGATGTGTTCGTTAACGTAATGGCTGCTCCAACCCGCCAACCTTCTGGCGAGTTTTCCTGGAAAATGCTCTTGATATGAGCACGGGCGTTGTCGGTCAGGGTATACTCTTGCGGCGTTTCTGCCGGAAGCTCGGATATAGCCGCCGCAGCCGCCGGTACATACAGCCGCTTCGCTTCATAAGAAGAAGTCACCAGCAATTCCCGGGTTGCGGGCGATACTCCGCCGAACTTGCCGTCGGTCAGGTTGCCAAGCAAATTCATTCGAACAGCCGCTGCGGCATACCCTCGGGCCCATTCGGATACCGTATCGTCGTTTCCACCTGGATTCGATTGCGCTTCAGTCTCTTTATTCAAGCCCCGGATCAAGAAGGCGGCCAGTTGTTCTTTGGTTACTTCGCCCGCGGGATGAAAGGTGCCTGCACCGAAGCCGTCCGTCAGATTCGCTGCCTTCAATGCCTCGATATACGGCAGCGCATACCCATTGGCAGGATCGGCTGCACTCACATCGCTGAAGCTTGAGACACTTAGTGAAGTGTCCACCTTCAGTTTGAAAATCAACGCGGCGGCTTTCGCGAATTGGGCGCGGTTCATTTTCTCATGCAGGCCGAACACCCCCTCGCCCAAACCGTCAAAAATGCCCGCAGCAATCATGGCATCGAACTTAGCCCTCGTTCCGGCATCCAGCTGACTCAAATCGCTGAAATCGGAGGAGGATTTAGGCGAAGCAGCGGCTTTCGCTGCCGATGATAGCAGGGTAACAGCCATACACGCGCTGATTATAACCGATAAACTCTTCTTCATTGTTTAGTGCCTCCCATCATATATCGATCTTACATCCGCATGCGCTTAGGTCTGCTCTTTGACTTCAACGGGTTTCTTTCTCCGATTAATGAAGAATAGAACGAACGGAATACATACGAAGGCCGGAATGGCCGAGATAAAAAAAGTATCTGCAATAGACCTGACGTAGGCCTCTTTCTGCATGAAGCCGGCAAGATAAGAGGTCGCTGTTCCCGTAGCCGTAGCCCTATCCACCGCCCAAGCATAAATAGCTCCGGTAAGCGTCGATACGGTAGTGTTCGCCATCACGGAATCGACAGGCACGCTTTCGGTAATGTGCTGATAATGGACGATCTGACGATTGCCCATAATCGCGGTAAATATAGCAATCCCCAGCGATCCCGCCACCTGGCGAAGCACATTCGAGAGCGGCGAGGCGTTACCGATTTGCTCCGGTGCGACCGCATTCATGCCCGCAGAGGTCAGCGGCATCAGGCAAACGCCTATGCCAATCCCGCGGATCGTGAGCATGAAGTTCAGCCAATGATTCGGCGTATCTGCCGTCAATAGATGCAGTTCCGCGGTCGTTATTCCTAAGATCGCCAGACCGGCGATACAAACCGGAACAACCCCGAATTTCTCTACCAATTTGCCGCTGACAGCCATCATCACCGCCATCGCGATGGATTGCGGCATCAAGAGAATACCCGTCTGCATGGCATTAAGCCCTTGAATGCTTTGGAGATACACCGGCGCCAGGAAAGTGCCGCCCATCATGGCCATCATCACCAGGCTGCCGGAAACGACACTGATCGTAAATTTCACATTTTTGAATAAGCTCAAGTCCAGAACAGGCTGTTTGGCTCCAAGCTCCACCCAAATCAACAGCATGAAACTGGAGAGTGCAATAAATAACAGACTGACAATGAACAAGGACGTCCAGCCTTCCGATTGTCCTTTGCTCAAGGCGAGCAGCAGGCTCCCGAAGAAAATCATGGATAAGGCGGCCCCCGGCGTGTCAAATTTCAACCCGGACGCCCGAGGAGACTCCTTCATCAGTATCTTACCGAGTACAACAGCCAGAATTCCGATCGGGACATTGATGAAAAAGAGAAGCCGCCAGCTGAAATTCTGGATGAGATACCCCCCGAACGTCGGCCCGAGAGCGGGCGCCACCATGGCCGCGATCCCCCATAGTCCCATTGCCGTACCTGTTTTCTCCTTAGGAAAAGTCGTGAAAATAATCGACATCCCCACCGGCATGATGAAACCGCCGGCGAACCCTTGAATGATCCTAAATATGATCATGGTGTTGGCGCTCCACGCCAAACCGCATAGAACGGAAAATATCGTAAACCCGGCTACGGAATAGATAAATAAATTTTTATTGCCGAATCTCGCGCCCAAATACCCGCTCATGGGAATCACCATAGCGGAAGCCAGTGTATATCCCGTTATGATCCACTGCATCGTCGCGAGGTCCGAACCGAAAACCGCAACGAATTTGTTCATAGCTACGTTCATTAGGCTGCTGTTCAGTACAGCTACGAAAGTCCCCGTAACGATAGCAATTAGCGACAGCCACATCTGGCCATTGCCCTCTGATTTTGGTTGTGTTACTACCGATCCATCGGCCATGAGTGCGCCTCCTATTCGGCTTTAACCTTCGTGCCTTCAGTCAAGCTATCCGCAGGCTTCACGATAATTTGTTGATTGGCCTTGATGCTTCCGTTAGACGCCACATACAGCCAGTCCTGGTTCTTCACTTCGGTTTGCACTTCAACGAGATGCGCCATGCCGTTGTCCGCCGTGAACACATAATCTTTCTGGTCTTTGCGGATCACAGCGCTTTTGGGCACTTCCAGACGACTCTGCTGCGAAGCCTGCAGGTTAACCTCCGCTACCATCCCGGCAAACAGCAAGCCTTCTTTATTATCAACCTTCACCTTCACAGGAAATGAATTGCTGTTGGTGTTCGCGACCGGGCTGACGAATGAAACCACGCCCGGAAAGCTTTTACCCGGCACGTTCTGTATCGTAACGTCTACGTTCATGCCTTCCTTCACTTGTGTAATTTGGTTATCCGCTACGCTCAGCTCCACTTGGACTTGATCCATATTAACTAACGAGAGGATCTGCGCCCCGGCCTGCGCCAGCTCACCCGGCGAAATGCCCTTCTTCACGATCACTCCGTCAATCGGAGCGGTAATGGTCGCATTGCTCAGCCCGCTGTTGGCAAGCTCAAGACTCGCATTCAGGCGTTCGACGTCCGCTTGAAGCGCTTTGAGCGTATTTTCCGTCGGACCGCTGATGGCAAGCTCCAGCTTGGCTTCGGTTCCTCTCCACTGTGCTTCAGCGGCTTTCTGTGCGCCCTGTGCTTGCTCATAAGCTGCATTGGCCTTCTCGAATTCGAAGGTTCCTTTGTCCATATCATCCTGCGACACATTGGAGCTGCTCTCGAATGCATTGCGAAGCCGGTTATATGTGCTTGCGGCGAGGTCGAAGCCCGCCTTGGCCTGTTCGACAGCCGCCGTTGCCTGCTCGTATGCCCCTCTCGCTGCAGTGATGGCGCTTTGTAGTCCGGCAATCTCTTGTTTACGGGCACCCGCTTGCGTATCGGCCAGCTTAGCCTGAGCTGCGCTGCTGGAAGATTCGGCTTGTTTCACTTGCTGAATCAACTCCGTCGTCTCCAATTGCACGAGTACATCGCCCTTCTTCACCTTACTGCCTTCCTGCACACGAACTTCAGCAACTTTGCCGGATACCTTCGATACGATATTAATGCTCTGGTCGGGAATCACTTTGCCGTTCAGACTTGCAGCCGCACTAGGTCCCAGCTTGATCACTTGAACAGGAACGGCCGCCGCACCCGCTTCTTCCGCCTCTATAGCCCCGCATGCGGGAAGCACGGTAATAGCGGCAAGCAGCAAAGCGGCAGGAACAATTAATTTGTTTAATCTATTCATTGGAATGGCTCCTCCTTGTCTAATTGCTCTTCAAGTGAATTTTGATGTTCGAGCTGATGCCAGGCATTAAATCAAGGCCCTGATGATCTTCGATCGCTATTTTAATCGGAATGCGCTGAGTGACTTTGGTGAAATTACCGCTCGTATTCGTAGCAGGCAGCAGCGAGAAAGTCGAGGCTGTGGCCCTGCTTATTTCCTGTACTTTCCCCGTTAGCACTTTGCCTGGAAAATTATCCAGCTTGATGTCGACCTTCTGGCCCTCATGGACTTTATTGATCGCCGTCTCCTCGATATTGGCAGACACGAACAGCCTGCTGGAGTCGACAACCATCGCAACGGCCTGACCAACCGACGCAACTTCCCCGGTCTTGATCAAAGTCTTGATGACGGTGCCGTCGATAGGCGATCTCAACGCCGCCTGATCCATACTGCTCGTAGCCAGATTATTGATATCCTGCTGTCCGATAATCTGATCGGCGAGCACATGCGCGCCCTCTTCAACCTGCAAGGAGGTCACCTTGCCTGTAATACGCGGCATGACTTTATAGATATCCCCTGCCAGCCGGGAATCCTCGGTCGAGATATAATTTTGGCCCTCATACCAGAAATAACCGGCAATCCCGCCTCCGCCAATAACGATAATCGTCAAAATGACATACAACATAATTTTTCGTTTCATGTTTCTCCTCCCCCTCGCCCTTTGAACAATTGTTTTTAACAATCGTTTTTAACAGTTGTTAAACTACATGGAGGTAATTATAGGTCCTCTTCCTCAGACCGTCAATGAAAAATTTCCAGATTACCAGTAGACCTTAAATGAAAGAAGCCCGCGGTCCGTTGGCAGGACTCGCAGGCGTTTGACTTCAGTGATATTCTCCTATAAAATTCGTTAAAACAGATGCTGCTAACAACTGTTAAACGGAGGTGCAGTCGATTCCTCGATGAGCAAACAAGAACTCGATGTGAAGCATAAAATTATCATATCTGCTAAGAAGCTGTTCGCCCAGCAGGGGTATGAAGGAACGAGCGTCAGAAAAATTTGTGACGAAGCCGGCGTGTCGCTGCCGCTTATTTCGTATCATTTCGGAGGCAAGGAGAACGTCTTTCTGGCCATACTCGAACCGCTCGAGAAGCTGCCCTTTACTCCCGAGACGGGGGATCCCAAGCAAGATTTGCAAAATTACCTTGAGGTGATGATTGCTTTCTACCAGCGGGAACGGGAAATTTCACAAATCATCCGGCAAGAACTGGCCATGAACAGCACACGAGCGGACAAAATCATTACGTTCATCCAAAACTCCACGAATAAATTAAAGAGCATTCTGGAGAACGGCAGAGCCAAAGGCGTTTTTGAATACCAATCCACATCGAATGCTTTGCGCCTCATCCTTGGATGTATGAGCATGGTTTCCGTCTCCAAGGTTGGTATGATGGAAGTCATCATCGGTGAAACGGAAAGCAATAACTACCCGATTGAGCAAGAAGTTATCGATTTTATTTACAAAGGAATCCGGCGTTGAATAACGGCAAACCCCATTACATACAGCAATAGCCTCCTGCCCTGACATGCCAGGGAAGGAGGCTATTCGTTTCTGCTATTCTTGTTCTTGTTTCATTAGGAATCTCTTCAACACGACTGCTGCTTGTGCACGGGTTGTGATGCCTTCCGGCACATAAGTATCGTCCGTCATCCCCTGCATAATGCCCATCTTCACGACCAGCGCCACAGCATCCTTCGCCCAGCTCTGAATCCGGTCACTATCCTTAAATTTATCGGTAGAAGTGTCCGCAGATAGGGCGCTCTTGCCTGAGGTTACGAAGCTGTAAGCGCGGGCCATCATAACCGCCATTTGTTCGCGGGTTATGTTCTCGTCAGGCGCGAATCGCCCGGACTCCAAGCCATTGACAAGACCGCTCTGCGCCGCTGCAAGAACCTCCCGATAGTACCAGGCGGTCTCGCTCACGTCGGAGAAGGTCACATGCGATGGAGTCCCCTGCGCCTTTATTCCCAAAGCCCGGACGAGCATGGCGGCGAACTCCGCCCTGCTGACCGCACCCTCCGGCCGGAATTCGGATGGGGAGACCCCGTTCACCAAGAGTCGCCGCGCCATCCAATCGATTTCCTCCATCGCCCAATGGTTGTGTGTGTCCGTGAAGCTGTTCGCATAGCTCATGACCGCAAAGATGCCGCCGCCGCTCATATCAAACTTCAGCCCTTGATCGCCGTTCGGCTTGCTGCGCACGTACGACCAGGCTGCGGCTGCAGGATCGTACCGGTAAATATCCAGAGATTTCCCTTGAAGTCCTGAGAAGTTGCCCTCTATAGCATTCGCCTTGGAGAGAGGCACAAGCACGACTTTGGCCCCGTTCACCGTTTCGATGACGACACTTGCGGCCCCCGCTATCGAATTCGGATCCAAGCTCACCTTACGGGCTGCTTCCTCCGCTTCTTTGCTCAGCTGACCTTTCGCTAGATGTAAGGTTACTCGAACCTTCGCCCCCTCTTCCTCATCCCTGATCGAGAATGCGGAAGGGTCCAACTTGATGCTCGTATGGTCGGATGTCACTCGAAGAATAGCGTGTGCATCCGCCATTGGGCCGATACTCTCTGCAGGGAACTGCAGGATGATCTCGTCAGCAGGCTCTTTGACCCCGATATAAAGCTCTTGAGACGGCTTCAATTGTTTCAGGGCTTCCGTTATTGCCTCTTTCCCAATCGTCAGATACAGGATCGTTCCGCCCGTGGAAGACGTTTTCTTCTCCACTACCGCTTTCTCACCCAGATCCAAGGGATCCTTAGTGGAAGGAACCGGTGAGCCGCCGCCTGAAGACGAAGAGGGTGTGGGCGGATTGCTGTCAGGTGCCAGATTCGCTGTAGCAGCCGGCGAAGCGTTTCCTTGAAGATCCTTCACAGCACCTTCCAGTAACGTAAGTACGGAAGCCGCCGGTACTTTTCCATCCACGGTCAATAGCAGCTCTCGGCTTTCGGTTTGATCGCGCTGCGTGACTGCGACAGCCGAAGTAATCAGTCCCTCGGTCCCATTCAATCGGATCTTGCCGGGATCCGCAGTCGCAGCGATCGGCTCATTATAAGTAAGGCGTAGAATGCGGCCTCCGCTTTCCACTTTTACAGCAGCTAATGCCGGTCCTGCCGTGTCGAGAGCGGTTGGGGTAAACTCCTGTACGAAGCTAGTTGCCGCCGTCATCTTCACGCCTGCATAGCTAGTGACATACGCAGGGTCCAACTGCAGTTCGTATTTGACTCCATTCCCCGTTAACGGAGCTTTCGGTGTAAACCGTATCGTTCTGGAAAGCATGACTGTTTCATCCGATGCGCTTGCCTCCTGCTGGATGAAGGCAGCTATCCCTTCCAACTCCTGACCGTTCAGTGTTAAGGTTACGGCCCCAGCTTTCAAACCGACCACCTTCAGATACTTGGAGAACGTGATATCCACATAACTACCGCCGGCATAGGTAACCCCTGTTACCGAAGAAATCGTTGGAGCATCCCTTGAGATCATCCCTGCGTTGACTTCCGTCCGCGGAGGCGGCACGTCAAGCTCATCGCTGGACATAGTCTGGTAGCCCTTCTTGCTCCAAGTGACCTTCCATCTGCCCGGCGGCACATCCCAGCCGTATTTACCGGCGGCATCCGTCAGCTGCGGATTGATTTGATCATATTCCTTAGCGTCCCAGGACTCCCAAACCCCCGAGTTCTTATCCAGATACGAGACTGTCGCCTTTACATCCGGAAGCGGATTGCTCTTCACCGCTTCGTATACGTAGCCGCTTGGATCGTAAATCCATTTCGGCCTTGCAATTTTGCGGCCTTTATTCTTTTTCCTATCCGGATTATCGCTGCATTTGTTATATCCGGATCCTATCGCATCGATCTGTTCGTCCACATAGTTATCGATTTTATCTTCCAGCACGCCGGTAGCGAAACCGGCCACGACGGCACCGCCTCCCGTCAGCGCCATGGCTCCCGTCCATGCGCCCAAAGCGGTTTTGGCCACCTCGCCGACAACCAGCGCCGCCAGAGCCTTACCGCCTTGCTTAACGGTAGCCGGCAGCTCCTCCAGACAGTCCAGACCGCTGGTCTCTACGTTGTACATGATTTTGTTCACTTTGCCGGCAAAGCCCATGTAATCTTCATACTGGCCCTTGAATTCATCAATTTGACCTTTCACTTCATCCACATCGGATTTGATTTCCATGAAGTACTCGGCTGTGTGCCCCCAGTCCCCTGCCTTGGCCGGACGGCCAAAAGCTCGCAACCCTGCAAGGCCTGTGAATTCCTCGGAGATCAGATTGCTAGGCATGTACCCGCGGGTCTTGATACTGAGAGAGGTCTCCGTTTCGCTGACCTCGAATCCGGACTGAATCGCCGGAACGCCGGAACGTGCTGCCAATTCTTTCTCCGACTCCGTCGGCCTGTAGTTCGAATCGGGATCTACCGTAAGCGTAATAGTCATCACCTTGTTGCCGAGCTGCGGGAATTTCAGGACCACCGTCCCCGAATAAACGCCATTCGCAAGCTCGAACGGGGTCTTCGAGACGACTTCGAAATCTCTCATCATCGGAGGAAGCGATGCCCGTACTTGATCGAGGTCCGGCATGGCTCCGTCATAGACGCGCTCCGGCTTTTTCACATCATAATCGATGTAAATGCCGCCTAACGCATCATGTGTGGTCGGCACCGTAGCCCGGAATAACTCGCCTTCCCGCACGGCTTCAATCGGATCGCCTTCCTGTCCGTCCATATAGACGCGGACATTCTCCACCTGGTCAGGATTCGAGAATTCGAAATCCAGCAGGAAGGGGTTCCCGGGAACAACAGTGTATGCAAAATCAGGCACCTCCTTGCCGGCTGCGGCCGTCACCCAACGCCCTGCCGGCGCTTGAGCCATCGCCATTCGCAGCAGCTGCGGTCCATTCGCATCGTACATAACGTACACTTTGCTTGATTTCAGGCCGACTCCATTCACCGAAGTCTCCGCCCATAGAACATGATAGCCGGGACCGTCCAGATCCGCTAAGGTAACCGGTGTTTTCCATACGCCTGACGCGTTGGCAACCGCCCCGCCGATTCGGACATTGGAATCATAGATCATTAACGTACTGCCCGCAGGAGCAAACCCGGTCAATACGGCGGCCCTCTCAGGGTCGGATACCCGCTCCGGCGCTTCCAGGGTCACCTTCGGCGCATCCATGTAAACCGTTCCCAGCTTTTCCTCTATCGTCTCGGACCCCAGCGTCGCTTGGATACGCGCAGCTGAAACTAATACGTCACGATTAAACGCAGAAGAAACGGCGAGCTTATACACGACTGACCCCTCATCATTTTTAGCCAGATTCCCAAGCGGTACGCTCAACGTATTCCCCGCCACGGTGATCGGCCCTTTGGCCCCTGTTACCGCCTTGTTCCCAAGATTGTCGGTAACCAACGACGTGCCTTCCGGAATGTCCAATACCAGCAGTGCATTCTCTGCAGACGCGTTATTGTTGTTCCGGTAGGAAGCCCGCAGGGATATCGTACTTCCAGGCATTGCACTAACGGTCTGCGCCATCAAATGGTTGCCTGTTTGATTGGCGAAATACCGGGCTGGGCTGAAGGTGATCTGGCCCAAATTTTTGATCTCATTCGCCGCGATGGAGAAATCCACGGTCGCATATTCATAGCGGTAGCGGTAATTCGCATCCCGAATGCTGCGATTGGCTTCCAGACGGTAATGGCCGCTGCGAGGCACATTGATGTTAAAAACATCGGTCTGGAAGTTGTTATCCCAGGCGTTCGACACATACACCTTGCTGCCGTTATCTTTTAATTCATAAACCGTCGCGCCATAGTAAATATTTCGTCCCAGCTCCACCTTGCCCTGAACGCGGGCCCCCGTCTCCTCCAACCTGATCTCAGCTGTGGCATTGGAGTTATTGTCCAGGATGAAATCCTTACACTGGCTTACATAGGCATAAATCGCACCCGATACGCAGACATTAACCGGCGTTCCCGGACTTCCGCCAATGGAAACCGCATTGGAGAAATACGTGCTTACCCATCCGAATTTCGATTGGACGTGGGATAAGAACATCTCGTTCTCCATGTTCAGCGGCCCCTGCCACTCGGTATCCAAGGCCTTCTTGAACACCCGGAGATTCACGATCCCCTGTCCTGGCTGTCTGACGGGAATGTCCATGATTGTCGTTGTATTGGCCGCTACCGTAGTGTGGATCTGACCGGAATTGTACAGATTGGAGGTTTCGGTGGCTTCTAACAGCACCTCCCCTGCAAAAAGCTCCATCCGAACCTTCCCGTCCAGACTGGTACGCGCCTTCGTGACGACCGGTTGGCCTTTGTAGGTCTGAGTCGCGGTCACATAGGCGTTGAATACCGGCTTATTGGCCGGATCCCTCACCGTCAGCTCCATCATGCCCCTGTCAGGAGAGATGAGGTGAACAGTCAGAACATTCTCCCCGCCCTCCAGCTTCAAGTTCAGCTTCGTACCTGGAGCTAGTTCATAGAACAAGTCGCCAAGATCGAGTTCTGCGGTCACGATTTGATCACGTAACAGTCCGTCGTAAGCAAACGTCATGCCGTCAACTGCCGTCGAAGACATCATCAGAAGCTCGCGTTCCGCATCCCATAGGGTAACGGGAACGTTCGCCACCGGTTTCCCTTCGGCATTCACCACTTTCACCCGGACTTGGGCCGGGACCGTTACGGGCAAGATAGCCGTACTGGTTCTGCCCGGTCTAATGGTTATGCCTTCCTGCCTGCCCATCTCGTACTGGTAATTACTCGTATGCAAGTAGATCTGATACTCATCGCCCGGCATTAAGCCTGTCAGCGGTTCAACGCCTTTATCGCCTACGGTCAAGCTGCGCTCTCCCTCTGGCCCCCAGACGGTCAGGATTGCACCTTGAAGCTCCTCCAAGCTCGCGTTTGCAAACTGAATTTGGAGAGTTCCCCCTACAGGAATTGGGAGATCTTCCGCTCGCTCCACCATCTCCGTGCCGTCGGCTTTCCTCTGCTTCAGCAAGATGGAAGTAAGCTCCGTCGCGTTTGGAGACATTTTAAAGGCACCTTGATAGATGCCGGTATTCGCCGCACCCTCGGTTAACGGTACCGATGCCTTTTGAGTAGTCTCCGTACCGTTGAGCTCTTCCTTATACGTCCATTCCACCTTCGTTTCGAGACCCGGCATGCCGCTTGCTATAATCTTGATTGTACTCTCATTCTTCAACGGACCGTTCGCATTGCTGCGTTCCCCTCTCCAGTTCAACATCAGATCCGTTGGGGGTGGATTGCTTCCGCCATCAGATTCCCACGTATACGTCGGTCCATTCGAGCTCCAATGGTACTTGCCGTCAATTGCCTCCACTTGGAATACGTCATCTATAGCCTCTTCCCGCACCTGATTGGTCAAAGCGACCGAATAGCTCGCTTGACCGGTAGCCGGAATGTACTGGATCGGAATGCCGTTCTTATAGAGGGCATAACCCGTAACGCCATCCGGATCGGAGATTCCCGGCCAGCTTAGCGTGATATGATCCTTCCCCGCATCCGACGCCTGCAGACTGCTGCCGGCCGGCCAAACCGGCATGGTGCCGTTAGCAGCGATGAAATAATCAGGGAATGGGATTTCCGTTCCGCCGAACCGCTCTAGGTTGAAAGAGTAGAAATTAACGGTGCCCGTATCTGAAACCGCAGGGCGTTCGCCCGGGGGAATCAAGGAATAAGGCGCTCCGGGCACAGCGACCCTCGCGGAGTTCAGCCCTTGGCTGTCGGATACATAGACTTCCGACTCCTCATCCACATCCCCCGTATCGTCCGTCACCAACACTACCGTTTCATAGGCTACGTAAGCGCCGCTGCGGCTGATGGAAGGGTGCGAGCTATCTTGGTCAAACTCCGTACCGTCCGCCTTGAAGGATACTCGCCGGAAACTGCCGTCGGCATCATCATAGACATAGATGTCATTCTTACCATTCGTATCAACGGTTCCCAAGTCATCCCGGTAAGTCGTAAACGCCATCAATCGGCCGTCACCGCTGAGCGAAGGCGTGTACCCTTGCGTGATTCGCTTCAACTGCTGTCCGTCTGCTGCGGTTCGGTCGAACAAATAGAGGCTCTCCGTACCGATATAGTCATCCTGCGCCGTCAGCTTCGACTTGGAGACGAACGCGATTTTGCTACCGTCTGCGCTAATCGAAGGGTCCAGACTTTCATCGCTACTATTTGTATCAATCGGGGTGCTAAGTCGCTGCAATTTGGCACCTGGGGCATCCCGGTCGTACAGATAAACATCACGCTTCCCGTCCTGGTCCCCGGAGACTAAACCGTTAGCTGCCGTATCGAAAGCTACGAATCGGCCATCGTCGCTGACGGCTACCTTCTCGCTGTCAAAATCCGGAAAGCCTTGGGACGCACCCACAGCATTAATAGTCGTTAATGACTGTGAGACTCTGTCGTACAAGTACACCTTCACATTTGGACTCACGAGCTCCTCGCTGTAGCTGTAGGCTATGTACCGGGCATCCGGCGTCATATCAAAGTGATGCACCCACCCGGTCTCCGACGGTGTTTGGATACGTCGTACTTCCCCCGTTCGCCGGTCCTGAATTTGCACAACGATCCGGCCCGCTCCTGCATCAGCGGTCAGATCGTACGTTAGAAAAGCCAAGTACCTTTCGTCCGCGCTTAGCTCCGATATCGGGCGGTTTGCCGCCGCATACGTCATACTCAGGAGGCCGCGGCTCAGCTTGGAGAGGACATTCCACGATAGCGGGGCTGCCGCAGCCGCTGGCCGGACTAGCGGTGCATAGACCCTATCATAGACAGTCTCCGTTACAGAGGACATCGAATTGCCCGTGCTTGCTATCGATGTTTCAGCCGCTGCCGGCATCACGGAAGTTGCCATTAGGGCTGTGACTAGCAGAATAGCCAGCTTGTTGCGAATCTTTTGCATGAGTCCGAAAGTCATACGTCATCTATCCTCCATTTTCTGATACACTATGTATCAGTATAGCAACAAATGGATTTGTTTTCTAGTCGTATACAGCTTACCCGGACATAGCCAAACAAAAAAAGCACGCATGCCGCAGAAGAATTTCTTCTGCCGGCACGGTGCTTCCGTGGTTCGCCAATCTTTTACATAAAATTCGCTGTTGTCAAATATTCCTTCACAGCCGTAACCGCTTCGTCAATCGTCTTGGCTTGAATGATTACTTTCTCTTGCTCGTACTTCTTCATCGCATGTTCATACCGCGGGTCATAGTAATACGCTAATAAGAGACGGACGGCATGCTCAAATTGGTCCTCGTGAAGCGCGGCTTCGATCTCCTTGGCGATTGGGGTATGAATGCGGTCCTTAATATGCCGATAGGCTTGAAGCAATTCTGCTTTGTTCTCCTGAGGGCGGTAATCTTCAATGATATGACGAACACGTTCAGCAAGCGGCATTTCAATCAAAAGCTGGGTGCCCGTCTCCTTCTTATTGACGATAAATTCGGGAACAACCGCTTTGCCGATTCGTTTGCTTTCACCCTCAACTAAAAAATAAGGAGAATCCTTCAACCTCAGAAGGTTGGTAACGAGCAGAGCTTCGAACGTCTTCTGATTGTTGGCTCGGAGTCCGACATGGCCAAAAATAGATCCTCTATGCCCTGATATGGCTTCCAAATCCAATACCGGATAGCCTTCCTCCTGGAGCTTCCTTAGAATAGCCGTTTTGCCTGCTCCTGTATTCCCGGAAATAACACAGACGCGGGGCTTGAAATCCATCGTCTCCAGCGTTTCGACGACCCATTTGCGATAGGCGCGAAAGCCCCCTGTTAAACGATAGGTTCGTATCCCCATCAAGGAAAGAACCGTTGCAGAGGTATGACTTCGCATGCCGCCGCGCCAACAGAAAACCGCCTTCTGCCCTTTGATCTTTTCAAATGTTTTGACAAAAGCCGGCAATTTGGCCGAAATGATCTCAAGCCCTCTGTCTTTGGCCGCCTGAACACTAACTTGCTTATAAATGGTTCCAATCTCCGCCCGCTCCTGATCATCAAAAAACGGAATATTGATACTGCCCGGAATCGTGGAGTCCTGGAATTCGGAAGGCGACCGAACGTCAATCATAACTAGTTCCTTGCTATCCTTAAGAGCTAGAAGTTCTTCTATGTTGATATCTTGAAACAATGCATATCGCTCCTTTAGATGACTACGATACGGCCCGGATGTTCATCTGTCGTTTCTCCGATGATGCTGGCTTCGACCCCGGCATGCTTCAATTTGCCAAGCAGCTCATCAGCCTGGTCTGCGGCTACAGCAATGAGAAGCCCTCCGGACGTTACCGCATCGCATAAAATCCATTGCCCGATTTGGTCCAAAGTTTCCGGGAACGTGATTGCATTCTGCACATGGGCGAAATTATTTTTGGTGCCTCCGGGAACAAACCCTTCTTCCGCCAACTCCCTGACTCTCGGCAGTACGGGTACATCGCTTGCGGTAATGCGAATGCCCACCTTACTCCCTTTGGCCATTTCGAGAGAGTGTCCGATCAACCCGAAGCCGGTTACGTCCGTGCAGGCGTGTACATCGTAAGGCTCCATTGTTTCCGCAGCGGTCTTGTTAAGTGTGGCCATGACTTCTGTAACCCGCTTAACTTCCTCTTCGCTTAACCGGTCCTTCTTAATTGAAGTTGTCAGAATACCTACTCCAATAGGCTTGGTTAAGATTAACTTATCTCCCGGAATCGCTCCCGCATTGGTTCGCACCTTCTGAGGGTGGACCAGTCCGGTTACGGCAAGTCCGAACTTCGGCTCATTGTCGTCAATGGAATGGCCGCCGACCAGTGTAATGCCTGCTTCATTCATTTTATCTCCAGCGCCCCGTAAGATCTCAGCGAGCACTTGCTTATCTAGAGTACGTATCGGGAAGGCAACAATATTAAGCGCTGTTAGCGGTCTGCCTCCCATAGCATAAATATCGCTTATCGCATTCGCGGCAGCAACCTGTCCGAACGAGTACGGATCATCGACGATCGGAGTGAAGAAATCAACCGTTTGTACCAGAGCCAGATCTTCGCTCAATTGATAAACACCGGCGTCATCACTCGTATCTATGCCTACAAGGAGGTTCGGGTTCGGTATGGCGGAGGGTAATGTCTTAATAACTTCGGACAGATCTGCCGGACCTATTTTACAGCCGCAGCCACCCTTAGTAGAATAAGAGGTGAGTTTAATTTTATCGGAGGTCGTCATCGTTCCTCTTCCTTTCTGTATGCAACAGGAATTGTCTCATTTTTACCTTCAGCACTTACAGGATGTGTTATAATAATAACCTATTTAGCTCGTCTAATCTAATTTTCGGAGAATCCTATGACAACTGCCAATAGTTCAAATCAAACTGATTCCATCAACAAGAAAGTCGTTCTGTCCGTCATTCTTTTTGCGATTATCGCTATTGTTGGTTTAACGTATGTGAAATGGCTGCCGTATTATCATAAAGCATTCGATGCGGCAGCGAAACACTCCATCGGGTCGTCCATCGTTTCCGGCCAACAGCCGGCAGCTCCCGCTCCTTCTTGGCAAGCTGCATGGGATTATGCCCTGGCTTACTACAAATCGGTTTGGAAGGCCGCACTGCTCGGCATACTCCTCGGTTCTCTCGTCCAGGTGCTACTCCCGTCCAAATGGCTGCTTAGGGTACTCGGCCAAACGACCTTCAAAAGCACCGTAATCGGCGGAATCTCGTCCATCCCTGGTATGATGTGCACATGCTGCGCTGCGCCTCTAGCTGTAGGATTACGCCGGAAAAATGTGTCCGTTGGCGCCAGCCTGGCGTTCTGGCTCGGGAATCCGACCATTAATCCGGCAACCTTGGTGTTTATGACCTTTGTTTTGTCGTGGAAATTCACCTTGATTCGGCTTCTATTCGGACTCGTGCTAACCTTCGGTATCAGCTATTTGGCTAACTTTTTTGCCGGGAAAGCGGAAGTCCCGGAGAGCCTGGCTGTACAGCCGGAAGAACTGAAAGACGAACCATCCGGCTCATTCGTACAAAGATGGTTGAAAAGTATAGGGTCCATGGTTCTTCATATCGTTCCGTCCTATATCATCGCAGTGCTCGTCTTAGGGGCAAGCAGAGCTTGGCTATTTCCTGCCGTTCAGGAATCCTCGGGTAATCATATTCTGCTGATTATCGGTTTGGCGATCGCGGGCACACTGTTCGTAATCCCCACAGCGGCAGAGATCCCTATTATCCAAACTTTAATGTCCTTCGGTCTGGGGACGGGACCGGCAGCCGCACTGCTGCTTACACTTCCGGCCGTCAGCCTGCCTTCCCTGCTCATGATTTCCAGATCCTTCCCCAAGAAGGTTATCCTAATGGTTACCGTTTCTGTCATTGGGCTTGGTATATTAAGCGGGATTGCAGGGGCGATTTTTCTATAACAGTGAGGGGCGACTCCTTGCTGGCTCGTTGTATGAAAAAGAGACACCTCTTGAGGTGTCTCTTTGATTTCTTCCATGCGAACTGGTTCGATAAAATTCTGCTATCTGTTGAGTCCCGCGTTTCGAATGAAATCAAACCCTGGGATACCGTCAATATGTATGCCATAATCCATAGCGCCAATTTCAACCTTACACTCATTCACTCTCCAATCACCTAAAACAACAGCATCAAACCACTTTGTAAACACAATCTCCGTTCCGCCGACACCATGAATAATGGCTGTTCGATCAGTACCCTCCGGTCTAACTCCAATATTGCCCTCGATGTAATCTCAGCCGATGCTGCAATTTTTTGTGTATTTCTCACTTAATTCATCGTAATTGAGCTCAGACTGATCTATCCACCATTGAATTGCTTCTTCTGCGTACTTGTTCTCAAACTTGTTCCACTCATCCCAAATATCTAATTGATAGAGCATGTCCTTAAACTTTCGAAAAGGTTTGCTACCATTGAGTGCCTCGAATAACAAATCTTCAGGATCAGATTTGGTTTGCTTCGCAAATTTCGTCATGACGACAAACGCCTCATTGGAATCAATCTTTGGAATGCCGATATACCGCTCTTCGTTTTCCTCATCATCCCAGTCAATGCCTGGTTCCCCTGTATATGCTTCGTCCATATCCAAAATAACGAGTCCAGTATGTAAATCCAAATAGTACGGATGCTCCATGTTGTTATCTAAATAAGCATCAATAAGCTCGTCCATTAATTTCATTTCGATCAGCACCTTTCCAATAATTAGTTTAACTTAATCTTTTGCAGTTCATCACCAATCTACCACATACGTATATTAAATATACTATTTAAAAGTTAAATGATTGAGTGGTACGTGCTTTTATTTTCTCAAATTCATCTCTTCTTGCCTAGCTTCGACTGAACCCTAGAGTAGTGCCCTCCCTAACATCCCACACTATTCCGTTTGAACGCCCAATAAAAATAAAAAACCGCCCTCAGGCGGTGTATAAGTACTTACGTCGGTTCGTTTGACGATGATGATGTTTCGCTTTCATGATGCGGTAAGAGAGCTTTACAAGATTCGGCACGGAAAATACTTTATCTATAAAATAGGAGAACGCTGAACGGTTTCCTCGTTTCGTGTTGCATTCCATGCAAGCTGCGAATAAGTTTTGGGGAAGATCGGAGCCGCCTTTGCTTGAGGGGACAATGTGATCTACCGTTGTTGCAGGACGTCCGCACCACAAACAAGTGTATTTATCCCGTTTCAATGCCGTTTTGCGATAGTCTCGAAATGAGAAGGGGTTGTAGAGTAATTGGATTGTCTGGTCGTCAATCCAGACGGCACGAGCTCGGTTAACTTCCCGCCAAGCCCGGTCAAGCACGCAAGGGGTCAACTTCTGACCATCCACATTGAGCACTGTTATCATATTCAATCGCCTCCCAAGGCTTAATTTAGACAATAACCACAGACAATTGATGATTAGATACGTGGTTATGTATGTTGGAGACGAGCTTCTGCAAATGACTTTGAGTCACTGTAATTTCACTCATAAAAAGGCGAAAACCCGCTCCCAGAGCGGGTTCTCAGTATGGAGGTGAGGGGAGTCGAACCCCTGTCCGAAAATATCGCCACACAGGCATCTACGGGTGTAGTCACAGTTTTGATGTCACCAAGGCCAGCGCCCCGTAACCGGCTATGTCCAAGGTCAGCCTGATTATCTTCTTCCGTCGACCCCAGGCGGAGACCGAGCGGCGTATCCCACTAAGGTTGGGCCCCTATCCTAGCACATGGGCGATGCGAGGTAGAAGCTTAGCAGATCAGGTTATTAAGCTGCTGCTAAAGTTGTACGTTGGTTGCCATTTAATAGGCTTTAGCGTTGTTGAAGCGGACGCGTCCCCACTACCCGCAACCCGCGCTCGAACTATCCCCGTCGAATCCAAGAACACCCCCGGATTGCCTTCATATCCGCTGTCAGGCGGAGAAGGTAAAAGACGAGCAGTTGAGAGCCAAATTGCTTGAATCAGATTCAGTGCGAATCTGTCATTCATTTGGTGAATCACTTGCTGTAAACCTAGTATAGCACAAGCTGCGCAAAAATGAACGGTCAGGTTTGTGGAAAGCAAGGTGCAGCCTTCCAGAATACCCAGAAAGACAGCTGCAAGCTATCTGGCGACCTTCTGCTTCTCCCGCAGCGCCCGCTGGATGTCGCGCTGCGCATCCTTCTTAGCCGCGGACTCGCGCTTGTCGTACTGCTTCTTCCCTTTGCCGATGCCGATCAGAAGCTTGGCGTATCCGTTGCGGATATACACCTTCAGAGGCACAAGCGTGTAACCTTCCTGCTTGGCCTGCCCGAGCATCTTGGCAATCTGCACCTTCTTCAGGAGCAGCTTCCGTGTCCTCGTCGGATCCTCCGGATTGCTGCGGTTTCCTTGCTCGAAAGGGCTGATGTGCATGTTATGTACAAAGGCTTCCCCATTGCGGATCGTCGAGAAACTATCACCGATGTTCGCTTTACCCGCTCGCAAGGACTTGATCTCCGTGCCGGTCAGGACAAGACCCGCTTCATAGGTTTCCTCAATAAAGTAGTCATGCGATGCCTTCTTATTCTGGGCAAGCACCTTGCCGTCCGCCTTCTTCGTTGCCACGTGAGATCCTCCTCCCGCACATTAATGACGCAGGTAAATACTGCTACAATGTGCATCCTATTGTAGCAAGATCAAGCCCGAAAAGCAAGAAGCGGCGTTATTTCCGCCGCTTCTTACCGCTACCGCCGTCCTCGCTCCGCCGGCGGCCGCCCTTGGCGAGCGCGTTCACGCCGCTCGCCCAATCGCTCGCCGGGGCTTCGCCACCCCCCAGCGCAATGCCGCCGCGGCCGCGCTTGCTTTCGCTGCGGCCCACACCGCTGTCTGTCCGCCCGGCGCCGACAGACTCCAGCCTTGCGCTCAAGCTGCCGCCTTCGCTCAGCTTGGGACCGCGCTTGCCGCGTTTGCTGCGGCTCTCGCTCAGCGGTGCGCCGCCAGCTTTGCTGCGACGCGGTTTGCCTGCCGGGATTGCCGCATCGCCTTGGCGCAAACGCCCTCCCTCAGCGGATTTATCGCCGATAGAGGCTCCTCCGCGGCCTGCTTTCGCTGCTTCGCCGCCGCCAGGAGACTTGGCGAAACCGCCTTTACCCTTCGTATAGCCGCCTTTGCCCTTCTCCGGCTTTCCTTTGCCGCTGCGGAAGCCCTTGAACCCGCCGGCGCCTTTGAACTTGCCGCCACCGCCGCCGCGGCTGAATCCGCCCTCTTTGCGAGGCTTCATATCCACGAGCTCGAAGTCAATCGTATGCTCATCCATATTCACACGGGCTACTCGTACCTTGGTGCTGTCCCCGATTTGATAAATTTTGGAGGTACGCTCGCCGATCAAGGCATGCTGGCGCTCATGATAGTTGTAATAGTCGTCGGTAAGATCGCTCAAGCGAATCAAGCCTTCCACCGTATTATCCAACTCCACGAACATGCCGAAGCCGGTTACGCTGGAAATGATGCCTTCGAACTCCTCGCCGACCTTATCCAGCATGTACTGCGCCTTCTTCAACGCCTCGGTTTCCCGCTCAGCATCGACCGCTACGCGCTCACGCTCGGACGATTGCTGAGCAATATCGTTCATGCGGGAAGCTAAATACTCATGACGCGTATCCGACAGCGTCCCGCTCTCCAGCACTTCACGAATGACCCGATGAATAATCAGATCCGGATAGCGGCGAATCGGCGAAGTAAAATGCGAGTAAAACTCGGCAGCCAAGCCGAAATGCCCCAAGCTCTGCGCATCATAACGCGCCTGCTTCATCGAACGAAGCATTACCTTACTGATGACCGTCTCCTCCGGCGTCCCCTTGATATCTTCCAGCAAGGTCTGCAGTGCGCGCGGATGTACCGAATTGCCTTTGCCTTTGACGGCGTATCCGAAGTTGGTCACGAATTCCATGAAATTCATCAGCTTCTCGGCATCCGGATCCTCATGGACACGGTACAAGAAAGGCACTTTCATCCACGAGAAATGCTCGGCTACTGTTTCATTAGCCGCCAGCATGAACTCCTCAATCATCATTTCCGCGACGGAACGCTCTCTCTTCACGATATCCGTCGGCTTGCCTTCGGGATCTACGATAATTTTGGATTCCTCGAAATCGAAATCAATCGCTCCGCGCTTCATCCTTCTGGACCGCAATCTCGCAGACAGCTCTTCCATCCGCTTAAAGTCTTCCATTAAATACGCATAGCGCTCCACAAGTTCCGGCTCCGCTTCACCGGTCAGCAGTTTGCGGACATTCGTGTAAGTCATGCGCTCGCTAGTCCTGATGACACTGGTGAAAATCTCATGATTCACGACTTTTAAATTTTCGTCAAACTCCATCTCGCAGGACATAGTGAGCCGGTCCACCCGCGGGTTAAGCGAGCATATGCCGTTCGACAGCCGGTGCGGCAGCATCGGAATCACCCGATCGGTGAGATACACCGAGCAGCCGCGGTTATAGGCCTCGATATCAAGCGCCGTGCCTTCGCGAACATAATAACTGACATCCGCAATATGAACGCCTAATTTGTAATGACCGTTGTCCAGAACCTCGACGTTCACCGCATCATCCAAGTCCTTGGCGTCTTCGCCGTCAATCGTAACAATGCGCTTGGAACGCAGATCGCGGCGTCCTTGGCTGACGATCTCGTCTTCCGTAATGGAGTCCGGAGCGGCATCCGCTTCCGCAAGCACTTCTTCGCTGAATGCCTCAGGCAGCTGGAACTTGCGCACAATGGCCAGAATATCAACGCCCGGATCATCCTTATGACCGAGAATCTCGATGACTTCCCCTTCCGCAGCCGAGCGCCCCTCCGGATAATTCACGATCTTCACAACGACCTTCTGTCCTGTGACCGCCCCGTTGAAAGCATGCTGAGGAATGAAAATGTCCCGCGTTACCCGCTTATCGTCCGCAATAACGAATGCATATGTCTCTTGTCCCTGGAAAACGCCTACGATCTGCGTATTGGCACGCGATATGATCCGCACGACCTCGCCTTCCAATCGGCCTCCGCCGGCACTTCTCGACGTAATCTTCACGAATACCGTATCGCCGTTCATCGCGGTATTCAAGTCGTGCGCATTAATGTACACATCAGGATGATCGCGGTCCTCCGGAATTAAGAAAGCGAAGCCCTTAGCGTGCGCTTGCAGCTTCCCTCTGACCAGATTCATCCGTTCCGGTACGCCGTAGCGGTCATTCGCGGCGCGAACGACGTGCCCGCTTTCTTCCATCTGATTTAATAACTTGATAAAATCTTTAAATTCGTTTGCCCCTGTAATCCCAAAATGTTTCTCGAGCTCTTTGTAGGACATAGGCTTATAAGCCTCATCTTGCATTAAAGCGATAATATCTTGATCTTTTACCATACTTTTCACCTTTTCTTGTTGTTGAGCCTAGCTCAAATTCACCGTACTTGTTTCTTTACTCCATAGTATGCCACTTGCAGAGAAAGGATAAACGCCGAGATATCCGCATATACATGCTCCCGCTCTTGATCCAGCAGCAGACCGTGTGAAGACTTCGGGTAGTAGCGAAGTTCCTTCACGGTGGAGCGAATCCGTTCATACAGATAGGCGGCGCTGTCGCGATGGACGACACCATCCCTGTTCCCCTGCCCGATCCAGACCGGGACCGCTACCCGGGGGAGCAGCTTCTTAACATGCCTTAACAGCTTTCGCAAGCTGACGACGCAGCGAATCGGCGTTTTGGTATATGCACATGACTCATCTAAAATCGTGGAGAAAGCACGAGGCTTCTTGTTTATATATTTGACAAAGTATTGGACGACGAACGCAAGCGCCGATTTCCTGGAAGTCAAATAAATGGGCGTAGCAAGCGAAATAACGCCCGCCACTTGGCGTTCTACGGCCAGCTTCAAGGCCAATAAGCCTCCCATTGAATGTCCCATAACGACTACGCTTTTGCAAGTGTTTGCCAGCTTGTCGTAGCTCTCCAGCACATGCCCATACCAATCCGTCCATCCGGTTCGTATCATATCTTCGGGTGACGTGCCGTGGCCTGGCAGCCTGACGGCCTCTATGGTGTACCCTTGATCCTTCAGCTCGTAGCCGATTCTTCGGAACTCCGAAGGGGATCCTGTAAACCCATGAATCATTAATATGCCTATCTCTTGGTTCCTACCACTGCCTGTCCAGTAAAAAGGCTCGGTTGACTTGTAAATTCTGCTCTCGATCTTGAACATCTCCTGCCTGCAAGCCCGCTTAAAATGAAAAAACAGCAGGAGTAGATTTCCCCTGCTGTTATCGTTTTATGTGTGTTAGGATTTCACTACGTAAGCTACGACAATGGAAAGAATGAAAAATGCAGCAGCAAGCCCCATCGTGAAACGGGACAAGAAAAGCTCCAAACCGCGTGCCTTTTGTTTACCAAATAAGTGCTCCGCACCACCGGAAATGGCACCGGACAAACCTGCGCTTTTCCCTTTTTGCAGGAGGACAACCGCAATCAATCCAACGGAAGCTATGATCAACAAAATTTTCATAAAGATTAACATTTATTAGCACCCCAATTGCCTGAACTTTTGCTTCTATAACTAGCATGAGTATTTTAACACAGTTCGTCCTAGAATACAATAAAGAGCCCAGCCAGCTCCCTAATGCCTACTCTCGATAAGTGGTCGAGGGAGCCGGACGCCCCATACTCCTTGCTCTTCGTCCCCGTCCCAGGAAAGCTTGAACCGCCTGCTTCGCGCACCACAAGGCGAACAAGGTGAACATGATCGCCCACGCCATGGCCGGTATTCCCGTATGCAGCGCCAAGTTCGTAGCATCCCCTGCCTGCCTCGCATTCATCCAAGCCAATTGAACCAAGGTGATCGGTCCGAATACCGATTCCTCCAAGCATAAGAAGGCGAGCAGCAGATAGTAGAAGTCCCGCATCCATTTGAAAGGCACAGCCATCATAACGCCTGTCAGTCCGATGAAGCCGATCAGGAATAACATCCCGAACCCGTTGCGGACGAACAAAGCCAATGAAACCGCCGATATGGCGATCATAACCATAAACCCGATATGCTGCCTGCCTTTGGCGAAGACGGAGAACAGGAACCAGGCGAATAAAGAAGCGGTCATATACCCAGCCAATGCGACGGGAATTATGGACCATGATCTCGCCTGTGAGATGGCCGATAACGTGACCCCGCTGTGGTTGGCATAAAGCTCGATTCGCTGCACCTGCCCAGAAAGCGCGAGCGTCATGACGGCATGCCCGAACTCATGGACCATCGTGTCCAGGTTGCGGAAAAAAGAAGAGGGGATCCAATGCGTGAGCAGTGCGGACCCTATCAAAAATAAAATAGTCTTCACCCAATTGCTCATGCAATGACCCCCTAAGGTTGCATGGGCAAGCCGGTGGCACTGCCACCGGCCCGCCCGGCATTATTTAGTTATTACTACGTTTCGATCTTACTTAAAGTTTCTCAAGTTGTAGAATGCTTTTTTGCCTGCATATTGAGCCACGTTGAACAACTCGTCTTCGATACGAAGAAGCTGGTTGTACTTCGCTACGCGGTCCGTACGGGAAGGTGCGCCTGTTTTGATTTGGCCGGCGTTCGTAGCAACCGCGATATCGGCGATTGTGCTGTCTTCGCTCTCACCGGAACGGTGGGAGATAACCGCTGTGTAGCCAGCGCGTTTTGCCATTTCGATCGCATCGAATGTTTCGGTAAGCGTACCGATTTGGTTAACTTTAACCAAGATGGAGTTTGCGATGTTTTGCTCAATACCCGTGGATAGACGCTCTGTGTTTGTAACAAACAGGTCGTCACCAACAAGTTGAACTTTGCCGCCCAATTTCTCAGTAAGCAATTTCCAACCTTCCCAGTCGTCTTCGGAACAGCCGTCTTCAACTGTGATGATTGGGTATTTGTCAACCCATGCAGCCAAGAAGTCAACCCACTCAGCGGATGTGAAGGATTTGCCTTCGCCTTCAAGCACATATTTACCGTCTTTGTAGAACTCAGTGGAAGCTACGTCCATACCCAAGAATACGTCAACGCCTGGTTTGAAGCCGGCTTTCTCAATCGCCGCAAGAATCGTTGTGATCGCTTCTTCGTTGGATGTGAAGTTAGGAGCGAAGCCGCCTTCGTCGCCAACAGCCGTGTTCAAGCCTTTTTCTTTCAATACGGATTTCAAGCTATGGAAAATCTCTGCGCCGATGCGAAGAGCTTCTTTGAATGTCGGTGCGCCAACCGGAAGAACCATGAATTCTTGCACGTCAACGTTGTTGTCTGCGTGCGCTCCGCCGTTGATGATGTTCATCATTGGAACCGGAAGCGTTTTGGCGTTGAATCCGCCAAGGTATGTGTACAGTGGAACATCCAAAGCGTCGGCAGCTGCGCGGGCTACAGCCATGGAAACAGCCAGGATCGCGTTAGCGCCCAGTTTGCCTTTGTTCGGCGTGCCGTCAAGCTCGATCATTTTGGAGTCGATGCCGACTTGGTCAAGAGCGTCCAAACCGATGATTTCAGGAGCGATGATTTCGTTCACGTTCTCAACGGCTTTCAGAACGCCTTTGCCCAGGTAACGGCCTTTGTCTCCGTCACGAAGCTCAACAGCCTCGTATGCGCCTGTGGAAGCGCCAGAAGGGACGATAGCGCGTCCGAAGCCGCCGGACTCCAGATATACTTCAACTTCAACCGTTGGATTACCGCGGGAATCCAGTACTTCGCGTGCGTAAACATCAGAAATAATAGTCATTGCAGAAAACACTCCTTTAAATAATATAAGTTTGGTTGCTATTTCTTAAGGATCGATGTTCCGGTCATTTGTTCCGGCTGTTTAACCTGTAAGAAATCCAGCAATGTTGGGGCAATATCTGCCAAAATTCCACCGTCTCTTAGTGTAACAGATTTGTCCGTCACAATGAAAGGGACCGGATTCGTCGTGTGCGCCGTATTGCGGGAACCGTCCGCGTTCGTGACCACATCGGCGTTGCCGTGATCGGCCGTGATGCAGACGACGCCGCCCTTGGCAAGAACCGCCTCGACGACTTTGCCCAGGCACTCGTCCGTCGCTTCGATCGCCTTCACAGTCGGCTCCAGCAATCCGGAGTGACCAACCATGTCGGGGTTGGCGAAGTTCAGGATGATCGCATCGTGGCGTTCCGCTTCGATCTCTTTCACGACCGCATCCGCGAGCTCGTAAGCGCTCATCTCCGGCTTCAGGTCGTAGGTTGCGACCTTCGGCGAAGGGATCAGCAGGCGTGTTTCACCCGGAAGCTCTGCATCGCGGCCGCCGCTGAAGAAGAACGTCACGTGCGGGTATTTCTCGGTTTCCGCTGCGCGAAGCTGCGTGAGGCCGTTCTGAGCCAGCACCTCGCCGAGCGTGTTGTCGAGATCTTTGGGCTTGTAGGCCACATAGCCGTCAACGGACTCGCTGAACAGCGTTAAACATACGAAGTATAGGTTCTTAGCGGCTTTAGGGCCGCGGTCGAAGCCGCGGAAGTCTGCATTCGTGAAGACCTGCGACAATTGAATCGCGCGGTCAGGACGGAAGTTGAAGAAGACTACGGCATCGCCGGACTCCACGAGACCGACCGGCTTGCCGTCGGCACCGACGATAACCGTCGGCATGACGAACTCGTCGAAGATCGATTTCTCGTAGGATTCAATGATCGCTTTCATCGGATCCGTATATGTCGGACCTTCCCCGTAAACCATGGCGCGGTACGATTTCTCCGTACGCTCCCAACGCTTATCGCGGTCCATCGCATAATAGCGGCCTTGTACGGTCGCAATATGGCCTACGCCGACTTCCGCAATTTTATTTTGAAGGCTTGCCATGTAGCTCTTCGCTGAGTCCGGAGCCACGTCGCGGCCGTCCAGGAAGGCATGGATGTACACATCTTGGAACTGTTCTTTCTTCGCCAAGTCCAGTAAAGCGAACAAGTGCTGAATGTGGCTGTGTACGCCGCCATCGGAAAGCAGTCCGTACAGGTGCAGCTTCTTGCCGTTCTCTTTGGCGTGGCGCACAGCGCCTACGATCGTTTCGTTGTCGTAAAATTCGCCGTCACGAATCGATTTCGAAATCCGCGTCAGATCCTGATAAACAATACGGCCTGCGCCGATGTTCAGGTGTCCCACTTCAGAGTTCCCCATCTGGCCTTCAGGCAAACCTACGGCTTCACCGCAAGCGGTTAGCGTCGTATGTGGAAACGTTGACCAGTAACGGTCATAGTTCGGCTTTTTGGCATGAGCAACCGCATTCCCCTGCTCTTCCGAGCGGAGTCCGAAGCCATCGAGAATGATGAGTGCTACCGGTTTCGGTCTGGACATGTTACTTCGCCCCCTGGACGAGTTGAATGTAGGATGCGGACTCCAAGCTCGCTCCGCCTACAAGCGCGCCGTCGATGTCCGGTTGTGCCATGTACTCAGCGATGTTGTTCGGCTTCACGCTGCCGCCGTATTGAATGCGCACTGCCGCCGCTACCGAAGCGCCGTACAGGTCGCCAACCAGTTGGCGAATGTAACCGATCACGTCTTGCGCATCTTCCGCTGTGGAAGATTTGCCTGTTCCGATCGCCCAGATCGGCTCGTAAGCGATAACGACTTGCGCCGCTTGCTCTGCGCTCAGACCGGACAGAGCCGCTTCCGTTTGCACTTTGCAAACATCCTTCGTTTGGCCCGCTTCGCGCTCTTCCAGCTTCTCGCCTACACACAGGATTGGCTTCAAGCCGTGTTTGAAAGCCGCTGCAACTTTCTTGTTCACGATTTCATCCGTTTCAGCGAAATAAGCTCTGCGCTCGGAGTGACCGATGATAACATACTCCACGCCCAGATCTTTCAGCATAACGCCGGAGATTTCGCCTGTGAATGCACCGTTGTCTTCAAAATGCAGGTTTTGCGCACCTACATGCAGGTCTGTGCCTTTGACAGCTTCAACCAGCGCCGGCAGGTTAGTGAACGGCGAGCAAATGACGCTCTCAACGCCTTCAGTTGTACTGCCTTTTACTTCGTTCACGAAGCTAACGGCTTCGGAAACGGTTTTGAACATTTTCCAGTTACCCGCGATAATCGGTTTTCTGCTCATGGGATCTATGCTCCTTTGATAATAAATTATTTATCGTTCAAGGCTACAACGCCTGGCAATGCTTTACCTTCCATGAACTCCAAGGAAGCTCCGCCGCCTGTGGACATGTGGTTCATTTGCTCAGCCAAGTGGAATTTCTCAGTTGCTGCTGCGGAATCACCGCCGCCGATTACCGTGTAACCTTCGGTTGTTGCACACGCTTGCGCTACAGCACGCGTACCGTGGGAGAATGGCTCGATTTCGAATACGCCCATCGGTCCGTTCCAAACAACAAGCTTGGATTTGGCGATGACGTCTGCGTAGATAGCCCGCGTTTTCGGTCCGATGTCAATGCCTTCCCAGTCAGCCGGAATGCTGTCAATGTTAACGATTTGCGTGTTCGCATCTGCGCCGAATTTGTCGGCAACTACGATATCCACCGGAAGCAAGAAGTTTACGCCTTTTTCTTTCGCTTTGGCAATAAAGCTTAACGCGAGATCAAGCTTGGACTCATCCAGAAGGGATTTGCCGATTTCATAGCCTTGCGCTTTCAGGAATGTATAGGATAGACCGCCGCCGATCAGGACGTTGTCTGCAATGTTCAGGAGGTTCTCGATGACCGCAATTTTGTCTTTGACTTTGGATCCGCCGACAATCGCTGTGAAAGGACGCTCAGGGTTATTCAGCGCCTTGCCCAGGACATCCAGCTCTTTCTCCATCAGAAGACCGGATACAGCCGGTATGTAAGCCGCAATCCCCGCAGTGGAAGCGTGCGCACGGTGAGCAGCACCGAATGCGTCATTCACGAACAGGTCAGCCAGATCTGCGAAAGCTTTGGCCAATTCCGGATCGTTCTTCTCTTCGCCTTCGTAGAAGCGTACGTTCTCCAGCAATAGCACATCGCCGTTCTCAAGAGCAGCCGCTTGCGCTTTTACCGTTTCGCCAACCGCTTCATCCGCTTTCACAACCGGCTTGCCAATCAGCTCAGCCAATCTTGCCGCAACCGGTGTCAAACGCAATTCTTCCACAACTTGACCTTTAGGACGGCCGAA
This sequence comes from Bacillus sp. 3255, assembly GCF_031456485.1. Lineage (NCBI taxonomy): Bacteria > Bacillati > Bacillota > Bacilli > Caryophanales > Bacillaceae > Bacillus > Bacillus sp. 3255. Next base: position 180,392 of record NZ_JAVDUS010000016.1, read on the forward strand.
GTGGCTTGCAAGAATAACTTTCGCGCCTTTGTCGATCAAATATTTAATCGTCGGCAGCGTTTCTCTGATCCGTGTATCGTCCGTAATTTGACCGTTTTCTACAGGTACGTTGAAATCAACGCGAACGAAAACTTTTTTACCAGCTACTTCAACATCGCGAACACTTTTCTTACTCATAAGTCAAAGCCTCCTGAACGTGTGTATGGTTAACTTCCGAACTTCCGATCATTGGTTATATAGGGGAAAATCGCACATAAAGAGGAGAATCGCTTCTCCTCTTCATGTGGTTGTTAGTGTGTGTATGTTATGAAATTACAGACCTTTTTTGGCGATGAAAGCAGCCAAGTCAACTACACGGTTGGAGTAGCCCCACTCGTTGTCGTACCAGGAAACCACTTTCAGCATGTTGTCGCCAACTACCATTGTTGACAATGCATCAACGGTAGAGGAAGCTGGATCACCATTGTAGTCGCTGGAAACAAGCGGCTCAGCGGAGTAGTTCAAGATGCCTTTCAGAGGGCCTTCAGCAGCAGCCTTCAGAGCAGCGTTAACTTCGTCAACTGTTACGTTAACTTTAGTTTCTACAACCAGATCCGTTACGGAAACGTTAGGTGTAGGAACGCGCATTGCCATACCGTTCAATTTGCCTTTCAGTTCTGGCAATACCAGACCGATTGCTTTTGCTGCGCCAGTGCTGGAAGGAATGATGTTCTCAGCTGCTGCGCGAGCACGGCGAAGGTCTTTATGTGGAACGTCAAGAACGGATTGGTCGTTTGTGTAGGAGTGAACAGTTGTCATCATCCCTTTAACGATTCCGAATTGATCGTTGATTACTTTAGCGAATGGAGCCAAGCAGTTTGTTGTACAGGAAGCGTTGGAGATTACAGTGTGAACAGCCGGATCGTATTTGTCTTCGTTCACGCCAAGTACGATTGTGATATCTTCGTCTGTAGCTGGAGCGGAGATAATAACTTTCTTAGCGCCGCCTTTCAAGTGAAGGGAAGCTTTCTCTTTCGCTGTGAAGATACCTGTGGACTCAACAACGATTTCAGCGCCTACGGATGCCCAAGGAAGGTTTCCAGGGTCACGCTCAGCGAATACTTTCACGGATACGCCGTTCACGATCAGTTCGCCTTCGCCTGCTTCGACTGTAGCGTTAAGTCTACCATGAGTTGTGTCGTATTTCAGCAAGTGTGCCAAAGTTTTCACGTCAGTCAAATCGTTTACTGCTACGATTTGCACATCAGGGTTGTTCAGAGCTGCGCGGAATACGTTACGACCGATACGTCCGAAACCGTTAATACCTACTTTTACCATTTGGAATTCCTCCTAAGATTAACAAATTGTATTTATTTCAAAACGCATCTAATACAAGCCTACGTTATGATGTCTCGCTTACACATGTTTCATAATCTCAATGGCTGCCGCTTCATCGGTGACCAGCACATGCTCTTGGCCATGCCGGAGTACAGAAGCGATCGCTTCTCCTTTGCTCTTGCCCCCAGCCACGCCGATGACGACTTCCGTCCGCTGCAGATCCTCCAAGCGCAATCCAACCGTAGGCATCTTGTGCACGACATTTCCTTGGCGGTCAAAATAATATCCGAACGCCTCCGCCAAAGCACCGTCTGCCTGCAAGCTGCGCGTCGTGTCGGCATCCACCTTACGCCTTCGAGCCATGACCATAGCATCTCCGATACCGTGTATTACGATGCGACAACTCCGCACGGCGTCAACAACTTCCTTAATCTGCGGATCTTGGATTAGCGTCTGGTACGCTTCCTCACCCAGATGATCCGGCACATGAAGCAGCCTGTATTTCCCGCCTGTCTTCTTGGCCATAATGGAAGCGATGGTGTTCGCCTGCATATCCACGCTTTCGCCAAGTCCTCCCCGGGCCGGTACGAACCAGTTGCCCTTCATGGACGAGGATATCGCCAAATTGTTCGCAATCTGCGCCATGGTCGAACCGCCGGTAACGGCTATAATATCGCCCTTGGCCACGTATTTCCGCAAGGCTGCTGCTCCTGCGCGTCCAAGCTCCTTCTTCGTGAAGACCGAAGTGTCCGTATCGCCCGGAACGACGATGACTTGCTTGAGGCCGAACGCCTTCTCGATGCTTTCCTCCAGATCCGTCAGTCCGAAAGCAATCTTGACGATCGGCTGCATATCTTCCAGCAGCTGACGACCGGTCTCGCTAATCTTCATCCCTGAGGCATCTGATTCCAGAAGTCCTAGCTCCTTCAGGAATTCGACTTCACCGCGGAGCACCCGCTCCGTCATGTCGAGCGAAGAAGCTAGCGTTCTGCGTCCGACTACACCGGAGACCAAGATATGATGGAGAATGGAGTACCGCTTCTTCATGATGTCCATGAGATCCGGCAAGAGCTTTTTCTGAATGTCAAGAATTTCTCTCATATGACGACCTCTGACGCTCCTGATTCCGTGATGGACGTTTTATGTCCCGGGTCTACATTTTGTGTCCCACCCGGGTAAAAAAAATTGGCCTTGCTCGTTTTTTATTATAACCAATATCGGCAGAACATTCAACAATTGTTCATATAATTTTCTGAAAAATGTGCGAATCAGGGAATGTCTTGCTTTTTGCGCGGAGGTGACATATAATAACCCTTGCTTCGCTTTTTTTAATTCTTGTGCGCCCGTGGTCCAATGGATATGACGTAGGCCTCCGAAGCCTGAGATAAAGGTTCGATTCCTTTCGGGCGCGTACTAGTGTGAATAACGCGTATTACAGCAGAATAAGCACAAACACAAGAGAAATCAGTCGGTCGACTGATTTTTTTTGATGTTAGTTTGACCTTTCTTGACCTTTGGATGTTTTTTCGTTATCATACTTGTAGATACTGTAAAAAGTATGCACCAGAATTAATCATTTAAACCATGTACCCACCCAAGGAGGTCATTCTCATGAGTTTTATCCCTATGGTCGTCGAACAGGACGCGCGCGGTGAAAGAGGATATGACATTTACTCACGCTTGCTGAAGGACCGCATTATTTTCTTAGGCACGGGCGTTAACGATGTCGTGGCGAATTCCATCATTGCTCAGTTACTTTTCTTGGCCGCCCAAGATCCTGATAAAGATATCTCGTTATATATCAACAGCCCTGGCGGTTCCATTACTGCCGGCATGGCGATCTATGACACCATGCAGTTCATCAAGCCGGACGTGTCCACTATCTGTGTTGGTATGGCCGCTTCCATGGGCGCTTTCCTGCTGACGGCAGGAGCCAAAGGCAAGCGCTATGCGCTGCCGAACAGTGAAGTCATGATTCACCAGCCGCTTGGCGGCGCTGAAGGCCAGGCCTCCGACATCGAAATTCGCGCGAAGCGCATTTTAAAGATGAGAGACAACCTGAACAAAATCCTCGCAGAGCGCACAGGACAAACGTTCGAGCGCATCGAGAAGGATACGGACCGCGACAATTTCATGAGCGCTGCGGAAGCGATGGAATACGGACTTATCGATAAAGTCATCGAGCGCGTCTAACCCATACGAAGTGAAGAAACCAGCCTGCAAAGCCGCTCCTGCGAGCGGCTTTGCGGCTGGTTTTTTGCTGTTCGCGGATGGATAACGTAACGGGAATATCTCCCGTTATTCTTCAATCCATCGCGGTCTCCAGCTTGATTAACTGGAAATCATCACGTTAATTTCCAAGAAACTCTCCCATTTCTGCGGCGTGACGGCAAATTAACGGGAGAATTTCCTGTAACCCCCCTTCAACTGGGGCATAACGCAGGAATTAACATGATAAATTCCCGGTAATTGATTCCGTCAAGCCTTCAGCCTTACGCTCCCCCTCGGGCTGCCATAGGTTCTCCGCGGAATGCCTCTCTGCGCAAGCCCTCTGCCAGCCGCCAGCTGCCTGCTCCAAAACAAACAAGAGCCCCAGAGACTCCCCGGCGAAATCATGCGATTCCGCCAGCGGGAGCACTCCTGGGCTCTTCTTTTTACTTCTTATCTTCCAACGGGTAGAAGATCAAATCGATCGGGAACGCCGATCCCGCCGGAGGCGTGAACTCGATATCGAGCGCATCTTCCGTGCCGGTCGTGCGCGCCAGCACTTGCATGCCGTCGAACGCTGTAATTACGCCGGACCACGGCACCGGCATGATCTCGCCGTTAATTTTGAACGGCCCTTTGAACACGCCGCCTCTAGCCATCATCATAACCGCCATTTTGCGCGGCTTATCGGCATGAATCTTATAAACGACGCCGTAGTTTCCGCCGTTCTCCACATTCTGCTTCCGCATCACATCATAGCCTTTGACGAACGGATCCGTCTTATTATCACCTATGGTGAGCACGGAAGTCTTCGTGAAGCTTGCCGCATCGATATCCCACTTAAGCTCCGATATCGGGAACGTCCCGCGCACATGGCCGTTGAACGCCAAGTACGGAAGCTCCTTCACCGTCGACGTCATAAGCCTTTGATCGGTTACACCGAAGGTGATTTGCAGCTCACCATCCGTTTCCACATCGTAGAACAGATTCACGCCTTGCCCCGGATAGAAATCAGGGAGCTTCGAGTAAATATACGTTTCGTGCGGAGGAACCGTCAACTGATCCGTGTACACATTGTTCATCAGGAAGTCGACGGAAGCCTCGCTGCCGATCAGATTGGCATAAACGGAAGGATATACTTCGCCTTTGTTCGTTGTTTTGATCGTAACCGGTTTATCCGTATTATTCGTAGCGAAAATCGCCATCGTCATCTTCTGTTTGGTTCCGTTGATGTGGTCGGCATACAATCTTGCTTTGCCATTGATGTTATCCTGGTACAGAATCCCTTTCTCTGTGAACTCTTCCGGGCTGTCGCTGACGAGCAGCGTGCGGCCGGTCACTTCCGTCACCTTATTCGGCAACAGAGGCATATTGTTAAAATGAGACCAGATCGTTCCCCAATCCGTTTTGATGAATCCGCCAACCGGCTTCGTATAAATCGGGTACTCGATTTGACTTAGATACGTTTCGTCAACAACAGTTACATAGTTTTTGAACAGCTTGCTTACATGTCCATGACGGTCTTTCACGACCAATGTTACCGGATATTTCCCCGGCTTGAAGAAAGCTTCCTCATTGCCGACCCACTCATAGGACGCAATGCCTTCCGCATCCGGATCGTAGCTCAGATCCAAATACTTCACAGGCTCTCCAAGGCGGTATGTAGGCTTCGCCGTAGTGAACTTGGCTACAGGTCTGGAATTGCTGTCCTGGTCAATGTAGATGCCCTCAGGCGCTTTAAAATGGACGATCTCCACACGGCGCAATTCACTGTTGTACGTGTACTTCGCTCCCATGTAGTCGGCCAGCCATGTCAGCTTCACCAGCAGCTTCCCGTTCACGATCGAAGCGACGGAACCGAAAGGGATATCCTCACCATTCGTCGTAATCGTCTTGTTGTCTGCATCCAGCACGATGTTATAGCCCGGAGGGGTCATCTGGATCGTTCGGGAATCCGCGTTCCACTCGACCTTGAAGCCTAGCGTATCGCCCAGGAACTTCGCTGGCACGAATGTGCTGCCATTAATAATAGTGGCCGGCGATTCCAAGTGAATCTGCTCTTCATTCACGAATGCCTCGGCCTTATCGATATAAAGTAAAATTAAGGACGAACTTGTCGATACCGCATGCGCGGCAGGTGCGGCGATTACACTAGCCAGAAATACCAGCGATGCAAGCATGACGGCAATTTCTTTCTTTAAAGCATTCCATTTCATTTCTCTCCCTAGCTCCTTTAACAGTTTGTATGCATAAATTTGAAAATGGCAAATAGCCCTTTCCTTCATCGACCACGTTCATTAGACGCTGCCAAGAGAAAAAGGTTGCTACTTTCCCGTAAAAGTTAACAAGTTTGACACTTCTTGATTGAATCCGCTAGATCTCACGGTTGCCGGCAAAAAAGCCTCCTCGAGAGGAAGCTTTTGAAGGATTTATTGGTTTTCCAACTCTTCCTTGCTGACTAATGTGACTAAAGCGTTTACAGCCTGCTCTGCGTCCGAACCTTCTGCACTTATGAAGACTTCGGTCCCTGTACTGATCGCAAGACTCATAATACCCATGATGCTTTTGGCATTCACTTTCTTTTCATCTTTCTCAACAAAGATCTCGGATGAAAACTTATTCGCCTCTTGAACAAACAATGCCGCAGGTCTGGCATGAAGTCCTGTTCTCAACTTCACAACGACTGGACGTCTGGACATGGAACTAATTCCCCCTAGTGTGGAGCTTATATGAATTTACTACTGATAACAGTGCTATTCCTTGTTATAACATTATAGCATTTTTCCCTGAAGTACACTAGAAAAAATGAGAAAAACTTCTTTAGTTGCCCTTCAGTAGCTCAAAAGCTTGGAATTTCGCTGTTTTTCGGCCAATTCGTCAATTTTTCGCAGACGATGATTGACTCCGGATTTGCTGACGTTGCCCTTCAGCATGTCGCCGACTTCCTTGAGATTCAGATCGGGATGCTGAAGCCTGATCTCGGCCACCTCTCGGAGCTTCTCAGGCAAGCTCTCAAGTCCGACTTCTCTCTGGAGAAGACGGATGTTCTCGATCTGTCTGACCGCCGCGCCGATCGTCTTGTTCAGGTTCGCTGTTTCACAGTTGACGATCCGGTTCACCGAGTTCCTCATATCCTTCATAATCCGGACATCCTCGAAGCGCAGCAAGGCTTGGTGCGCCCCTATGATGCTTAGAAACTCGATAATTTTCTCGCCTTCCTTGATATACAGGACGAACCCCTTCTTACGTTCGATAAAGCGGGCATTAAGATCGAACTTGTTGGCCAAATGGACAAGCGCTTTGCAATGCTCCTCATAAATCGAGGCGATTTCGAGGTGATACGACGACCCTTCGGGGTTGTTCACCGAACCGCCGGCCATGAAAGCCCCGCGCAAATAAGCGCGCTTGCAGCAATTGCCCTTGATAATCTCTTTGTTGATGCCTGTGGTGAAAATAAACCCTTCGGAAACGATCTTCAGATCGCTAAGCAGCTCCTGGACTTGACCGGGCACCCGAACGATGTACACGTTATTCTTCTTCAGACGCATTTTCTTCCGCACCAGCAGCTCGGTGTGCAGTTTGTACGTCTTCTTGATTAACGAATAGATCCTTCTGGCGATAGCCGCATTCTCGGTGGATACATCGAGCACAACGCGTTGGTTCGTCAGCTGAACAGCTCCATTCATTCGAATAAGAGCCGATAGCTCCGCTTTCTCGCAGCAGGCTTCCGATTCCGTTATAAGGGTCAATTCTTTTTTGGTTGTTGCCGCGAAGGACATGAGACTCACTTCTTCCTTAACATCCAGCTTTCGACAAGCTGATAAATATGGTCACTCAATTTCTCTGCATCATGACGAAGGTAGGTGCGGAACAGCACGAGCCGGTCAGCAATAACCTGATACCCTCTCTTCGTCACCTCATCGAGGTCCAAATGAACCGCTTTCGAGCCTTTCTCGGCATATCGTGCCTGCACCTGCGGAGGAATCTCCCCATTGTTGACGATCACATAATCAAACAAATGCTGCTTGAGATGATCATAGATCGCATCGAGATGATCGCTTACCGAGTAGTCATCGGTTTCACCGGGCTGTGTCATCACATTGCATATGAACAGCTTCACGGCTTTCGATTTGACGATTTCCTCGGCAATTCCCGGCACGAGCAGGTTCGGCAGCAAGCTGGTGTACAAACTGCCCGGGCCGCAGAGGATCGCATCCGCATCGCGGATCGCTTGCACCGCATCCGCCAAAGGCGTTACATTGGCGGGTTCGATGAATACGCGCTTGATGCGCCCTTCAGCCTTCGGAATTTTCGATTCCCCTACGACTAAAGTACCATCTTCCATAATGGCTTTCAACACGATCGCCTGGTTGGAAGCCGGGATGACCCTGCCGCGTACGGCGAACACCCGGTTCATCTCCTGAACGGCCGTGACGAAATCACCGGTAATGTCGGTTAAGGCCGCTAAGATTAGATTTCCCAGACTATGGCCTGCTAATCCAGTTCCCACCTGAAATCGATATTGCAGCATGAGCGATAGCAGCGGTTCCACATCAGCCAGAGAGGTTAACACGTTTCGAATGTCGCCCGGGGGCGGCATCTGCATCTCATTGCGAAGAATGCCGGAGCTCCCGCCGTCATCAGCCACCGTTACGATGGCTGTGATATCGACCGGCTTCTCCTTCAATCCTCTAAGCATTACCGAGAGACCTGTACCGCCGCCAATTACGACTATTCTGGGAGTGCGCTGTGTTTTATCATATTTCAAATTTCTTTCACTCCTTAATCGTAAGATGCTTAGACGCGGTCCCGTTCGGCATCTCGGTGACTCAATCGCACGGCTTCCGTCTCGCTGTTCCCCAGCACTTTGCCGAGGTACTCGGTAATCGCCACAGAACGATGCTTGCCTCCTGTACAGCCTATGCCAACTACAACCTGGCTTTTGCCTTCTTTCTTGTATTGCGGCATCAAGAAGTTCAACATATCAAGCAGCTTGGTTAGGAATTCTTGCGTCTCCGACCATTTCATGACGTAGTCGTACACATCGGGATCTTGGCCTGTCTGCGGGCGTAGCTGTTCCACATAGTGGGGGTTGGGCAGGAAGCGAACATCGAAGATTAAGTCAGCGTCAATCGGTACACCGTATTTAAAGCCGAAGGAGATTACATTTATAGATATGCGGTTCGTTTCCAAATTGGTGAACCGGGAAATAATTCTTTCTTTCAGCTGGACCGGCTTCAATGAGCTTGTATCGATCACCTGCGTAGCCAGACCCTTCAGTTCCTCGAGCAGCTTGCGCTCAAGCCCGATCCCTTCAAGCGGCGCCCCTTCGGGTGCCAGCGGGTGACGACGACGGCTCTCCTTGTAGCGCTGCACGAGCGTTGCGTCGGTAGCGTCCAGGAAAAGAATCTCATAGCTGAGCGTGTAATTCTCGCGAATATAGCGAAGCGACTCCTGAAGTGCAGTGAAAAATTCACGCCCCCGCAAATCAATCACCAGTGCGACTTTGCCGATCTTCCCCATCGACTGCACGATTAACTCAGCGAACTTAGGAATGAGCACAGGCGGCAAGTTATCTACGCAAAAAAATCCGAGATCCTCGAGACTTTGCACGGCAATCGTCTTCCCCGCACCCGACATCCCCGTAATAATGACCAGCTTCGCTAAAGGGTGGTTTTCTTCCATGAACGACACCTTCCTTTGGAGTGCTTTCGCAGGCTAACACGTACCCGCATTAGCCATGCGAACCCCTGCATGTATGTCTAACGTAAATTCAGACCGGCAGCGCCTACGACGCCTGCATCGTTGCCAAGTGTTGCCGCAACGATCTCAACACCCTCTGCCGCTGTTTCCGGCGTAAATTTCTTAAATGTGTCGCGAATCGGCTGGAACAGAATCTCTCCTGCCTTGGATACGCCTCCGCCGATAATGAACCTCTTCGGATTAATGACGACAGCCATAGCCGCCATGGAGCGTCCGAGATAATAAGCCGCGCGGTTCACGATGCGCAGGGCTACTTCGTCGCCGCTTTTCGCCGCATCGAATACATGCTTGGCTTCAATCTTCTCATGCAGCGCAAGAGATGTGCGCTCGCCGCGCTCTACCGCTTCTTTGGCCATGCGCACGATGCCTGTTGCGGAGGATACCGTCTCAAGACAGCCCATTTGTCCGCATCCGCATTGAATAGCTTCGATATCCGGCACAACGGACATATGACCGAGCTCGCCAGCCATGCCGGCAGCGCCTTGATAGATTTTGCCGTTAATAATGATACCGCCGCCAACACCCGTTCCAAGCGTATAGCAAACCAAGTTCGGAATGCCTGCGCCAGCACCGGCCCATGCTTCGCCAAGCGCTGCCACATTCGCGTCGTTGTCGATTTTTACCGTTTTGCCTAGAAGCGTCTCCAACATTTTCTTGGCAGGGACGTTATGCCATTGCAAATTGGGAGAAAATTTGACGAAACCTTCCGGAATATCCATGAATCCAGCCAAGCCCGCGCCAATTCCCGCCACTTGCTCCCACTCAAACGGAGATTCTTCGACAATTTGGCGCACTTGCTGCGCAATACGCTCGATAACAGCCTCCGCACCGTTCTCCGCACCTGTTGGGCCTTCTAACGTTTGCAGCAGTTTCCCCTGCTCGTCGCAGATACCGACTTTAATATTGGTACCGCCTAAATCTACACCGATATAAATCTGATTTGACATTGCAAGGTCACCTCATGAATAATCTTTAAAATTTTCGGGCATAAGCTCCTTTTTCAACTATAAGACAAGGCTGTAGACAGGTCAAGATTCATCTATTTCCCGAGGAAATAAGAAAACGTGGAAAGCATAGCCTCCCACGTTTGCTGTACAAAGTCTTACAGCGATTGGCTCCAATCGTGTACGATGTGGCCTTCCAGGAATTTCTCAGCTTCCAGCGCTGCCGCACATCCGCTGCCTGCCGCTGTGATCGCTTGACGGTACTTCGTATCCTGCACGTCGCCGCATGCGAACACGCCGGGAATATTCGTCTCGGTCGTCCCCGGCTTCACCTTAATGTAGCCTTGTTCGTCCGTTTCGATTTGTCCGCCCAGGAACTTCGTATTCGGCGAATGGCCGATCGCTACGAAAATACCGTCCGTTTCGATGATTTCCTCTTCACCGGTAACGTTATTTTTCACTTTCAGGCCGGTTACGCCCTTCTCGCCGGAAACAACCTCAATCGGCGTATTGTTCAGCGCCCATTTCACCTTCTCGTTGCCGCGAGCGCGATCCTGCATGATCTTGGAGGCGCGAAGTTCATCGCGACGATGCACCAGACGCACCTCGGAAGCGAAGCGAGTCAAGAAGTTCGCCTCTTCCATCGCGGAGTCTCCGCCGCCCACAACGATGATCTTTTTGCCGCGGAAGAAGAAACCGTCGCAGGTTGCGCATGTGCTTACGCCGCGTCCGATATTCTCTTTCTCGTTGCCGATGCCGAGCAATTTGGCCGAAGCGCCTGTTGAAATGATCAACGTTTCCGTCTCGACTTCACCCAAGCCCTCCACTTGCAATTTGAACGGACGGTTCGTCAACTCTACGGAGTTCACCCAGCCCGTTTTGAATTCAGCGCCGAAGCGTTCCGCTTGCTTGCGCATGTTTTCCATCAGTTCAGGTCCCATGATCCCTTCAGGGAAGCCCGGGAAATTCTCCACTTCGGTTGTCGTGGTCAATTGGCCGCCTGGCTCCGGTCCTTCGATGACAAGGGGGCTCAGGTTGGCGCGAGCTAAATAAATGGCTGCTGTTAATCCGGATGGTCCTGTTCCTACAACGACTGCTTTGTACATATGTTTCCCTCCTAAATGCTCTCCATTGGAAAGCTATCTGTAATAAGCATACCTATATGTATGAAAGCCGGTCATGCGTCACGGCATGACCAAGCGATCAAATACTTGTGAATTTGTTGAAGATCGCTTCCATCTTCTCGCGTAAACCGCAAGTATCGTCAATGAGTTTCACATTCCGGCTCACCGTCGAAACGGTCACGCCATAGCGCGTCGAAACTTCTTGATACGAAATCGCGCGGCGATGCATCTTGGCGATCAAATATTCCAACGCAGCCGCCCAACCCTCGGACTTCTGAATCTTCGGCACGGACGGATACAGCTTCGTCAGAAACTCCACCCATAGAATCTCCAAATCATACTGTTGCACCATATCATACCGCTTATGCATATGAGAGAGCGCCATCTCCATGACGTTCTGCCATTTCACATCCCAGACGGGCAAATGCGGCGAATAAGGCGAGGCCTCCACCATAATCTCCTGATTCTCGAGATAAGCCGGGATAGACTCCCGGATCCCCATGCTGCGCAGCACGAAGATGGCAACCTTCTTCAAGTAGTCATCTTCATCCCGGTCCAGAATGAAGTCCTGCAAGGCATCCTTCACCTCGTTGTCGGCGATCAAACCGAAAGCTTGAATGACCTGAAGCTTCGTTTCGATATCCCCGTGGCGCAGCGCCCAGAAGAAGGACGAGCGGACAAGCGGATCTTTCTTCAGTTGGTCCGGTATGCCCTGCGCCGATTTCTCCAGCACGCGGAACTGCTCTTCGAAGGGCAGATGGTAATGGTAGCTCCATGTCAGCGGGCCTTCCACCTTCTCGCGCGTACGCAGCTGCTCCAAATAAAATTTGGAGATTTCCGCGCCGGGATCCAGCTTGTGAGCTTGCTTCCAATACCGGTATGCTTCATCGAACCGGCCAATGTGGCAGGCAGCCACAGCGGCGTAATGATACAGACAAGGATCGGCCGTACCGTCCCCCGCTTTCAGCAGACGCCTGAACAGATGATACGCTTTCTCATGCTGCGAAAGAATGCCCATCGTCGTAGCGAGCTTGAACACATGATCCTGCTGGTACGGATACGTCTTGCATAAGAGGTCCGTAAGCTCCGCCAGCTCCCGCTTATTGCCGAAATGCTGGTGGAAGATGGCCATGTTGCACAAGGCATGCAAATTGCCATGATCGATTTCGAGTACAGCATGAATCGTTTCCATCGCTTTCTCGAACTGCCCCATGTAATAATAAGCCAGTGCCAAGTTGTTACGCGCGGCAGTGAACTCCGGTTGATTCTCAACCAGCTTCTCCAGCTGCCTCACGGCTTCGGCGAACTTCCCCTCCTCCAGGAGGGCGCGGGCCTTATCATGCTCGAAGAGCCCTTCTCGACTCTTGATGCTAGTGAGAGGGGCGGGGCGTTCAAGCTCGTAGCTCAGCATTTCCATCATCTCTTCGGATTCTTCCATGAACTGTCCCGTAGGATCAGTTTCCAAATACCGAACCAATGCTTGTTCTGCCTGCTCGAAATTTTCCATATTGGCATAGTTGTTCGCCATATAAAAGTGACATTCCGTCATCTCGGGATCGATCGTATCAAGGATATGCTGCAAAATTTGGTTCGACTCGTCATAATTGCCCATTTCGGAGAGAACTCCCGCAAGGTTGCAGTGATTCACAGGATTATCCTGCTCGTACTCCGCAGCCCGCCGGAAATATTTCAATGCCTTATCATAATGAAACCGATCCAAAGATTGAACCGCTCTCTCGAAAAAGAATGCGGCATCCATGTTAATTGAAATCACTTTTGGTTTTGGCGCTTCGGACACACGCTTAATCTTTTCCATAGCAAGACACCCCCGGCAATTTGATTACATTCAAATTATACCATAGATCGCCGGGAAGCCAAAAACATAATCCCAAGGTAAGATCTTACTTTTATAAAACGTGCTTGGACAGCGGATAGATCGGGCCTACACGCCGCCGTATTTGAACAGGGAGGACAAGGAACCGCCGTCATTAATGATGCGGATGGCATCGGACAAGAGCGGCGCTACGGAAAGCACATTGAATTTATCCGAATGGCCTTCCGGAATCGCGATGGAATCCGTAATGATAACTTCCTTAATGTTCGGGTGATCCAAGCGCTGCAGAGCAGGTCCGGAGAAGACAGGGTGCGTCGCGCAAATATAAACGTCCAGCGCGCCTCTCTCTTTCAAGCTCTCCACAACGTTGACAATCGTCGTTCCCGTATCGATCAAATCCTCGATAATGATCGGCGTGCGGCCTACAACGTCGCCGATTACGTGAGTAATAACGGACTCGTTGTGCTCAGGGCGCTTCTTGATCATCATCGCGAACGGCGCATCGAGGATGTTGGCCATTTTCTCCGCAGTCGTAGCACGGCCTGCATCCGGAGAAACGATGATCGGGTTATGCAAATTTTTCTTTTTGATGCAATCACTGATGACATCAAGAGCCGTCAGGTGATCGACTGGAATATTGAAGAAGCCTTGGATGGCCGGCGCATGCAGGTCAATCGTAACAACACGGTTGGCGCCTGCCGCACTGAACAAGTCGGCTACAAGTTTAGCGGAAATAGGCTCGCGCGGAGCGGCTTTGCGTTCTTGACGAGAGTAACCATAGTAAGGGATGACAAGGTTGATCGTTCTTGCAGAAGCTCTTTTTGCCGCATCCATCATGACCAGAAGTTCCATCATATGTTCATTGATCGGATGGGAAAAGGTTTGCACCAGGAATACGTCGCAGTTACGAATTGTCTCTTCGTAAAGGCAGTAGATTTCTCCGCTTTTGAAACGGGATAGTTTAATTTGTCCAAGCGGCTGGCCGAGCTCTTTACAGATACGTTCCGCAAGCTTCGGATTCGAAGATCCGGAAAAAATTTTAACATTGTCGCTATGCATGGTTAATGGTTACCTCCGAAGGTTCATTAAATAAAATTGTTCACGCCCTACTCATTATACATGAAAGGTGTCGAATTTAAAAAGTCACAAGATGTCGATTTCGTGCATGAAATGTGGCTATTTCGTTAAATCCGATCATTTTGAGCAGCGATCTCGCTTCATCCAAATATTGGGCCAACCGCTCCGGCTGATGGGCGTCCGATCCCAGCGTTACGGGAATTCCCACCTTCTGGCAGTATTTGAGCATACGGCGGCTGGGAAACATTTCTTTACAGGGGTGACGAAGGCCCGATGCATTAAGCTCGATGGCAAGGCCGCATGCCTTCACCGTATCTAATGCCGCTTTCTCGAGCTCCCACGTGTCGCGATCCGGCACATAGCCGAACCGCTTGATCATGTCGATATGACCGATATAATCATAGAAGCCGGTACGAACCGCTTTCTTCACTGCCTCGTAGTATTGGATATAAACCTCATAAATATCCTTGCCTTCCCAGCCTGCAATTTGCCGGAAGTCCGAAATGTCCCACTCACCCAGAAAATGAACCGATCCGATCACATAATCCCAAGGATACGCCTTGATAATCGCCTCGATCTCTTTCTCATAGCCCTCGATATAATCGCCTTCAAGACCGACGCGTATATCGATTTGGTCCTTATATTTTTCTTTCAGATGCAGGCACTCCTCGACATAGCGGGGCAGCTCCTCCATCGGCATAGCCATCTCCGGCCAATACGTCTGCGGATCCACATGCAAAAGCGGCATATGATCCGAAAGCCCTAATTGCGTGAGCCCGATCTCGATGCCGCGTTTGACGTACTCCTCCAGCTCCCCGGAGGCATGACCGCAGCGCACATGATGTGTATGGTAATCAATCAACATCGTGAATCACTCCAGGTCGTCTTATTTATTTTTGGACATGCCGTTTTCTAAGCTCTCTCATAATTTCATCCAAAGGCAGTTTATTATTGCGCAGAAGTACCATTAAATGGAAAATGAGATCGCTGGCTTCATAACGAAGCTCGTCGTTGTCTTTATTTTTGGCGGCGATAATGACTTCAGCCGTTTCTTCGCCCACTTTTTTGAGGATCTTGTCGACACCTTTCTCGAAAAGGTAAGTCGTATACGCCCCTTCCGGACGCTCCGCGTCGCGCGAGGCAATGACCGTCTCAAGCTCCCCAAGGATGGCGAAACGATCTCCGGAGACTGCCGGCTCCGTACCTTCTTGCGCAGCGCCTTCCACCGGAATGCTTTGCGTGAAGCAGGTGTACGTGCCATTGTGGCAGGCAGGTCCCGTTTGCTCTACAAGTACGAGCAGCGTGTCCGCGTCGCAATCATAGCGCAGCGCTTTGACCTTCTGCGTGTGACCGGAGGTTGCCCCTTTGTTCCACAGCTCTCCGCGGGAGCGGCTCCAGAACCAAGTATCGCCCGTCTGTATCGTGCGCTGCAAGGATTCGCCGTTCATATAGGCGAGCATGAGCACTTCTTTGCTGACCGCGTCCTGCACGATGGCAGGCACAAGTCCGTGCGCGTCATATTTAATCTGTTCCAGTGAAAATGTCATCGGATTTCAACCCCTTTATCTTTCAGGTCAGCCTTGACCCCTTGAATCGAAAGCTCTTTGTAATGAAAAATCGTCGCCGCCAGCCCGGCATCGGCTTTGCCTTCCGTGAACACATCGTAGAAGTGCTCCGTTCGGCCCGCTCCGCCGGAAGCAATCACCGGAATGGTCAACAGCTCGGAAACAGCGCGCGTCAGCTTCAGATCGAAGCCGTCCTTCGTGCCGTCCGCATCCATGCTGGTCAGCAATATTTCGCCTGCACCGAGCTCTTCCATGCGCTTCGCCCACTCCAGCGTCTTCATGCCTGTTGCATTGCGCCCGCCGTGCGTGAACACTTCCCATTCGCCCCACTCCGCATTGTACTTGGCGTCAATGGCGACGACGATACATTGGGAACCGAACTTGCGCGCACCATCGGAGACGAGCTGCGGATTACGCACCGCCGCCGTGTTGATGCCGATCTTATCCGCTCCTGCACGCAGCAGGCGTTTCATATCGTCCACGCTGGAGATGCCGCCTCCGACAGTGAACGGAATCGTAATCTCCCCTGCCGTTTGGCGGACAACCTCCACCATCGTCGCACGGCCTTCGACCGAAGCCGAAATGTCGAGGAATACGAGTTCGTCCGCACCTTCTTTATCGTAAATCGCCGCCAGTTCCACCGGATCGCCCGCATCGCGCAAATTCACGAAGTTCACGCCTTTGACGACCCGGCCGTCCTTGACGTCGAGGCAAGGAATAATTCTTTTGGCTAACATGATGGCACCTCCTAGTTAACTTGCAAGCCCGGCCATTCAGGAGGGGAAGCGGCGCATTCGCCGGTCATGCCCCTTACTGGCAGAGAGCCAGGAAATTTCTCAACAGCTGCATGCCGATCTCCCCGCTCTTCTCGGGGTGAAACTGCATGCCGTATACGTTGTCGCGTCCGACAATCGCCGTCACCGGCTGGTGATAGTCGGTGACCGCAAGCAAATCGCTCTCGCGCTCCGGCTTCGCATGGTAGGAGTGCACGAAGTATACGTGCCCCTCTTCAACACCTTGGAAAATCGGGCTCTCGCTGTGCCGATAGCTCAGCTTGTTCCACCCCATGTGCGGTACTTTATAGTCACCGCGGAAACGCACAACGGAACCGGGCAGCAGGCCCAGCCCTTCGTGGTTGCCATGCTCCTCGCCGGAAGTGAACAGCAGCTGCATGCCGAGGCAGATGCCGAGGAGCGGTTTGCCGGACTCCGCGTAACGCAGGACAACCTCATTCAGTCCCGACTCGCGCAGCTGGTCCATCGCATCGCCGAATGCGCCGACACCCGGAAGAATCGCCCCTTGGGCAGCCAGAATCTGCTCGGCATCGCCGGTCACCACCGCTTCATAGCCAAGGCGTTCAACCGCCTTGCTGACGCTATGTAAATTGCCCATTCCATAATCAATAATGGCGATCATGACTACAGCACTCCCTTCGTCGAAGGAACCCCCTGCACGCGAGGATCAATCGTTGTCGCTTCATCGATAGCACGGCCTAACGCTTTGAACACCGCTTCGATCATATGATGTGTGTTCTGACCGTAATGAACGATAACATGAAGCGTAATGCGTGCTTCCAGCGCCAGCTTCCACAAGAACTCATGCACAAGCTGCGTTTCGAAGCTGCCTACGTTAGCGGTTGGATATTGCGCGCGGTATTCGAAATGCGGACGGTTGCTGATATCGATCGCAACCTGTGCCAGCGCCTCATCCATCGGCACGAACACGTTCGCATAACGTTTGATGCCTCTCTTGTCGCCAAGCGCCTCGCGCAGCGTCTGTCCCAGGCAAATGCCGATATCTTCAACGGTGTGATGATCGTCGATTTCAATATCGCCCTTGGCATCGACCTTCAAGTCGAAATGGCCATGCTTCGTGAATAAATCGAGCATATGGTTCAAGAAGGGAACATCCGT
Source organism: Bacillus sp. 3255 (assembly GCF_031456485.1). Taxonomy (NCBI): domain Bacteria; kingdom Bacillati; phylum Bacillota; class Bacilli; order Caryophanales; family Bacillaceae; genus Bacillus; species Bacillus sp. 3255. Next base: position 198,137 of record NZ_JAVDUS010000016.1, read on the forward strand.
CGCAATCTCCGAAATTCCTGTTCCATCCACTTGGAACGATAGCTTGATGTCCGTCTCATTCGTCTTGCGGGCTACGCTCGCCGAGCGCACTCTTGCATTGTCCTGTTCAGCCATTAGGTTCATTTCCCTTCCTTCTTCAGTCGTACTTCCACCGCTCTCGCATGGCCTTCCAGCCCTTCGTTGCGGGCCAGCGTCATAATCATGTCGCCGTTCGCGAGGAGCGCTTCCTTGCTATAATGAATGACGCTTGATTTCTTCAGGAAATCGTCCACATTCAGCGGCGATGAGAACCGGGCCGTGCCGTTCGTCGGCAGCACGTGGTTAGGGCCGGCGAAATAATCGCCGACAGGCTCCGTGCTGTACGCGCCGAGGAAAATCGCGCCGGCGTTCTCAATACGCGGCAGCAGATTGAACGGCTCTTGCACGAGCAGCTCGCAGTGCTCCGGCGCCAAGCGGTTGACGACGTCAACGCCCTCGTCCAAGCTGTCTACGAGGAGGATCGCGCCTCTGGTTGCTGTCGATACCGCAGCGATCGCTTTCTTCGGCAGCACGTCCAGCTGCCGCCACAGCTCCAGCCGCACCGACTCGGCGAGCTCCTGCGACGGGGTCACCAGAATTGCCGGTGACATCTCGTCGTGCTCGGCCTGCGCCAGCAAATCGGCGGCCACATATTCCGGATCGGCGTGCTCATCCGCCAGCACGACGATGTCCGTCGGTCCGGCGATCATGTCGATATCGACGACACCGAACACGAAGCGCTTCGCCAGCGCGACGTAGATGTTACCCGGGCCGACGATCTTGTCGACCGGCTGGATCGATTCCGTGCCGTAGGCGAGGGCGGCTACCGCCTGCGCTCCGCCTGCGCGGTAAATCTCCTTCACACCCGCTTCGGCTGCCGCCACGAGGATATGCGGGTTGATGCCCTCTTCCCCGGCGGTGGCCGGAGGCGTCACCATCGCGATCTCCGGCACCCCCGCTACGATCGCGGGGATGGCGTTCATCAACACGGAGGACGGGTATGCCGCCTTCCCTCCGGGCACATACAAGCCGACCCGCTTCAGCGGCCGGATGATTTGGCCCAGCAGGCTGCCGTCCGGCTGCAGGTCCATCCACGACGTGCGTTTCTGCTTCTCATGGAACGCACGAATATTGGCGGCGGCTTGCCGCAGCGCCGTCAGGAACCCGGCGTCGACCTGCGTGTACGCCGCCTGGATCTCCTCGTCGCTGACGCGAAGCTCGGCGACCTCGACGCGGTCGAACTCCCGCGCCATGCGCCGCAGCGCGGCGTCGCCGTCCTGCCGCACCTCATCGATGATGCGGCGGACGGTTTCGTTCTGCTCGGGCGAACCGTATTCGACCTCGCGTTTCAATTCAAATTCGGAGGCGGGTAGTATCCGCATAGCTATCTTCCTCTCTATCTAGACCTTCGTTAGCGCAGGAAGCACCGCCTGCAGCATATCGCATAACCGCTGAATGGAATCGTTCTTCATTCGGTAACTGACCCGATTCGCGATCAGGCGGCTCGTAATCTGAAAAATTTCTTCTTGCTCAACGAGTCCGTTCTCCTTGAGCGTCTGGCCCGTCTCGACCATATCCACGATCCGGTCGGCAAGGCCGATCAGCGGCGCCAGCTCGATGGAGCCGTTCAGCTTAATGACCTCGACCTGCTGCCCCTGCTCGCGGAAATATTGCGAAGCGACGTTCGGATACTTCGTCGCCACTCGCGGATTGATCACTTGCTTCCAATCCGGCAAGCCAATGACCGACATGCGGCAGCGTGCAATGCCCAAGTCCAGCAGCTCGTAAACGTTGCGGTTCTCTTCCATCAACACGTCCTTGCCGACAACCCCGATGTCCGCCACGCCGTATTCGACGTATGTGGGCACATCGACCGGCTTGGCCAGGATAAACTCCATTCTGGCTTCCGGTACGGGAATAATGAGCCGGCGGCCTTCTTCCAGGTCCTCCGGAATGGGCAGTCCCGCCTTATGAAAAAGCTTCGCCGCCTGTTTATAAATACGCCCTTTCGGCATCGCTACTTTAAGAATATCTTCCACCGTTCCAACCTACCTTCCGAGCTTACTTCGCTATCAATGTCATAACTTCCTGATACAATGTGCCTTGCACCTCAATCGAACCGTCCGGCTTCGTCACCATAGCTTGTCTCCATGCTGCCTGATCGCCTACAAGCTGCGTAATGACCACAGCCGCTTCATCACTGCTCCGCTTCGCCTTCGCTAACCGAAGCGCCTCTTCCCGGTGCTCGGCATCGTAACCGATCAGCACCCGCTTAGGCGAAGGAACTGCCTCTCCGCCCGTTACCTCAAGAATCCGGTTCGTCTTCAGCGCGAAGCCCGTTGCCGGCGCAGGCCGCCCGAATTGGCTCAGCAGATTGTCATACCGTCCGCCGCTGCAGACCGGGAAACCGAGGTCGGCTGCATAGCCTTCGAACGTCATGCCGGTGTAGTAGGAGAAATCGCCGATCATCGTCAAATCGATGACGACATGCTCGCTGACTCCGTAGGCCTTCAGCACATCCCACACTTCGCAAAGATGTCGGATCGCATCCTGTGCGATCGGATGCTGGGTTACCATCCGCGCTTGCGCGCAGATTTCGTCTCCGCCTCTCAGCCTCAAGACACCGATGAGCTCACGCTCCACTTCCGGCGTAAGGGCCAGCGATTTGATCGCTTCGCGGTACCCGACATAATCGCGTCCGAGCAAATGCTCCTTCAAGCTCAGCTGTGCATCGCTGCGCCCTTCCAGGGTTTCCTGGAACAATCCGTTCAAGAAGCCGACATGGCCGAGGGCAATCTTGAATGTGCCGACGCCTGCGGCTTGCAGCGAAGCGATCGCCAGCGCTACGACTTCAGCATCCGCTTCGGACGAAGCGTCGCCGATCAACTCCACGCCGGTCTGGAAAAACTCGGAATCCCGGCCCGCCTCCTCCTCGATCGCCCGAAATACATTCGAATGATAAGAAAGACGCAATGGGAAGGAATGCTCCTTCAATAAGGAGGACGCTACACGAGCAATCGGAGCCGTCAATTCGGAACGCAATACCAAGGTCTGCCCTTTGCGGTCCAGCAATTTGAACAGCTTCTTATCTTCCGTGGAGCTCGCCACTCCCACCGTATCGTAATATTCAAGCGTAGGCGTCAGAATCTGGTTGTAACCCCAGCGCTCCATACAGGCCAGCACGCGGTATTCTATATTGCGCAGTTTCGTTACCGCCTCGGGCAAGTAATCCTTGACCCCTAGCGGCTTTTCAAATACTTTTGGCTTTGACACCGTCTCACCCCAACATCTAGGAATTTCATCCTGTTTTCCGTTTGATACTTTAGTACGTTAACGTGCTACCATGCTACCAAAATAAAGAATGTACGGCTATTTTAACATGTAACCTTAAGAAGCGTCAATTGCCAGTTCCCGGTATTCCCAAGATTCGCTACCTTCTCGAATGGCATAGAAAAAGAGCTGCACGCTCGCACGCGCACAACTCTCTCAATTCTCATTGGGGGACTGACGTATCGTCTGCAGCGGATTGCCCGCTACGAAGGTGTGCGGCGCCACGTCCTTATGAACGACGGAGCCCGCGCCGATAACGGCATGGTCGCCGATTGTGACCCCAGGCAGAATGGTTGTATTCGCACCGATCATCACATTGGAGCCGATTCGCACATCGCCGAGCCGATATTCCTTCGTCAAATATTCATGCGCCAGGATCGTCGTGTTATACCCAATAATCGTATTATTGCCGATATGTATTTTCTCGGGAAAAAAGACGTCCACCATAACCATCAGCGCAAAAGCGGTATGCTCGCCGACCTTCATGCCGAGGATGTTCCGGTATATCCAGTTTTTCATCCGCAGGGAAGGCGAATACCGCGTAATCTGGATGAATACGAAATTGCGGATCGCCTTCCACTTGCTGACGGTATGATAGATCTGCCATAGGGCGTTAGGTCCATCGACCGGGTATTTGTCCGTTTGTCTCAACGAGCCTCCACATCCGAAGCGAGCCCAACGATCGGCAGCAGATCGAACATATCGTCAATCAGATGATCCGGGTTGTACTGCTCCAGGTAGGAGCGCCCTTTCCATGACCAGGTGACGCCTACCGATACGACTCCCGCATTCTTCGCGGCTTCGATATCATAATGGCTGTCTCCGACCATCAGCGTCGTCTCCGGTGAACCGCCGAGCGTTGCCATCGCAGCCAGGATACCTTCCGGATGCGGTTTCGCCTCTTTGACGTCTTCAACGGTCACAATCGTGCTTACATACGGGTCGAGTCCGCACAGCTTCAGACCCATTAGCGTCGTTTGTCTGATTTTGCTCGTCACGATGCCGATTTTGACGCCATTCTCGTGCAGCTTCGCCATCACGGTCCGCACATGCGGGAACTCCTTCACGAGCTCGTCGTGCTTGGCTAAATTAAACGTTCTATATTTCTTAATGAGCTCCTCGACTTCTTTGCGTCCGGAGAAAAACTCCATTTGCTCCACTAGGGGACGGCCCATGTTCGGAATGATCAGCTCCCGGCCTACCGGCTCCGGCGTTTCGCCCTCCAAGCTATGCAGAAAGGACTGTACAATCAGTTCATTCGTATCGACAATCGTGCCATCCAAGTCAAACAGTACGGTTTGAATCATAATCTGCTCCTTTATCCTGTCCAATCTCTTGTTCGGAAACTTCTTTCTTCGTGCTTGCCGGCTTCGAGGAAACAATCGGATCTGCGTAGCGTACGTTCGCATAACCTTTCTTCCTTCTGACGATGATAAGAATCGCCATGCCAATCACGAGCAGAAGCGCCAACAGCTGCGAGAATCTTATATTTCCTCCATAGGTCATGACACCCGGCTCAAAAACGACTTTCATCGGCGACCACAATGCGTTGAGCAGCGATGCCAGCCAGGTCGGTCCTGTGAAATCCAGGCTGTCCGTGCGTACGCCTTCGATAAAGAAACGGCCGATGGAATACCAGATGAAATAGCTGAAGAACAGCTCTCCCGCCCGAAGGAACGGTCTGCGGCGAAGCCATAGGAGTACGCACAGGCCAACGATATTCCATAGCGATTCATAGAGAAACGCCGGATGATAGAAAGTACCTTCAATATTCATCTGATTCACGATGAAATTCGGCAAATGCAGCGTGTCGCGCAGAAACGACTCACTCACCGGGCCCCCGTGCGCTTCCTGGTTCATGAAGTTACCCCAGCGTCCGATAGCTTGACCCACGATCAAGCCGGGAGCGCAAATGTCCGCAATGCGCAGGAAGTTGTAGCCTTTGGCTCTGACGTAGAAGAAGACCCCGATTATGGCCCCGATCAGCGCGCCGTAAATGGCGATCCCGCCGTGCCATATCATAAATATTTCCGCTAAGTTGTTCTTATAATCGGACCATTGGAAGGCTACATAATATATTCTTGCCCCAATAATCGCGGAAGGCACGCCTATCAGCAATAAATCCATGAAAAAATCAGGAACGATTTTGAATCGTTTCCCTTCTTGAATGGCCAATAACAATCCAACCAATGCTGCTGTACCTAAAATAATGCCATACCACCGGACATGAATCGGTCCAAGGGAAAACGCCACGCTTTCTAGCATAGTTTCACTCCTTCACAATGTAAGCTGCGTCCAGCTTCTATCAATCAAAGTCCTCATAATCCTCATTCAGCGATTCCGTCAGCTTATTCGTAAATTGAAGCGCCGCGTTATAGCCCATTCGCTTCAACCGGTAATTCATCGCGGCCACTTCCACGATCACCGCTAAGTTTCGACCTGGGCGTACGGGAATGGTGACCAGCGGCAAATCCGTATCGATGATTCGTGTCAATTCCTCGTCCAATCCCAGACGGTCATACTGCTTGTCCTGCTGCCAGTTTTCCAATTTTACCACAACGGATATCTTCTTCACATTCCGAATGGCTCCTGCACCGAACAAGGTCATCACGTTGATGATGCCGACACCGCGAATTTCGAGCAGATGGCGGATCAGCTCCGGCGCGTTGCCGGTCAGCACTTTTTCACCGTTTTGCCGAATCTCGACCGCATCGTCGGCGATCAGCCGGTGGCCCCGTTTGACAAGCTCCAGCGCCGTCTCGCTCTTCCCGATGCCGCTGCTGCCTGTGATGAGCATGCCCACGCCGTACACATCGACAAGTACACCGTGGATCGTTGTGCTTGGCGCCAATTTATTTTCGAGGTAACCCGTCAGTCTGCTTGCAAAGATCGTCGTCGACATTTGGCTGCGAAGCACCGGAAGATCGCGCTTCGTCGCTTCCTCCAACAGCTCGACCGGAACATCCAACCCTCTCGTTACGATGATACAAGGCGTCTCTTCCGGAGCGCACAGCTGCTCGACGCGGTTTCGGCGAACCCCCGTCGTTAACATTTCCATGAAGGTGATTTCTGTCTTTCCTAGCATCTGAATGCGTTCCCGCGGATGGTAATTGAAATAGCCCGCCATCTCCAGACCCGGACGGTACAGATCTCCGGTCGTTATACCGCGTTTAAGTCCTGATTCGCCTGCAAGAACCTCCATGTGGAGCTGGTCCACCAATTCGGAAACTTTCACTTTTTTGGCCATTGTCCTGTCCCCTCTGCGTTTTGCCTGAGCACAACCTGTTCCTTCTGCTCGTCTTCATTTCTTTCCATTAGTTTCATCGTAAAGGAATACGATATTGAAATCAACTGCCGCGTTGCCAAACAGAAAAAAAGCCAGCCGATATCGGCTGGCTTTTCTGATCCAACTTATTTTACCAAGATGGACAATGTGGACTCTTTATCGAAGAAATGAACTTTGTTCATATCCAAAGCCAATTTCACGTTTGTGCCTTCTTTGATGCCGGAACGTCCGTCAACACGAGCGATGACTGTGTTAGAACCGATACCGTTCAGGTACAAGTACATTTCGTGACCCAAGTTCTCTGTCAACTCAACGTTTACGTTGAAGACAGTGTTCGGGGATGCTTCCAAGAATACAGGCTCTTCGTGAATGTCTTCCGGACGAACACCCAGAATCACTTCTTTACCTACATAGCCTTTATCTTTCAGCACTTGTGCTTTACCAGCTGGAACTTCTACGTTAACAGAACCTGCTTTGAAGAAGATTCCGCCGCCTTCTTGCGTCAAGTTACCTGTCATGAAGTTCATGGACGGGGATCCGATGAAGCCTGCAACGAACATGTTCACAGGGTAGTTGTAGATTTCTTCAGGTGTAGCAGCCTGTTGAATGATACCTTTATCCATAACAACGATACGATCGCCCATTGTCATAGCTTCGATTTGGTCATGCGTTACGTAGATGGTTGTAACACCAAGACGTTTTGTCAATTTCGTGATTTCCGCGCGCATTTGTACACGAAGTTTCGCGTCCAAGTTGGAGAGCGGCTCATCCATCAAGAATACTTGCGGCTCACGTACGATCGCACGGCCCAAGGCAACACGTTGACGTTGACCACCGGAAAGAGCCTTCGGCTTACGATCCAGCAAGTGAACGATATCCAAGATTTTCGCTGCTTCGCGAACGCGAGCATCGATATCTGCTTTTTTGAATTTACGAAGTTTCAAACCGAATGCCATGTTTTGATAAACAGTCATATGCGGATAAAGAGCATAGGATTGGAATACCATCGCGATATCGCGGTCTTTAGGAGCAACGTCGTTTACAAGGCGATCTCCGATGTACAGTTCACCTTCAGTAATTTCCTCTAGTCCTGCGATCATACGAAGCGTTGTGGATTTACCGCAACCGGATGCTCCAACCAATACGACGAACTCTTTATCTTCAATTTCAAGATGGAAATCCTTAACTGTGGATTCTTCTGCACCGGAATATTTTTTAACGATATGATTTAAACGTACGCCTGCCATGGTTTCATTCCCCCTACGGTTTATCGATGTACACTACTTGTTCATCAACTATTAACTACATTCATCTTACCCCACGAAGGCCGGACTGACTATGCACAATACCTACAAAAAAATCACTTTCTTTTCGTTACTTTGTACAATAGAGTAGCAAGACGCACCAAAACCGCATGATTAAACGTCCGGACATCCAATCCGGTCTCATTTTTAAACTTGTCCAACCGGTACAACAGCGTATTCCTATGAATATACAGCTTCTTCGCCGTCTCGCTCACATTGCAGTCCAGAGAGAAGAAATGCTCAAGCGTCGTCACCGTCTCCGCATCCAGCGCATGATCGGTGCCGCGGAGCACCTGCTCCAGGAATTCGTTTTTCTCTTCTTCGTCTATCAAATGCAGCAGTTTCTCCAGGCGGAGTTCCCATCGAAGATGAATAAAGCTGCCTACATGGAAGGAACGGCCGAGCATGATCGTCTCTCTCAATTTGAGAATCGTAGCGAACAGCGCTTTCGCCGGCTTCACCGGATAATCGATGGCCAGATGGCATTCTCCGATCCACTCATTCGCCAGCATTTCATATAAGCCAGAGCCTAGCGCATCCAGAATCTGCTCAACGCTCTCTTCTTCGTCGCCTTCTCTTTCTTCACTGCCGCTTGCCAGCAGTCCTTCCGGCGCCAGAATCAGCCACTCTTTCTCCATCAAAGGAATAAGCGTAATTTCCGATTCGAAGAAAGACTCCAGCAGCTTCTTCAACTCCGTATAGGTCACGCTTTGATTTTGCGAATAATCCCCGTAGAGAAGCAGTGGAATTTTCGTTGAATACAGAGAGGACTGTGAAGCTAGCGCATCCGGCAGCTCCGCATAGGTGGCGCCAAGCTCCATCTGCTGCAGCAGCCATTCTCGTAATTGATAGGCTTTTCGTTCGTCTTCCGACTGGTAAGCTCCTCGCTGCTTCTTCTCCTGCGTTTGTTTGGATTCGACCGTCATTTCTACGAGCTTGCGCTCGGAAGGGGTGAGTTTGGCTCCAGGAACTTGCAGAACTCTGATATCTTTGTGCTCCTTGGATAAATAAAACAGCACCTCCCGGCCGCGCTCAACGCTCCGGACGAAGCTGATCGGAGTTTCGGCCTGCTCTTCCGCCAAGTGCAGCCAATCGGCTTCAGCTATCAAACCGATGTACATAGGTGTCTGTAAAACCGCTTCCAAACGCTCTTTGATTCGCTCCCAATCCATTTGCCTCTCTCCTTACTCCTGACTTCTTCTATCTCTATCTCTCTATTGTACCATATGTAAGCTCCCGAATGGGAAAGAACCCTCCCGCGCCTCAGCTGCAGAAGGGTTCTTTGGGTTTGACCTTGAATCAGTCCAAAATCCGGCGAGCCGTCACATAATGATCCGCCCACCATTCTTTATTGATGGAGGTGAATTTGACGCCGCCTTCACCGTACGTATGAATCATATTCCCATTACCTACATAAATGCCTACATGCCCGATGCTTTTGCCGGAATCCGGGGTTGTGAAGAAAACTAAATCTCCGGCCTCCAAATTGCTTTTACTTACGTATTTCCCTTCCTTCGCCTGATTACGGGATACCCGCGGCAGCGTTATGTCGTATTGGGCGAACACCGTTTTCACGAATGAAGAGCAGTCCATCGTTTTGGTTTGTCCGTATTTCGCACCGAACTCATACGGAACACCTAAGTATTTTTGAGCCGCAAGAATAAGCTCCGCCTTCAAGCGGTCCGTAGCGGATAGAATGCTTTTCCCGCCAATGAAGCTCTTCTTATAATCGTTGACGTTGCGTGTGACGACTTCGTCTCTGCTCTGGGAGGACATGACCATCTTCCCTTGCCCCACATAAATCCCCGCATAAGACGGCGTCTTCCCGCTGCCAAAGAACAGGATATCGCCCGGCTCCGCTTTGGAGATATCGTTGATCGACTTTTTGTTCATCTTAAACTGCTCGGCTAGCGTTCTAGGCACCGAATAGTCCAACGTTTGATAAACATAGTAAATCAGACCGGAGGAATCGAATCCGGCTGACGGCGTTTCGTTGCTTCTGGAATAATCGATGCCGACCAATTTCTTGGCAAGAGACACCGCATCCATATCGTCATTCGCCGCGTAGGCGGACACCGCTGTAGTCGCAGATAGCGCGATCGTTACGGCAGCTGTAATTCCAAGTGTTCGTTTAGCAAGATGCTTTATCATTATTATTTCCTCCAGTGCGCAATTGTTTGTATAAATGGGAATTGCCATAAAATCTAGTACAAGATTACCATGATTTCCAGAAGCCTTTCATTCCTAAAATGTTTCCTCTCGCACGCAGGATTGGTAATGGTGCCAAAACGTTCTTCCCATGGAATCTCTACCATGCAATCGCTATGAGGATGAAAGTACCTCAGGCTCATAAATTGCGTATTATTGGAAATAATTGTACAAGGGTCGAATCATCCCACAGGAGGTCTTACAAAGGGTTTATGGGGTCGCCTGTCATCATGCCGCTGCCGTTCGCTTTCTTCAACGTGTTTGGACTTACTGCCATATATGGAGGTTTTATTTCACGATGACAAATCAAAGCCATTATCCGTCTTATAATGTTATGGATGAGCAAAATGAATGGGACGCTCACACTCGCTCCATCGTCAACGCCCGATTATTACGCGAAAACCGCTATCGCTATATCACACCGCTTGAAGCGGAAACTTTGCGCGCCTGGTGCTCGCTCCTTATGGATGATTCCAGAGGGGATATTATCGGCTATGTACTCTCCCATATTGACGAAGTGCTAGCCAAGGGGCAAGGCGAGGGCAACCGGGAGAAGAACGTTCCAGAGATTCGAACACTCGTTCGCAATGGTCTGGAAGCTATTGATGAAACCGGATGGATTCACAGCAGCAAGCCATTCTTCGAATTGGATTCGGCGAACAAGCGGCTTATCATGCAGCAGATCGCCAGCAATGAATATCCCAACACGGAGAAATGGGACGGCGTCCCGCAGAAAGCACTATTTCAAAAACTACTGCAGTTCAGCATAGAAGCCTACTATTCGCATCCGCTGATATGGTCCGAAATTGGATACGGCGGGCCCGCCTATCCTCGCGGCTATGTTCGGGCGGACCTGGGACATCTCGACCCTTGGGAGGCTGTGAAGGAGCCGTGAAAAGGAGATACGCGCAGGAAGCCGATATCTTGATTGTTGGCGCAGGTGCCGCGGGAGGCGTGCTTGCAAATTCCTGATGTCGTAGTGCTGGGTGCCGGTCCCCCGCGGGATCACCAGAAGGATTACGCTAGCGCTAAGTTCAGCATGCAGAAATTAGGGCTGGGAAGATACCCGGCTCGTTGAGGGGACTCGTTCCCCTTGGTGTCGGCGCTCGCGGCCAGAGCGTCCGATTACATTATGGAACTCACCCAGCACGTAAAACACGCCTTCATGGACAACTTGTTTATGCTCCTCTACTCCTCTACAATGATAAGTAGCTGAAATGATGAAAGGAGCGGTCGATAATGGCCATAGCTGAATTCACGATTATTCCCATCGGAACAGCAACCACCAGCCTTAGCGGTTATGTCGCCGATCTGCACAAAGAGCTGGAGAAGCACACGGACATCATCTTTGAAATGACCCCTATGGGGACCATTCTGGAAGGCCCTCTGGATCGCATCCTGGAAGTGATTCGGGCCGTTCATGAAGTGCCTTTCAAGAACGGTGCTGAGCGCGTCTCCACCTCGATCAAAATCGATGACCGGCGCGATAAAGCTGCTTCTATGACGCAGAAAATGCAATCGGTCGCTGAGAAACTGAAATAACATCCGAATGGTAAGACAAAAGCCTCCCGATTGGGAGGCTTTTTGTAATATTGGCAGGGGCGGCTCTTGCGCTTCTGACGGATGGACGGATATAGGCAACAAACCGGAAATATATAAGGGGCAACCTCTCGGTCGCCCCATAAAAAAAAGACCTTACGGCCTTCTGATTTTCACTTATAAAAGTGAGCCATGTAGGACTCGAACCTACGACACCCTGATTAAAAGTCAGGTGCTCTACCAACTGAGCTAATGGCTCTTAGGGAAATGGAGGCTGATGGATTCGAACCACCGAACTCGGAGAGAGCAGATTTACAGTCTGCCGTGTTTAGCCACTTCACTAAGCCTCCAGATGCGAGATAACCGTACTGCGTTGTGGCAGCACAACCATCTCAATGGCTCGGGACGGAATCGAACCGCCGACACGAGGATTTTCAGTCCTCTGCTCTACCGACTGAGCTACCGAGCCTTATGTACTTAAAGTAGTTTGTCCCCTATAACGATAAAATATGAATGGCGGAGCCGACGGGATTCGAACCCGCGGTCTCCTGCGTGACAGGCAGGCATGTTAGGCCTCTACACCACGGCTCCATGACAATTCATATTCGTTACAGTGAATGGTGCCGTCGAGAGGACTTGAACCCCCAACCTACTGATTACAAGTCAGTTGCTCTACCAGTTGAGCTACAACGGCATATTCATAAGATGGTGGAGGC